>NSHP01000002.1 GCA_002737125.1 Actinomycetota bacterium | reverse complement strand
CACATGATTACTCATCACACACACCCCATACACGTCAAAGTGATACCTGGCCTTGGCCCGAAACACCGCCCCGAGTAGCACATCACGACACTGACTGCGGTGCAGCAAAAAATCCCGATTATTACAACGCACAGTCACATGATGACAATGCTCGTCCGCCAATACCCGCAACCGCCTACCCACCACCAACCCCCAAAAACTAGCTGACCCAAACTGTGCGCCCAAATACGCTCGGTTCGCTAGAGACCGGTCGCTTCCTTAATAACCTTGGCGTACGCTGCGGCTCCTTTAGCCGTTAGGTGTACCCCATCAGAGGCGAAGTAGTCGCGCTTACCGGTGCTGACGGTGTACCAGTCGGCGATGACGGCATTTGGATAGTCGGGCACCACCTGGGCAACAACTTCGTTATTGGGGTCGCGCCAAACCCGCGGTACATCGGTATTTACCACTACGACCCTGGGGTAGTCGACGAGCTGGTCAAGCATATTTCTCAACATATTCTCGGTAAGTACCCCGTTGGTGCCGGGGTGAATAACCACAATAGGTGCGAGTTTGTCATCCACAATTAACTTCCGAATATCGTCGATAAATGCACCAGGCATCCGGGCTACCGATGCGTCGACTCGAATCCCCGGTATCGCAGCTTTGACTGCGTTACGGGCACCAAGCAGCACGGAGTCACCGATGGCGCTGGCCAGGCCGGGATCAAATGTGGGAGTAATTGTTGCGGACGGCAGCTGTGACGAGGTAGGCGCTGGGGATGAAGTTGCACTGGCGGCCGGAATCGCACTGGCTACCGGAATTGGATATTCGTCAAGGGTGACTTCGGTAGTGCCCGGCCGCCCATCCTCGATGGCCGCCACAACATCTGGGGCGATTGCGACTTCGGTGGTAACCAAGGCGGCGCCAAGGGCCACCACGCCAACCGATGACCACACGGCCACCCGAACGCCGATTCGAGTCTGACGTTGTCGATCAGCACCGGCGGACTCTCGCCAAGACTGCACCCATCGATCAATCACCTCGCGCCGAATGGGCAACTCGATGAATCTAAAGCTGGCCTCGGCGATCGTAAATGTCAAAGCCAATCTCAAGGCTAGAAGCGCTAAGGGGTCCAATTCGATATCAAGCATTGGTCGGGTAACCATGAAGATCGGCCAATGCCAAAGATAAAGGCCGTAGGAGCGCTGTCCGATATAGCGCCAAGGTTGGGAGCCGATCCAGCGGCCGAGCGGTAACCCCGGGTGGGTTGCACTGGCAATGAGAACCGCGGTGACAAGGGCGATCCCTAAGAACCCACCCCGGTAGAGCCAAGGGCTGAACTCGCCAGCCCGCAAGAAAATAGTGATGATTGCCAGGCCGGCGAAAGCGCCAACTGTGGTACCGAGGATGCGAGCTCTCCTTGGAATTACTGCTGTCAATCGGGCCGGGCGCCAGCAGGTGGCAAGCAGCGCTCCGACTAGTAGTCCTGAGATGTGTGAGTCGGTACCGAAGTAGGCGCGGCTGGGATCAGCGAAATCGGGGTAACCATTTGCGACAGTTAGGTAGAGCATCCACGCGGTCGACATGACCGCAACAACTGCAGCGAGTAGCGCGACGCCGCGACGTCCGAACTTTCGCACGCACAGGTAGGCGATTGCCGGCCAAATCAAATAGAACTGCTCTTCGACCGAAAGTGACCAGAGGTGCTTTAGAAATGGCGGCCGTCCGGTGAACGCAAAGTATGACTGGTCGGCGAAGATGTACCACCAGTTGTTTACGTAGAAGATGGAGGCAAGTGCATCACTTGCAAATTGGTGCGCTGCATCACGGTAGAAGATGGCAGTGGCTACACCTACGACAAGCAACATCAGTACCAAAGCCGGCAGGAGTCGTCGAGCGCGTCCTAGATAAAACTGTTTAAAGTCAATGCGCCCGAACTTGTCGAACTCCTCGAGGATGATTGAAGTAATCAGGAATCCGCTGAGGACGAAGAAGACGTCGACACCGAGAAATCCACCCTGGAGCCCGCCGACATCACCGTGATAAAGAAGTACACCGATGACCGCTAACGCACGAATGCCATCAAGACCCGGCAGGTAACCCAAGGGCAAGCCGGCTCGGCCCACCTGCCAAGGCATCGCAGGAGTCACGGCGTTGCTCATGTGCTGATGTTAAGTGTTAATCAGTTGGAATCTCGAAAGCGGTTGATGTCGGTTAGGTGCTTCGCACGTAATTCATGGTCACGTACCCCCAAGCCCTCATGTGGAGCTAGGCAAAGTACTCCGACCTTGCCCTGATGCAGGTTGTGATGGACTTCGAATGCGGCCTCACCGGCATTTTCCAAGTTAAATGTCTTCGAGAGTGTCGGGTGAATCATGCCGCGCGCAACCATGCGATTGGCCTCGTACGCCTCGCGGTAGTTGGCGAAATGGCTACCAATAATACGCTTGAGATTCATCCACAAATAGCGATTGTCATATTCATGCATGTAGCCGGAAGTCGAGGCGCAGGTCACGATGGTGCCGCCCTTGCGTGCTACGTAGACACTGGCGCCAAACGTTTCTCGGCCTGGATGCTCAAAGACGATGTCGACATCGTCGCCACCGGTCAATTCACGAATCTTTTTACCCAGACGTTGCCACTCCTTTGGGTCCTGAGTGTTCTCGTCCTTCCAGAATCGGTAATCCTCAGCATTGCGATCGATGATCAACTCCGCACCGAGGTCTCGGCAGATCTGCGCCTTCTGCGGGCTTGAAACCATGCAGACCGGGGTGGCACCACCATTGAGGGCGTATTGCGTGGCGTATGAACCAAGGCCACCGGAAGCACCCCAGATGAGCACGACATCGCCCTGCTTCATCCCGGCACCATTGCGTGAAACCAGTTGACGGTATGCCGTGGAATTAACGAGGCCCGGACTTGCGGCTTCTTCCCAAGTAAGATGCGCGGGCTTTTGCAGCAACTGATTTGATTTGACGATGGCAAGTTGGGCCAAGCCGCCGAAGTTGGTTTCAAAGCCCCAGATGCGCTGCTCAGGATCAAGCATGGTGTCGTTATGGCCGAGCGGGGATTCCAGCTCCACACTTAGGCAGTGCGCGACAACTTCGTCACCGGGCTTCCAAAGGTGAACTCCAGGTCCGGTGCGCAGCACTACTCCGGACGCGTCCGAGCCGATGATGTGATAGGGCAGGTCGTGACGTTTCGCATGGGGGTTCAACTTGCCGTAGCGCTCCAGGAACCCAAATGTAGAAACCGGCTCAAATATTGAAGTCCAAACCGTATTGTAATTAATACTTGAGGCCATGACGGCGATCAATGCCTCACCTGGAGCGAGCTCAGGAACCGGTACGTCATCTAGATGCAGTGAGCGTCGTGGGTCTTTATCGCGCGACGCCATGCCATCGAACATGCTGGCTTCGTCCTTGTGGACTGTGACTGCACGATAGGACTCCGGTAGTGCGAGTGAAGCGAAATCAGCGTTATCAGCGCCGGCGGCTACGGCATCAATGAGGGTTTGCATCAAGGAATGATGTCAGAAGTCCGTTGCGGACCCCCCACCAGCCCACGATTATGACGACCCCGATGAGGGTGATGGTGAGCAATTTGGTGGCCCGGCGGATGATGAGGATGACCACGATGGCCCCAAAAATCCCGATGGTGATCGCAGCCGCGGCCTGGAGTTGTTCTGGGGTGGCGCCCCAGCCGGCAATCTCGAGGTTCGTGAGTTCCATTAGTTCGCGGGTTGGACGAGCTCGATCAGCACCCCGCCGCAGTCCTTTGGATGGGCGAAGTTCACCAGTGATCCTGCGGTGCCGATTTTGGGCTCGTCGTAGAGCACTCGGATCCCACGCTCGCGCAAAGTGGCGGCGACCGCCCTAATATCGGTAACCCGATAGGCCACCTGTTGGATACCGGGGCCAGATCGGTCGATGAACTTCGCGATTGTCGATTCTGGGCCTAGGGGGGCGAGTAATTGGATACAGGAATCGCCGACACCGAGCATCGCCTCGCGGACCCCTTGGGCCTCGTTGACCTCCTCGTGCACAACCTTGAGGCCAAAAACTCGTCCGTAGAACTCCTTGGCCACTTCAAGATCTGGCACCGCGAACCCGACATGGTCCAGTTGGGTGAGCAGCGCCTCGGAGCCACCAACTGGGGTCGAATGCAAGGGGGTGGCTGAATTCGTAGAATGTGTCGTCATAGCCCTATGGTCGCATTGTCAAGGCCAAACCGGTAGTCAAGTGGACACTAAGGAGCCCGCATGTCGTTCGACAATGGTTCAGTGATTGTTGCCGGAGCCCGGACTCCGATCGGGCGCCTGTTGGGGTCTTTGAAGTCCTTTAGCAGCACCGACCTCGGGGGCATGGCTATCAAGGCTGCCTTAGAACGAGCTGGGGTGGCACCAGATCAGGTCGACTACGTGATCATGGGCCAGGTGCTGCAGGCCGGCGCCGGCCAAATGCCGGCTCGCCAGGCAGCGGTGAAGGGCGGCATCAGCATGAATGTGCCGTCACTTTTGATCAACAAGGTTTGCCTATCGGGGATCGACGCGATTGCCCTTGCCGATCAGTTGATCCGCGGCGGCGAGTTTGACTGCATAGTGGCCGGCGGCATGGAGTCGATGACCAACGCGCCCCACCTCCTATTGGGCTCGCGTGAGGGCACCAAGTACGGCGACTGGACCATGGTCGACTCAATGGCCTATGACGCGCTGACCTGCGCATTTGATGAATGTGGGATGGGCGAGAGCACCGAGAAGCACAATGCCCGATATGACCTAACTCGCGAGGAGCAGGACGCTTTCTCGGCTGCGTCACACCAGCGCGCAGCTGCCGGGCAGTTAAGTGGCGTTTTCGACAACGAAATCACGCCGGTGCAGATCAAGCAGCGTAAGGGTGATCCAATAATTTTCAGTGCTGATGAAGGGGTGCGGGCGGAAACCACGACTGAATCTCTGGCGGGGCTACGACCGGCATTCACCAAAGACGGCACCATCACAGCTGGTAGTGCATCGCAGATCTCCGATGGGGCCTGCGCGGTTGTTGTCATGAGCAAGAAGAAGGCCGAAGAACTTGGTCTGACATGGCTTGCTGAAATCGGCAGCCACGGGGTGGTGGCTGGCCCGGATGCCTCATTGCAGGAGCAGCCGGCGAATGCGATCCTGAAAGCATGTCGGCGCGAGGGTATCGCCGTTAGCGATCTTGATCTCCTCGAAATTAATGAGGCGTTTGCTGCGGTGGGCGTGGTTTCGAGTAAGGCGCTTGGGGTGTCCGGAGAAATCGTCAACGTCAACGGCGGCGCGATCTCCATGGGTCACCCCGTCGGGATGTCAGGTGCCAGAATTGTGTTGCACCTAGCGCTCGAGCTGCAGCGACGCGGCGGTGGCACCGGTGCGGCGGCACTTTGCGGCGGCGGCGGCCAAGGTGATGCGCTGCTGGTGCGCGTGCCTAAAGCCTGATTGCCGAAGTTGCGAGATGATCAGCGGGTGAGTGTTTTAGGTTTGATTGCTGGTGCCCAAGCGGGCGAGCAGCGCGATATTGCGCGATTGATTTCCCGCATTGAAGACGGTTCGGCCGATGCCCGCGAAGCCATGCAGGCACTGGCTGGGTTCGCCGGGCGTGCTCAGGTAATTGGTATCACGGGGGCACCCGGGGTCGGTAAATCCACCACTACCTCCGCGCTGGTTTCGGCGTTTCGGGCCCGGGGTGATCGGGTGGCTGTTTTGGCGGTAGACCCATCCTCGCCGTTCTCTGGTGGCGCACTCTTGGGTGATCGAATTCGAATGCAGCAACACGCAACCGATGAGGGCGTCTTCATCAGGTCAATGGCATCCCGTGGGCATCTTGGGGGGTTGGCGGCGACCACCCCGCAGGTAATTCGGGTACTTGATGCCGCAGGTTTTGCTGCGGTGCTTATTGAAACTGTTGGTGTTGGCCAATCAGAAGTAGAGGTCGCCGCGACCGCCGATACTTCCGTCGTGTTAATCGCTCCCGGGATGGGCGACAGTATCCAAGCGGCTAAAGCCGGCATTCTCGAAATTGGCGACATCTTTGTGGTGAATAAGGCCGATCGCGAGGGTGCCGAAACCACGGTTCGAGAATTACGGCACATGATCGCACTGGGCCACCACGAGGGTTGGCGGCCACCGGTATTAAAGACGGTCGCATCACTTGGCGACGGCATTGACTTCCTGCTGGCCGCCATTGACGAGCATCGCATTTGGCTAATCGGCAGTGGGCAAGATAGAGCGCGAAAGCTTCGCCGGATCAAAGATGAAATCTGCGCGCTGGTAATTGGCGAGACTAAATCGCGCCTAGCGATTCGCGGTGCCGAGATAGATTCGCTGAGCGAAGCAGTACTTGATGGCGCCATGGACGCCTATGTAGCCGCGGAGCAACTTAGTTAGTTCTACGCTGCCAGGCACCAGGCTCGGCAAGCAGGACCGTGACTTCGGCGGGTAATTTGTTGGAGGCCACATCGGCGAGGGTGATGTTCTCCAGAACGTGGCGCATTGATGCGCGTACAGCAATCCAGACCTCGGACAAGTGCTCCGCGGCCCCCACATACTCAACATCTTCGGGTCGTTGGCCTCGAACGGCGGCAAGGGGCCCGTCAAGTGCGCGAACTACATCGGCGATGGTGACCTGAGTTGGGCCGCGGTCAAGTCGGTAGCCGCCATCGGCTCCACGCTGACTTGCAACAATTCCGGTTTGACGTAACTGCCGCAGAATCCCTTCGAGGAATTTCAGCGGGATGCCTTGGGTAGTGGCGATGGCTTCACCCTTGACCAAATGTTTTGGGTCCACGACGTATGCGACAGTGAGTTCGAGGAGTGCGCGCATCCCATAGTCTGCCTTGGCCGAAATATGCACCCGCTTAGTGTCCTTGATAGGGGTCGGGCGGGGCAAAGACCCCCATGGTGGAAGATAGGGGGGTGACTTCAACTCCATTTTCTGGCCGCGGTGCCATTGATCTCGGTGCCCTTGCTTCGGCGCGTCAAAACCAACAGCAGGCCGCCGCAGCTTTGGCAAATGCCCCGGCCGGGGTGGTAATCGATGTCACCGAGGCCAGTTTCCAGACGGAAGTGATTGATCGCTCGATGACCGTGCCCGTGGTACTTGACCTTTGGGCCGAGTGGTGTGGGCCGTGTAAACAACTGTCGCCGATCTTGGAGAAATTGGCTGCTGAGGATGGCGGTCTCTGGATCCTTGCCAAAGTTGATGTTGACGCTGAAAAGCGGGTGGCAGCTGCATTCCAGGTGCAGTCGATTCCGTCGGTTTTCGCGGTGATTAAGGGGCAGCCGGTTCCACTTTTCCAAGGCGCCTATCCGGAGCCGCAGATTAGGCAAATTCTGGACGAGTTATTGAAGGTGGCAGCCGAGCAGGGAGTCACCGGGACTTTAACTACTGACCCAAGCCAACCGACAACTGAGGCGACAACGATGGAAGCAACTACCGAGCCTGCAGCGGATCCAAGGTTTGACGCGGCATTCGATGCTATTGAAGCCGGTGATTGGGATGCGGCCGCGGCAGCCTATCGGTTGATTCTTGACGCTGACCCTGCTGATCGCGATGCGCAGGCAGGGCTGGCGATGGTGGGCTTGTATCGGCGCACCCAAGGTGAAGACGAGGGGGAATTGCGCGCCATAGCTGAGCAAATCGATGCTGCAAGTGATGTGCGGGTGCAATGCGCCACCGCCGACTTTGACGCACTCGCTGGTCGCTGGTCGCTAGCATTCGATCGACTTGTTGTCTGCGTGAGAGCTTCATCGGGGGCGGATCGGGATTTGGTGCGGGCGCGGATGCTCGAGTTGTTTATCCTTGCAGGCGAGGACCCTGCAGTCGCCGGTGCACGCACTGCATTAGCCAACGCCCTTTTCTAGCCTGAGCCGCTCATCCCGATGTCCGTTGGCTTTCTCCGTTGGCCTTCTCCGTTGAGTGGTGAGTTGTTACAACTTTTTTTCAAAAAACGTTGTAACAACTCACCACTCAACGGATCTGTGCTCGGGTACTTTGTGCTGGCCTACCCAAATCCAGGGCACGTTTAAAAGTTATCCCCAAGGCTACCAACGTTGGACCGGCACGCACAGGATCAATTTTCATTTTGAAGCACAAATGCTAAGTAGCTGTAATTAGTACATGTCAAAGATTCCACTGGAGTTTGTTGTAAACGGCGCCAGCTTGGTTTCGACATTGCGGCCCGACGCCTTGACGCTTGCCGAAGGGCGCACGAGGAAGTTGATCTCGCCGTCGCGGGGGGTTCGCTATGCGGTATCGGTCGCCGATCGGGGATTGGCAATAGCGTCTGCGGCCAGTTTGGTCTGTGGGCCGAAAGCAGTTTTAGCTGATGTCTCGGCAGCTAGATTGTGGGGGTTACCGCTACCGCCATGGCTAGCCGTCCTCGAAGGCACTCAGACCGACACAGTTGCGGTAGCCGCGGGTGGGGTTCGGCCCCAGCGGCGCGGGGTGCGCGGTCGCCGGCTAATGATGCCCGACGATCACCTAACTCAAATACACAGACTTAAAGTCACGACTGCGGCGCGCACATGGCTTGACTGTGCAGCGTTGGTGCCGATCGAGCACCTAGTCGCAATGGGGGATTTCGCTCTTCGCTCCGGCCTCACCTCGCTTGCGGAGTTGGAGTCGCTGGTGCACTGGGCGCATCGGCGTCGCGGGGTGACAAACGCTCGCCGAGTAATTTCGCTACTAGATCCCAAATCAGAATCACCGGGGGAGTCAATCACGCGTGCGCACCTGGTACTGGCTGGGATACCTAGGCCGCAGTGCAACCTGGAAATAGTCAGTGATGGCGAATGGATCGCACGAGTAGATTTGGCGTGGTCTGAGCAAAGAGTTGTCGCGGAGTACGACGGAATAGTGCACGCGGAGGATAAACAGCGCCGTCACGATGCCACCAGGCGAAACCTTTTGCAAGATCAAGGCTGGATGGTGATTGTCTTCACGGCAAATGACTTGATCCGACCTTGGGGGATGGTGGCATTAGTTGATTCGGCACTTCGCAGCCGTTCGCGCATTCCAGCTGTCAACCGGCCCCGTTGAGTGGTGAGGCGTTGCAACTTTTTTTCAAAAAAAGTTGCAACGCCTCACCACTCAACGGGGGGTTGGGTCATAGCGCAGGTAGATAGCGGCCAATGGCGGCAGCACCACCAGAGCAGACGCTGGGCGGCCCTGCCAAGGAACGTCGACAGCAGTTACGCCGCCAAGATTTCCGACCCCGCTGCCACCGTAAACGTCGGCATCGGTGTTAATTACTTCGGTCCAACTGCCACTTAGCGGCAACCCAATGCGGTAACCCGTATGCGGGGTGGGGGAGAAGTTGACGGCACAGGCAAGGGGCTGGCCAGCTTTATCCCAACGGAGCCAGGTGAAAATATTTCCGGGAGCATCACCGGCGTCGATCCACTCGAAGCCGCCTGGGTCGTCGTCGCGTTGCCAGAGCGCTGGAGTCGCTCGATAAACGTTATTTAGATCAGTCACCGTGAGTAAGACGCCTGCGTGTTCGGCAAGTTGAAGTAACGACCAATCCAGACTGCGCTGGCTGGCCCATTCACCAGATTGGGCAAACTCCGAACCCATGAAGAGCAACTTTTTTCCGGGGTGCGCCCACATGAAGGCCAAGAAGGCTCGTAGATTCGCAAGTTGCTGCCAGCGGTCACCGGGCATTCGCCCGATAAGTGAGCCTTTGCCATGCACAACTTCGTCGTGAGATACCGGTAAAACAAAGTGCTCGCTATAGGCGTAGACCATGGAAAATGTTATTTCATCATGGTGGTATTGACGGTGAATTGGTTCATGCTGAATGTAGCCGAGGGCATCGTGCATCCAGCCCATATTCCACTTGAGCCCAAAACCTAATCCGCCTAATTGGGTCGACTGGGTGACACCAGGCCAGGCGGTTGATTCCTCGGCGACCATCACAACTCCAGGCACCCGCTTATAGACCGTTGCATTTACTTCTTGTAAGAAAGCAACGGCATCGAGATTCTCGCGGCCTCCGTATTGATTGGGCTCCCACTCACCTGGCCCCCGCGAGTAATCGAGATAAAGCATTGAAGCCACTGCATCAACGCGCAGGCCATCGACGTGAAACTCCTCGAACCAGTAGAGCGCATTTGCAACTAGAAAGTTTCGGACTTCAACGCGACCGAAGTGAAAGACATGGGTGCCCCAGTCTGGGTGCTCGCCACGTTTTGGGTCTGGGTGTTCATATAGTGCGGTGCCATCGAAGCGGGCCAGGGCCCACTCATCTTTAGGGAAGTGAGCCGGAACCCAATCAACTAAAACGCCAATTCCGGATTGATGGAGGCGGTCAATGAGATAGCGAAGGTCATCGGGTGAGCCAAAACGTGAGGTGGGTGCGAAATAAGAAGTGACTTGGTAACCCCAGGATGGTCCGTAGGGGTGCTCGGCGACGGGGAGAAACTCAACATGGGTGAAGCCAGTGTCGATGAGATAGTCGACTAGCTCCTCGGCGAGCTGGCGATACTTTAGCTCGGCGCGCCAAGAGCCTAGGTGGACTTCATAGATACTCATCGGAGCGGCAAGTACGTCCATATTCGCGCGCTTGGCTATCCATAATGAGTCTTGCCAGACGTAATTAGAAGTAAAGACAACCGAACCGTTGGCGGGTGGAATTTCGGTTGCGAAGGCGCATGGGTCGGCCTTGTGCCTCCAGATCCCATCGCTTCCTAAGATTTGGAATTTATATTTGTTGCCGTCCGTAACATTCGGGACGAACAACTCCCAAATACCCGACACCCCCAGGCTGCGCATCGGATGTGCGGTGCCATCCCAAAAGTTAAAGTCGCCGGCGAGGCGAATCCCACGCGCATTGGGTGCCCATACCGCAAATGAAACTCCGGTTACCTCACCTTGTGGGGTTGGGTAGCTGCGGGTATGCGCACCGAGTACTTCCCAGAGCTGTTCGTGGCGTCCCTCGTGGATTAAGTGCAAATCGATTTCGCCAATGGTCGGTAAGAATCGGTACGGGTCTTCTGCAGACACGATTTGGTCACCGTACTGAACTTCGATTGAGTAATTAGGCACGTTCGGCATCGGGATGACTCCGCACCAAACTCCGCGGAATTCATGGTCAAGTTGGATCGAAGAATTTTCAGTTACCACAGTTACCGAATCGGCCATGGGGCGTAATACCCGAACAGTAACCGCTCCGTTGGATAGATGCGGTCCCAGAATTTCATGTGGATTGGGGTGCCAACCATCGACAAGTCGATCAAGGTCTCCAATTGCCACGGGTATTTTGTTTACCTTCGGCGTCTTACCCACTATTGCCGCACATGCACGATGTGAGCGACTTGTTCCCATGGTGTCAAACGCACGTAGGCGCTCTGACCCCAGGTCCAAGTGGTGTCGGTTACTAGATCATGGGCAATGAATAAGGATTGTGCGTCGATCCCGATGGCGTCTAGGTTCCACCACACGGTGGTTTCCTGCGTATGGTGCGGGTCAAGAGTGCACACCACTAGCACGGTGTCGTCTCCATCTTGTTTTGAAAAAGCAATAATGTTTGGGTTATCGCACTGGTGGAAATACAGTGAACGTAAGTCCTGCAAAGCTTTGTGTTTCCTCCGAATGTTATTGATGAGTGTTAATAGGGGAGCCAGACTACGACCCTGCCTTATAGCCGCGTCCCAATCGCGCGGTCGATATTGAAACTTTTCGGTATCGAGGTACTCCTCGCTACCGGGATGAAGACCCACGTGTTCGTATAACTCGAAACCGCTATACACGCCGAAGGTAGGTGACAGGGTTGAAGCCAGGACGGCGCGAATTGCGAAGGCGCCAGGCCCTCCGTGCTGCAGATAACTGTGGAGAATGTCTGGAGTGTTTGTGAAAAAATTAGGGCGCATGTAGGCGGCGGCCGGCCCAGCAATCTCTCTCCCGTACTCCTCAAGCTCCTGCTTACTGTTGCGCCAGGTGAAGTAGGTATAACTCTGCTGGAAACCGACCTCGGCAAGCGCCTGCATCATTGAGCGACTTGTGAAAGCTTCGGCCAAGAAGATGACATCTGGATTGTCTGCATTTATTGACGCTATGAGTCGATCCCAAAACCAGATGGGTTTGGTATGTGGGTTATCAACCCGGAAGATTCGCACTCTATGTGAGATCCAAAAGCGGACGATGCGTTCAATTTCGGCGTAAAGACCTTCGGGGTCATTATCAAAATTCAGTGGGTAGATGTCTTGGTACTTCTTTGGCGGATTCTCGGCGTAGGCAATCGACCCGTCAGCGCGAGCGGTGAACCACTGCGGGTGTGTCTTAACCCAAGGGTGGTCTGGTGATGCCTGTAGTGCAAGATCAAGGGCAATCTCCATGCCGAGAGCGTTGGTTACTGCGACAAAGTCATCGAAGTCCTTAATTGTGCCAAGGTCTGGATGAATCGCATCATGACCGCCGGCGGCCGATCCAATTGCCCAAGGGGATCCGGGGTCTGAGTCAGTTGCTATCAGAGTGTTATTTGGCCCTTTTCGATTTGTCACCCCAATTGGATGTACCGGCGGCAGGTAAACGACATCGAAACCCATGTCGGCGATGGGAGCTAGCCGTTTGGCTGCCGAAGGGAAGGTGCCGGAGGTGGGGGGATCAAGCAGAGCCCCTTCGCTGCGCGGGAAAAACTCATACCAGGCACCAAAGAGGGCGCGACGTCTTTGCACATTAAGTGGCCACGGGCCGCTCGTGGTCAATTGCACGCGGATGGGGTTTTCGGTAATAACTGTGCTCACTTTCGCGTCTACCGCGGCGGCTAGGCGAACCGATGGTGGTAGTGAGGTATTTCGCATCGCGGTAATTGCGGAAATCAGAAGTGGTTTAGTTGCCGCCAGCCGATCGAATGAAAGTACCTGGTTCAAAAGCAAGGCACCTTCAGCGAACTCGAGTTCAATGTCTAGTCCAGCAGGTATTTTGATATTTGCGCGCCGGAGCCAAGTGCGCCAAGGATCACCCCAAGCTTCAATTGTGAAAGTCCAGTGGCCGATCTCATTTGGGCGGATGATGCCGGCCCAAGCGTCTACCCCATCAGGAGTCAGAGATACCCGTGAGTATTCGCTGCCATCTGGGCGGTGCAGTACTGCGGCCAGTCCAAGGGTGTCGTGGCCCTCGCGAAAGCAGGTGGCGCGAACCCGAACAGCCTCATCAACTGCCGCCGCGGCCGGTCGCCGGCCACTTAGTACGGACGGGCTGACTTCAGTGATGGCCAATCGGCCCGTTAATAGCGGTGGTAAGCCAAAATTTAAGGTCGGATCCCTCGGCGCCGCAGCCATAATGGGTTAAGACTACCTCGGCATAACAAAGCTTTTATTGGTAGCGGGGCAATGCCGTACTTTTCGGTCAGCGCTAAGGCCCGCTGCCCGGCAACACTGTTCCAACACGAAATCTAGTGTTCAGGAAGAGTTCTACTCCTCATTACCCTCAAAGCAGCCGCATGGCGGTAGTAGTTGTCCGACGATCCAGGTAAGCGGGTTTAGCGTGCCGCCGATACCGGCTGCACCCGGGCGGACCCAACCAACACTGAGTGCGAGCCGATCGATCGGCGCTGAACTAACTGGTTAATTAACGTCGGTACTTGGCATTTAGTGCTCAAATCTTCTCGTTGTGATCTTTATAGGTGAGAACTTCTTCGTTGAGTGGTGAGTTGACACAAATAAGTTTGTATTTTTCTTGTAACAACTCACCACTCAATGAAGCTTGTGGAGTTGCTGCCTGCACCGGGGCGCACCCAACCGACACCAAGTACCAACCGATCAGTCGGCGCTGAACTCACAGGAACCACAATATTTGAACTTGGCATGGCACTCACAGTTTCCTATCTGATGGATAATTTGGATATAACGCTGAGAACACAGTTCGGGGGTAAATGCAAGGAAATGAGCTTTGTGGCTCAAGAATTGATGGCGCTATCCCCACCACACCCGGACCGAACGTAGCTCAACTTTCACCGGCACTTGATGCACGGGATGGACTTGGTAGGGCTAAGAATGCAAACGCTGTCAGACCCGGTACGTTTAACCGGTGCGAGCGATCCGTAGGTTCAATGTCCGGGCCGCACTTCCGCAATCCTTGGTGTCCCTTGAGGTTTTGGCCCATAACTTGCGATGGTGCTGGAGCCCGGACACCCGCGATCTATTTGCGGCTATGAACGCCAAGCTATGGGAGTCATTGGGTCATGACCCAGTTCGGCTACTCGGTGAGCTAACAGCTGAGAGATTGGCCGAGTTGGCCGCTGACGAAGGCTACGTGAGCTGGGTGCGCGAGCGGGCGGATGATCTACAGAATTACCTCACCGCTGACCGCTGGTTCCAAACCCTGGGTGCTGATGCCCCTGCTGGTATCGCTTACTTTTCACCGGAGTACGGCATCACTTCGGCGCTTCCTCAGTACTCCGGAGGTCTAGGGATCTTGGCCGGCGATCACTTGAAAGCAGCCAGCGACCTAGGCGTGCCGCTAATTGCAATCGGCCTGTTTTACCGCGCTGGGTATTTTCGTCAGTCGCTTTCGACCGATGGCTGGCAACAGGAGCAGTACCCATTATGTGACCCAGACGGTAGTCCGGTGTCGCTGTTGCGTGAAGCCGATGGAACCTCGGTAAAAGTTTCGGTTGGCTTGCCGGGCGGACGCAAGATTTGGGCTCGCATCTGGATAGCACAGGTCGGGCGCGTGCCGTTGCTGATGCTCGACTCCGATGTCGAGGAGAACGCTCCAGCCGAGCGCGATGTCACCGATCGGCTGTATGGCGGTGGCGGTGAGCACCGGTTGCAGCAGGAGATGCTGCTTGGCATCTGTGGGGTCAGGGCACTACGCGCCTACTGCCGGCTAACCGGGCGCACCGTACCTGAAGTATTTCATACTAACGAGGGCCACGCAGGATTCCTCGGTTTCGAGCGTATCCGCGAATTACTTTCTGAAAATTCTGACATGGGCTTCGATGAAGCCCTTGAGGTGATACGAGCGGGCACGGTATTTACGACCCACACGCCGGTTCCAGCAGGTATTGACAGATTCCCTCGCGAGTTGGTCGCCCAGTATTTGGGAGGCGCAGGTGGTGAATCCAAGTTGCCGGTCGAGCGAATTATCGCGTTGGGCGCCGAGACATACCCTGGGGGCGATCCCAATGTATTCAATATGGCGGTAATGGGCTTGCGCCTTGGGCAGCGCGCAAACGGTGTTAGCTTGCTTCACGGTCGCGTGTCCCGAGAGATGTTTGCTGGGCTGTGGCCAGGCTTCGATGGCGATGATGTGCCCATCGCATCCATTACTAACGGTGTGCATGCACCTACTTGGGTGGCTCGCGAGATCCTAGATCTTGCGGCCAACGCGCTCGGCCCAGATCAAGGCGATGAAGCCAGCGCATGGGAAGTTATCGCACAGACCACTGATGAGCATTTGTGGGGCATAAAGCGGTCATTACGTGAGCAATTGATTGTGATGGCGCGCGAACGTTTACGTGAATCTTGGATAAATCGCGGTGCCAGTGAGATGGAATTGAAGTGGGTTGACGATGTATTGAATCCTGATGTACTAACCATCGGGTTTGCGCGTCGGGTGCCTTCCTATAAGAGATTGACGTTGATGCTTCGTGACCCCGAGCGGTTACGCGCCCTGCTACTAGATCCAATCCGACCTATTCAATTGGTGATCGCGGGTAAGTCTCACCCAGCGGATGACGGAGGTAAGCGGTTGATCCAAGAGCTTGTAAAATTTGCAGACGCGGTCGATGTACGACATCGCATCGTGTTCTTGCCCGATTACGACATTAGCATGGCTACCTTGCTGTATCCTGGCTGCGATGTGTGGCTGAACAATCCGATCAGACCACTCGAAGCCAGCGGAACTTCGGGCATGAAGGCGGCCCTTAACGGCGCTCTTAACTTATCAATTCTTGATGGCTGGTGGGATGAATGGTTTGATGGAGAAAATGGCTGGGCTATTCCAACAGCAGAAGGTATTGATGATCCAGATCGCCGAGACGATATTGAAGCGGCGGCTCTCTATGATCTAATTGAGAAGTCGGTTGCTGCAACTTTCTATGATCGCGACGCGCTTGGTATGCCGCGAACTTGGATTGCGATGGTGCGGCACACCCTTGGAACCCTTGGGCCAAAAGTTCTCGCAAGCCGCATGGTGCGCGAGTACGTGACTCGTCTTTACACGCCAGCAGCGATCTCATCGCGCGCAATGCGGGTGGATAGTTTTGCACTAGCCGCCGAAGTCTCATCCTGGAAAACACATGTCCGCGCCGTCTGGCCCGAGTTAAAGGTTGATCACGTAGAGTCACATGGCGTGGGCGACGCTGTTCTGCTCGGTACCCAAATCATGGTTCGGGCATTTGTGTCACTTGCGGATCTGACGACCGGTGACGTTGTTGTGCAGGTCGTGTCCGGTCGAGTTGATGCTGACGATCAAATTACGCAAGTCCGTCATTCTGCAATGACTCCCGTCGAGCAGTACGAGGGCAATCGCTGGCAGTACCAAATAAACTTGCCGTTGGAGCAAAACGGTCCATTTGGCTACACCGTCCGGATTCTGCCGAGGCATCGCGGATTGGCAACCCCAGAAGAATTGGGGCTTCAAGTACTTGCTCAAGGCATTGCGAATAACTCTAAGGAGTTTGAGGGTTAGCCCCGAGGCCTTTAGTCGGTGACTTCGAACACGAGCATGCTATGCGGCACCATCGCTATACGGCTACCTGCTAATTCGGTGGTGCGCGATATTGCAGAATCCTGCTCGGTATCGATAACTCGATGGTAACTGGATCCGTATGGGTCACCGGGCAAGGTGAATGATTGATATTCTCGGCCCGCGTGCATCAGGACTAAAAATGATTCGCCGGCATTTATCCCAGCGATGAACATGCCGAGGGTGCGCGAATCCGATGAATTCCATTGGTCCACGGTCATCTCGCGCCCTTCTGGTGAGATCCAAGAAAGGTCTTTTGGGCCACCTTCGTGGATAGGTCGGCCCGCGAAGAAGTAACGCTGGCGAAAGGCCGGGTGATCACGCCGCAACTGCACCAATGACGCAGTGAAGGCATGGAGTTCTTGCTGCCAAGGTTCCCAATCCCAGTTGAGCCAAGAAATCTCGTTGTCTTGGCAGTAAGCGTTGTTGTTGCCAATTTGGGTTCGGCCAAACTCATCACCGGCGGTCAACATTGGAACACCGGTCGAGAGCAACAAGGTAGTCATTAGGTTTCGTATCTGTCTGCGGCGAAGTGTGTTGATTTTTTCGTCATCAGTTTCACCTTCAATACCGAAATTGCATGACCTGTTGTCATCGGTTCCGTCGCGGTTGCCCTCAAGATTTGCCTCATTGTGTTTATGTTCAAAGGTAGTTAAGTCACGCATAGTGAAACCGTCATGGGCGGTGATGAAGTTAATCGACGCCGATGGCCTTCGCCCCTCACTCGCGTAGAGATCTGCCGAACCGGTCAGGCGCCAGCCAAGTTCGCCGATGCCGACCGCGCCCCGCCAATAGTCGCGCACGCAGTCGCGGTACTTGCCATTCCATTCGGTCCAGAGCGGCGGAAATTCACCGACCTGATACCCACCTGGCCCTACATCCCAAGGCTCGGCAATGAGTTTGACGCGGCGAAGTACCGGATCCTGCTGGATGGTCGTCATGAAGTTTCCGAGCATGTCGACGTCATGGAGTGAACGCGCGAGTGCGGATGCTAGATCGAAGCGGAAGCCATCCACGTGCATCTCAGTGACCCAGTACCGCAGCGAATCCATCACAAGTTGAAGCACGTGCGGGTGCGAGACGTCAAATGTATTACCGGTACCGGTGTAGTCGGTATATCTACGCCCACCATCTCGCAGCCGGTAGTAGTCATCATTGCCAATACCGCGGAAGGCAAGGGTTGGCCCAAATTCGTTGCCCTCGGCGGTGTGGTTGTACACGACGTCGAGAATTACCTCAAGACCTCCCGCATGCAGTGCCTTGACCATCTCCTTGAACTCACGTACCTGCTCACCGCGGGTGCCGGTCGATGCGTAGCGGGAGTGCGGAGCAAAGAAGCCGATGGAGTTGTAACCCCAATAGTTGGTCAAGCCCAGTTCGAGGAGGTGGGTTTCATCGACGAAGTGCTGAATGGGCATTAACTCGATCGCGGTGGCGCCGAGATTTCTTAAGTAATCAATGATGGCCGGATGCGCTAGGCCCGCGTAGGTGCCGCGCTGATGTTCTGGCACATAGTGGTTGCGCATTGTCAGGCCCCGCACATGAGCCTCGTAGATAAGGGTGTCGCCCCATGCGGTATTTGGATGGGTGTCGTGGCCCCAATCGAACCACGTATCGGCCACCACACTTCGAGGCACAAAAGGTGCTGAATCGAGCGTGTTAATCGCGAGGTCATCGTCGCCCGCATGGCCGAAAACTGCAGAGTCCAACTCAAATTTGCCATCAATCGCGCGCGCATACGGGTCAAGTAGCAACTTGTTCGGGTTCCAGCGCTTCCCAGAACTTGGATCCCACGGGCCGTCGACCCGAAATCCGTAACGAGTTCCCACGGGCAGGTCGGTGACGTGCACGTGGAAGATATTAAAAATTTTGCTGGTCAAGGGGATGCGGTATTCAGGTCCATCTACAGGAAACACACACAGGTCGACAGCGCTCGCCGACTGTGCCCATAAAGACACATTGGCGCCTCCGTGCCCATCTGCGATCACGCCGAGGGGATCCCAACCGGTGTTCATCTGCCCCACGCTACAGCCCCGCCGAGCTTGCGGTCGGCTAGTCAGTAGGCTCCTGCGCATGGGTGAATATGTCTCGGTTGAGGTAACCGGCAACGTCGCGACCATTGTGTTGGCGCGCCCGCCGATGAATGCACTTTCTCGCCAAGTTCAGGAGGAATTACGCGCGGCGGCCCACGAGGTTAGTGCGCGACGCGAAATTGGTGCGGTCGTTGTTTATGGAGGCCCGAAAGTGTTTGCGGCCGGCGCCGACATCAAGGAAATGGTCGAAATGGATTACCAGGAGATGGCCTTGAAGTCGGGTGATCTCCAGTCCGCGTTCACCGCGATTGCCAATATTCCGGTACCGACAATTGCTGCGGTTACCGGCTACGCCCTCGGTGGCGGCTGTGAGTTAGCGCTTTGCTGTGACTTGCGCGTTGCTGGCGACAATGCGAAACTGGGGCAACCTGAAGTACTCCTCGGAATAATCCCGGGCGCTGGTGGTACCCAGCGTTTGTCGCGGTTGATTGGCCCATCGCGTGCCAAGGATCTAATTTTTAGTGGACGCTTCGTAGGCGCCGAGGAGGCGATGCGCATTGGCTTAGTGGACCGAGTTGTTGCTCCTGATTACGTTTACACCGAAGCGATGGCCTGGGCTGAGCAATTTGCCGGTGGATCGGCCGTGGCACTTGCCGCGGCAAAGCGGGCCATTAACTTCGGGCTCGAAGTGGATCTAAATACTGGCCTGGAGATTGAGCGCGGTGAGTTTTCCGGGCTCTTTGCCACCGATGATCGAATGATCGGCATGAATTCATTTATCGAAAATGGTCCGGGCAAGGCGAAGTTCACCGGTAGGTGACGCGTATGGACGATCCTGTTGTCGGTGATCCAATCACTCGTGCCATGTCGGACCCGAAGTTGGCGAATGTTCTCTACCACGACTGGGAAGCGTCAACGTATGACGAGAAGTGGAATATTTCATACGATCAGCGCTGCATCGATTACGCCCGCGGTCGATTTGAGCATGTTGCCGGTGTAGTTAAGGAGCCCTACGGCAGGGCTCTTGAGCTCGGTAGTGGCACCGGGTTCTTCTTGCTCAACCTTATGCAAGCCACGGTGGCAAAATCTGGCGTAGTTACTGATATTTCACCGGGCATGGTTGATGTCGCTGTTCGAAATGGCCGGCGGCTGGGCCTGGAAGTCAACGGCCAAGTCGCTGACGCTGAACAACTCCCGTTTCCTGATGAATCATTTGATTTAGTCGTCGGCCACGCCGTGCTCCATCACCTTCCAAATGTTGAGTTAGCGATGCGCGAAGTCTTGCGGGTACTCAAGCCAGGTGGGCGTTTCGTCTTTTGTGGCGAACCCACCAAATATGGTGACGTTGTCGCGCGCCGATTGTCGAGGCTAACTTGGTGGGGGGCATCGCGGGCTACACAGTTACCGATACTGCGTGATCGCTGGGCCCGCCCGGCAGACGGACTTGCACAGTCTTCAGCTGAAGCTAAATTGGAAGCAGTTGTCGATCTGCACACCTTTGACCCTGACCAGCTCGCGCGCCTTTGTCTGCGCGCCGGGGCGGTTGATGTCAAAACGGTCACCGAAGAGTTGACCGCATCTTGGTTTGGCTGGCCGGTACGAACATTCGAGGCTGCGGTCAAGCCTGGCGCACTGGGCTGGAATTGGGCCAAGTTCGCCTACCGAAGCTGGCTGGGATTGTCTTGGCTTGATGCGCATATCCTCGAAAAGGTCATCCCGGATGAGTTGTTTTACAACGTTTGCGTGACCGGTACCCGCGCGTAAGCTCTTGCGCTGGTAGCCGCCTGGTCACGGGTGGGCTTGGTGCCGGTAGCCGCCTGGTCACGGGTGGGCCTTGTACCTGCTCGTTCCGTCATTTTTTGGGCATTTTTTGACGGTTTCAGCAGGTTCAGGCCGAACGTAATGTGTGGTGCGACCGTATGAGGGCAGTGGATATGCGCCTCTTGAGTACGGCAGCGGGCTCTTGTAAGTCGCTCCAACTCCACCTGATTACCACGAAGCCCAATTCGCGTAGTCGATCTTCGCGTAATTTTTCCTGATACAGACTCTCTTTGTTGGTGTATTTGAGACGGCCGTCAGCCTCGCCGATTACCATTTTGTCCTCCCAGCAAAAATCCACCCGCGCGACGAATCGCCCACCGCTATCACTTACCTGAAATTGACAGGTCGGAAGTTCGATGTCCCAGTCAAGGAATCTAACCCACGAGAGTGACTCTAGAGCCGATTCTCGAAGCATGCTCAGGTGACGCGCGGCGCGGTGTACGCGACTGCTGCCACGAATATCCGTGCTGGGTAGGGCAGCATCGAGTGCTGCAACGGTGAATAGTCCGGAGCGAAGTGCCGCATCGCCGCAACAAATTGCGTCGGCGAAGGGATGGATGCGGGCGATATCGAGCCACGTTCGCAATGGGGTCGTCACCGGAGCAGGCAGGTGAGATATTTCTGTCGGAGCTAAGGCGCCGGATCGGTACCGCGTGCCCGTGCGAGTACCGGTCCATGCCCCAGGTGGAACAAGAAGTTCAACATTTCGGGGTGTGCCAGTCATGAGTGGCAACTGATGCAGCATTGCTGCAGAACCAAAGGCAATGACACTGCCCGAGACTTTCAGCGCCCGGGCAACGGCTAGTTGCACATGCAAATTACGACGTTGGGCGAACGGATCAAGATCGTCGGCCCGAGGGAAACTCCTCGAATAGGTACCAGATCCAAGTGCCGCCCAGCGCCCTGAACGAACCCGCTGCCGCACTTGGCCAGCGGTCATACCCGCGGCCAAGGCCTCGGACATGGTGAAGATTTCGGGCAGTGAAATTGAGTCGTTGGAGTTGTCCAATGTCATGGTGACAGCGTTCAGCATTAATCACGTAGTGCCAAATGACTATCCACAGGCCTTAGGCCTGCTCGTTCCGTCATGGGCGGACCTTATGCCTGCTCGTTCCGTCAAAATCCACCACAAAAGTGACGGAAGAAGCAGGTTTAAGGACCTCAGGTGACGGAAGAAGCAGGTTTAGGCCGGGCTTGCTGGCCGTATGCTGCGGGGGTGCGAATCCTTCACCTGTCGTGGGAGTACCCACCGGTGGTGTACGGCGGCTTGGGGCGTCACGTGCACGCAATCGCGCAGACCCAAGCTGCACTCGGCCTCGATGTCGCGGTAATCACGCAGGCAACTGATGGCGCCAGCCCTGATGAGGTTGTAAACGGGGTTCGGGTATTGCGGGTGAGCCCGGATGCACCGTATGTGCCCCTTGATGAAGAGCACCTGCTGGCTTGGGTCGCTGGCTTTAATAGCGCGGTAGCTCGCGCGGGAATCCGACTGATGCGCACCTGGAAGCCGCAGGTAGTGCACGGTCATGATTGGCTGGTTGCCCACGCCGCGGCAGTAATCAAAGAAGCGGCACGCGTCCCGTATGTGACGACAATGCATGCGACCGAGGCTGGTCGGCATCAAGGTTGGCTACCAAGTGAACTCTCGCGAAGTATTCACAGCATCGAGTGGTGGTCAACTTATGAAGCCCGGCGGGTGATTGCCTGCAGTGAACACATGCGGTGGGAGGTGGGGCAACTCTTTGACCCACCGCTGGATAAGACCGTGGTGATTGCCAATGGGATTGACCCAGACCGCTGGCGGGTAACTGCCAGGCAGCGGCAAATCGCACGAGCTCAGTACCAGACCCCGCTAGTTGTTTTTACCGGGCGCTTGGAGTGGGAGAAAGGTGTCCACACCTTGATTGACGCGATGCCGCGCCTACGGCGACAGGTTGCAGGTGTGCACCTGGTTATTGCGGGCCGGGGGAGCGCCGACTCGCAATTGCGCGAACAGGTTAAAGCAAAGCGCCTTGGTAAGGCGGTGAACTTTTTGGGTTGGCTACCTGAGGAGCAATTGCATGCGCTTGTCGCTGCGGCCGATGCGGTGGTGGTGCCGTCCTTATATGAGCCCTTTGGCATAGTTGCACTCGAAGCAGCATCGGTTGGCACGCCGCTTGTAGTGGCACGAACCGGTGGATTGGCAGAGTTGGTTGAAGATGGTGTTACGGGGCGCACTTTCACTCCAGGTAACGCAGTTGAATTAGCTGCTGCCCTGGTACAGGTGCTACTTGATTCACCGCTTGCGGCCGCGGCTGCCCGGGCCGCACGTACCAAAGTGCGAAGTGATTTCGGCTGGCCCGCAATCGCGGCTCAAACGGTCGAGGTTTATCGGGAGGCGATAGCTGATGAGAGCCGCCCGCAAACAATCCCCGCGGCTAAGTTGGCGGGGTCGGTCGGGCCACCGGAGCCGTTGCCCGGGAACCTGCTGACCGGAGCCGTTGCCCGGGAACCGGCTGACCAGAGCAGTTTGCTAGCGACTCGGTAGTCTTCGTGGCCGTGAGCCCACGAGATCGGCGACAAGCGCGCTTCATGACGATGGCATCTGCCCGATGGGTGATCCGAAATCGGGCGTGGTCACCGTGGTATCTGATTCGGTACTGGCGGTTCCTCGCCTTCAAGGTTCGCAACCCACACATCATTACCACGGGGTTTGTTTTCTTCGGCAAGCATGTTGAGGTAAATGCTCGCAAAGGTTATGGGCGAATGATCTTGGGCCGCTGGGTGCATCTTGGTGATGACAATCGAGTTCGGTGTCACGAGGGCACCTTGGTGATTGGCGATAAGTGCGTATTTGGGCGCGAAAACACCGTGAATGTCTATTTAGATATAGAAATAGGCGCTGGATCGATTATTTCTGATTGGGTTTATGTCTGCGACTTCGACCATGTCACTGAAGACATCTACCGTCCTATCAAGGATCAAGGCATCGTGAAGTCACCGGTTCGAATCGGCCCTGATGTTTGGATAGGCACCAAGGCGACCGTATTGCGCGGCACCACAATTGGTAACGGCAGCGTGGTTGGGGCCCACAGTTTGGTACGAGGGGAGGTCCCGCCATTTTCTGTTATGGGTGGGGTGCCGGCCCGCGTGCTTAAGGATCGGCGTGATATCTACGCACAATATGCAATGCGAAGAATCTCACTTGAAGATATTGCTCGTAAGACGAAGCGGGCGGTGGAAGAACTTTCTCCTTAGCCAAAGAATTGCGCGAAGTTGCGAGCATCGAGATGGCCAAAGGCGTAATCGCGTTGTTGCTGTTGAATTGCGCAGGCATGGGCAGCTGCGGTGTTTCCTGATGAAACCAAGCGGATTAGATCTCTGGTAGCGGCAAGATGATCTCCTAAGCGCCCCCGTGCATATTCGGCAGCGGAATCTTTGGAAATCATAAAAGCCCAGTCACTTGCGAGGGTAAGAAGCAGTTCACGGGCCAGTTGATCTGCGGCGATGCTGCGTTCACGAATATGCACCGGATCGTCGAAGTATTTTCTTAAAGTGTCAAGTGCCTCCACTTCGAGACCGCTATTAGTTTGGACTACATCTTGAACGAGGTCACCTGTCCAAACCCGCCAATCCTTACCCGAACCCCATGATCCATTTGCTAAATCAACGCGCCCGGCCACCTGGCCTAGGTCCATTGCGCCTTGGAGTGTTGTCACTGTTACGCCACTTTCGGGTAGCAGGCGAAGTACGTGGGCTAACCACTGGGGGCCCTCATGCCACCAATGGCCGAAGAGTTCAGTGTCGTAGGCGGCAACTACAAGTGGAGCCTGTTTCATCGTTGAACCGAGTTCGAGAAGTCGATTGCGCACTGCGTTCACAAAATCATGGGCATCGCGTTCAACTGCTTGCATGGCGCGCTCGGGCTCATATGGTGCTTTTTCGTGGGATGGAGTTGACATACTTGTCACGCGGAACGGGCGAACCCCCCACTCATGGTCAAATGCGTGAAAGTCGCGGTACCACTTGCCCCCCGGGTAGCCCTTACGCGGTGACCAAACCCGGTAGGTGACCTCAAGATCACGGGCAAATGCAACTACATCACTATCGGCTACTTGCCACGCGGCACCGGTAGATCGGCCCGCGCTATTCATTGTCGGGCCATCGACTACGAAGTGATTAATTCCTGCCTGTGCATAATCAAGTTCAAGACCGGGGGTGTATGCACACTCGGGTGCCCAAATGCCAGATGGTCTTTTACCCTGGCGAAGCAGGCTGTCGTCTTGGCCAATGCTAAGTGCGGCCCGCCTAGTTGCGGTTTGGTTTAGGGGCTGGAAATTGTGGGTAACTGGTCCACCAAGAATTTCGATGACGCCACTTTCCGAAAGTTTGCGTAAAATTGGTGAGGCTCCACGTTGCCAGCGCGTGTCGAAGTCACTTTGTGCGGCGATTGCACTTTGAAACTCGCGAGTTCCTGCCTCGCGGCGCCATGCCTCCCGTGAACCGGCCATCCCTTGAGCTCGCAGTTGCCAATTGGCGTGCCACGTGCGCTGCTCGTTGATGCAATATGGGTCATCAAGTTGCGCCGCGAGAACCGGTGAAATTCCGAGAGTCAACACATCGCTTCGGCCCTCATTCGCGAGTGTTTCGAGGAGACTAATTACCGGCAAATATGAAGTGGCCCAGGCTTGATGCAGCCATTCCTCGCCGACGGGCCACGAGCCATGGTGCGCCAGCCAAGGCAGATGGGTATGCAGCACCAGACAGAAAGTGCCGATAGGTTTAGTGCTTGGTTCACTCATTTAGTTCACTCATTTGATACCGACCGCAATTAGGTCGTGCGCATCAGTTGCATCGCCGATGTGGAAGTCATTAGCGGTAATGGTAGTGACGAATTCATGAAGGCTCGATGGCCACGAGTTCGTGGCACCGGCGGTGATCATGGCGGCAACAATAGGCCCGTTTATGTCTTCCCAATCTGCGATTCGGGCACCGTGATGCAGGCCGTGCATGGTGACTTCCTTGAAACCGCAGTCGCTTAGCTGTAATTTTACTTGCTCTTCGTCAAACTCCTCAACATGAAATGGATTTAGCGGGGGACTCTTGCGTTCAAGCCCGGGAGAAAAAACTGGTCGGTTCGGCGTTGAAACAACGAGTCTGCCGCCCAAGCGCAGCACTCGATGCATCTCCTGAAGGTATGCGGCAACGTCCCAGATATGTTCAATAACTTGGAGGGAGGTCAACAAGTCGGTGCTCTGGGCAGCAATGGGTAGTGCCACCACATTGGCGCGAATGAAGTTGGCTGCTGAGTAAGTAGTCGCGCTGTGCGATGCGGCACCTTCGTCTAACTCGATACCAAAGACGCTTTGGGCTCCGGCATCCAGCAGTAACCGGGTTCCAAAGCCTTCGCCACTACCGATGTCACCGCATATTCGTCCCAGTGCATAGCGCTCAGCAGCCCATCGGTAGACCACTTCATGACGTGCAAACCAATATGACTCCGTGGGCACTCCCGGGATGGTGCGTTCACCGGTTAAATCCATGTAGCGGCCTCACTTTGGCTAATCTGCACTTGCCTACCGTAGGGCCAGAGTCTTATGGGATACCGAAAATTTAGCTTCCGGCTGCGCGGCCGAAGCCCGGGAAACCCTGGGAAACCCTGGGAAATTGGCCTGTTTCATGGGCCAAAGGGCGGCCGGGTTGACGAGTGTCAGGGGGCGGGTTTAAGTTGCACCTTATTCGAACAGGTGTTCGAATAAGGTGAGGAGATAGTTATGACAGTCCTGATGGAGCATCGGCTGCCGAACACTTCGGTTCCCGGTGCCGCCCTTGATTTAGTGATGTCAGCGCGCCGCAGTTTGACCGAGGCGATGCTGGCGCAGTCCCCCAGTGCGCGCTACGCCGCCGCGCACCTTGCTGCCCTCCGAGCAGCGGCGGCGGTCTTGGCAACTCGCAGCCGCCCATCTGGTCGCCGCCGCCAGGTGCGCAGTGTCTGGGTGGTGCTTCCTGAGGTTGCCGCCGAGTTCACCGAATGGTCGATGTTTTTTGCGGCGGGTGCGCGCAAACGAGCCGCGGCCGAAGCCGGGATTGCTTGTGTTTCTGAGCGCGAGGCCGATGACCTCCTTCGTGATGCTGACACTTTTCTAGCCCGGATAGTCGGGTCCTTGGGGTTGCCCCACCAACCTATGTTGCTGGCTGAAATCTTGAGTACGAACTAACCAAGGTGTACCGACTGTTCCCCCAACAGTTGGTTCAGCAGCGGTCGAAGCCCAGTTCCCTGTCTCCAGCTGGGCTTCGACTGCTGAATCTTCGGCAAGTCAACTGTTGATAAAAACTATCTACACGAGGGTTCGATTACTGATGGCACGTTTTGGCGCAGCGGCTTTTGCACACCTGCAGGTGGCTTCGAGCTTTTCGCTGCAATACGGCACGGCAACTCCAGCGGCTTTGGCCCAATACGCGGCTGAACTTGGCCACGACATCGTTGGCTTGACTGATCGCAATGGGGTTTACGGAGCGGTGCGGTGGGTGCAGGCTTGTCAGCGAGTTGGTATTAGTCCGGTTCTTGGGGTTGATCTGGCGGTTGATCTAGCGGTTGAGGCAGCTACTGGCAACAGTCGAGTAAGTAAGCGGCGTACCCCAGCACATGGTGGTGGCTGGGTTGATGAGCAGCGCCCGCGGGTGGTGTTCCTTGCCCGCGGTGCTCGAGGATGGGCATCGCTTTGTCGGTTGATTTCTGCAGCCCATTTTAATCGAGGTAACCCATGGTTGTCGTGGTCGGCAATTCAAGCCAACTCGGAGGGTGTCGTTGCGCTGCTTGGCCCTGATTCGCAACTCGGCCGGCATTTCACTAGTCATGGTGCTACCGGAGCCAAAGACATCATCAGGCCTTGGCGCGAAATCTTCGGCCCCGATTTGCATATTGCCGTAGCTAATCACCATCGCACTGGTCGCCACCCGTATTCGAAAACCACGGCTGCTCGGATGCTGGGTTGGGCGGTGCAGGAGCAGATCGTCCCGGTCCTGACTAATGCGGTTCGCTACTTGCGTAGTGAAGACAGCCGCGTTGCCGATGTACTTGACGCCGCTCGCCAGTTGGTGCCCTTGACCTCGCGGCAGATCGAACTTGGTAATGGTTCGGCCGCTTTCAAGAGCACCGCAGCGATGAATGTTATTGCTGAAGATATCGCCACCGCTGCCGGTTGCGGTGGCGGTGAACTTCTTCGCAATACCCGCTTCCTTGCTGAGTCATGTGCAATTGATGGAGTTCGCGACCTAGGCCTTGGTGAGGTTTATGTGCCAGAGCGCGAAGTACTGGTCGGTTCTGTTGTCGAGCAGGTGACCGCACAGGCCCAACTGCAGTGGCAGTGCGAGCAACAAATCCCGGAGCGCTATGTGGCGCGTGATGAGCAGCAGCTCGCGCGAGATCGGCTCGCTGATGAGCTTCGAGTCATTGGGCACTTAGGTTTTGCCGGCTACTTTTTGACGGTTGCTGAAGTTGTCTCCATGATCAAAGAGCGTGGAGTCCGGGTGGCGGCAAGGGGCTCAGGTGCCGGATGCCTAGTTAATCATCTACTTGGTATTTCTGGTGTTGATCCGATTCGATACGGGTTGTTGATGGAGCGCTTCTTATCGCCGCTACGCCGGGTGCTCCCCGACATTGATATCGACGTCGAATCGGCTCGGAGACTTGAGGTTTATGACTGGATCTACGAACGTTTTGGTACCAAGCGAGTCGCCTGTGTATCAATGATGGAGACATATCGGGTCCGGCATGCGGTCCGTGATGTTGGTGCGGCCCGTGGGCTACCGCCACAAGAGATTGACGCATTTGCGAAATCCTTCCCGCATATTAGAGCCCGTGATGCTCGCGCGGCTTTACGTGATTTACCCGAGTTGCGGACGTCGGGGTTTGGGCGGTTGGCGAAAAGTGGTGAGTTGGATGACTTCCTGGGCTTAGTCGAGGCCCTTGACGGGCTGCCACGCAATGTGGCGATGCATCCATGCGGGGTATTGCTTTCAGATATTTCACTCCTCAATCGCACCCCGGTTGAGCCAAGCGCTGCGGGATACCCGATGAGTCAATTCGACAAAGACGATGTCGAGGAGATGGGCTTACTTAAACTTGATGTACTAGGGGTGCGCATGCAGTCGTCAATCGCACATGCCATCGACGAAGTCGAGCGCACGACCGGTACTCGGATCGCACTCGATTCCGAACCACTAGATGATTTACCGACTTTCGACCTTATTAGGTCAACGCGCACTCTTGGATGTTTCCAAATTGAATCACCAGGGCAACGCGAACTAATAGGCAAGTTCGCTCCGGAAACATTCAGTGATCTCATTATTGATATTTCACTATTTCGCCCTGGTCCGGTTAAATCCGACATGATTACCCCGTTCTTGCGGGCCCGGCAAGGGTGGAGCCAGGCACGTTATATGCACCATGACTTGCGCCCGGCATTAGCGGAGACCCACGGGGTAGTTGTCTTCCATGAGCAAGTTCTCCGCGTGCTGTCGGTGATGACTGGTTGTTCACTTGCTGAAGCAGATGAAACCCGGCGCAGCATGAACTCAGCCGAAGGGCTAGATGATACGCGTGCATGGTTTTATCCAGCGGCTTTGAATCGCGGTTATCAATTAACTGTTGTTGAAGAAGTGTGGGAGATACTTCGGGCATTTGCATCTTTTGGTTTTTGTAAAGCGCATGCAGCAGCGTTTGCGCTGCCTACTTACCAGTCGGCATGGCTTAAGACACATCACCCAGCTGCTTTCTATGCGGGTGTTCTGACACATGATCCAGGTATGTATCCGAAACGATTAATCCTTGATGATGCTCGTAACCACGGCGTTAGGGTGCTCGGTCTTGATATCAATGCATCGTCAGATACCTACCGAGTTGAGGCAG
Organism: Actinomycetota bacterium; assembly: GCA_002737125.1. Classification (GTDB taxonomy): domain Bacteria; phylum Actinomycetota; class Actinomycetes; order S36-B12; family S36-B12. Next base: position 6,615 of record NSHP01000002.1, on the reverse strand, counting down.
ACGCTATTAGGGTGTCGTTCGCCGACGTCAAAGGGATTTCGACGAGCGAATGTGCGAGCGTTATTGCCGGTCAGCCTTATTCATCCCTTGCTGATACCTGGCATCGCGCCGGGATGTCACGTCCAACACTTGAACGCATTGTCGTTTCAGGAGCTTTTGACACTATGTACGGATTTGCGCCCGCGAGCGGGTCCAAGCGTCGAGGTCAGCTAACTCGGCGCGATCTTTTGTTGCATATCGCCGACCTTGCCCGAAATGAGCAATCGCGCAAAGACTGCACTGCGCAGCTCTCCTTAGATTTAGGTGATGATCCAATGTTGACTGAGCCATCCGGCTTACCGGAGATGACAACTACCGAGTTAGTGCGGGCCGAGCTTGATGTGCTCAGCATGGATGTTCGGTGCCATGTTCTTGACTTCCACGCCCCGATGCTGAAATCCCTAGGCATTGTCAGGTCAAAAAATCTTTTATCCTGTCGATCAGCGCAGGAGGTGCTAGTGGCCGGGGTTAAAGTCGCTACCCAGACACCACCGGTGCGCTCTGGCCGTCGGGTGATCTTCTTGACTGTTGACGACAGTACCGGGCCGGTTGATGCGACCTTTTTCGAAGATGCGCAAGATGTGTATGCGAGCACTGTTTTTAGCTCTTGGCTGGTTTTAGTTCGTGGGCACGTTCGGCGCACCGGACCGCGAGGTGTTTCAATTCGAGCTACCGGGTGTTGGAGCCTAGGTGCCATCCGAGACCACTGGCTTACCGGTGGAGCCAGCTCGGTTTACGAACTTTTAGCGGCCGACCCTCCTGTTGGTGGAAGATGGTCGGCATGAGCCGTGGTCAGGTGCGTCGATCAAGTGGCCCTGGGCCGCGGAGCTCGCGCGGTTATGGCAACGACACCGGGTGCCCGATCTTGCACATAGACATGGACGCCTTCTTCGCACTCGTTGAATTACGGACTAGGCCCGAACTTCATGGCAAGCCGGTCATCGTTGGCGGCGGCAGCAGAGGGGTAGTGCTATCGGCTACCTACGAAGCTCGCGCTTTAGGGGTGCACTCGGCGATGCCAATATCACGGGCGCGGCGCCTTGCTCCGCAAGCGGTAATTATTCCCCCCGATCATCGGCTCTACAGCGAAGTCAGCAGAAACGTAATGGCTTTATTCAACTCTATTACGCCACTTGTTGAGCCGTTGAGCCTTGATGAAGCTTTTTTGGATATCTCCGGCACCATCCGGCGGCTGGGGCCACCGACCACGATTGCCGAATTAATTCGTTCAAGAGTTGTTGACGAGCAGGGTATTACCTGTTCAGTTGGCATCGCCACCACCAAGTTTGTTGCGAAGATTGCGTCGGCAAGATGTAAACCAGATGGAGTGTTGGTGGTGCCAGCAGATCAGGTTCTCGCGTTCTTGCACCCTTTGCCGGTGGCGGTCTTGTGGGGTGTTGGTGAGCGCACCGAAGAGCAACTAACGCGGCTGGGGCTTTATACAGTGGGTGATATTGCTAATACTCCGATCACCACTTTGCAGCGCGCATTGGGTCAAGCCACCGGCCACCACCTACACAATTTGGCGTGGGGGATTGACCCCCGCGCAGTCACCCCTCACGAACCCGAGAAAAGCATTAGCTCCGAGGAAACTTTCAGCGAAGATATCGATGACCCAGCACTGATTCACGCAAAACTCTTACACCTCGCCAATGAAGTGGGTACCCGGGTTCGCGCTGCCGGATACGTCAGCCGCACCATCGCGATCAAAGTCCGCTTTGCTGATTTCACCACCGTTTCACGTTCGCGCACCCTGACCAGCCCGACCGATGTCACCCAGGAGATCTATGAAACCGCCCGGGCCCTGTACGACAGCATGGGGCTGGAGCGGGTCCGGGTTCGCCTGGTGGGGGTGCGGGCGGAAGGGCTGCGGGCCGCCGATGGGGCTGCCCAGCAGTTGGTTTTGGGGGCACCGGACCACGGCCGGCGCGAGGCGGAGGTTGCGGTAGATGCGCTTCGGGCCAGATTTGGGGCCGATGCGGTACTCCCGGGCCGCTTGGTCGATCGGGCCGACCCTGTCGAAAATCAAACCCAATGAGGTGGTTGGGTTTCGCTTCTGGGCAATGCCGCCTATTCTGTTCCGTAGCAGGTAACCTTGGCCCCGATAGTGAAAGGAGAAGCCGTGCCACTTTCTGAGCATGAGCAGCACCTCCTGGAGCAAATGGAGAAAGCCCTCTACGCCGAGGACCCGAAATTTGCAACCAGTTTGCGGTCTGCCAATAACCGGACTTCGCGTGGTCGCGCCGCCTTGGGAGTTCTCGGAGTTCTAGTGGGCATGGGCATGGTTTTGGCGGGAGTCGCAACCATGATGATTGCACTCGGCATCATCGGATTTGCGCTGATGCTGGTCAGCGCGTTCATCGCTTATTCGGCATTCAAAGCCCCGGCTACTGTTTCGAAAGAAACTGATACGCCAGTAACTCCGCGAAAAGCGAAATCCTCAAATGGATTTATGGACCGCATGGAAGACCGCTGGCGCAACCGCGGTGATGACACACCCGGTCAATAGTCGGTCTGTCAGTAGTCAATACTTGTCTGCATGACGACTTCTGATTCCGTGCAGCCAGCCGTACTCGGGCGGTTCTTCGAAGATTTTCTGGTGGGTACCACCTACCAACATCCCTTTGGACGCACCATTTCTGAAGCTGACTCAACCTGGTTCACTTTATTGACTTGCAATACAAATCAGAATCATTTCAACGCCGACCTCGCCAAGAGCAACCCGATTACTGGCGGGCGGGTCATTGTTAACTCAGGTTTTACAGTGGCGTTAGTGCTTGGCCTGTCAGTAATCGACATGAGCCAAAATGCCGTTGCGAATCTCGGCTGGACCGATATCAAGTTGACGCATCCGGTTTATATCGGCGACACCTTGTACGCGGAGTCTCTCTGCTTAGAGATGCGCGAGAGTGCATCGCGACCCGAACTTGGCATCATTCGAATGAAGACACGAGGTTTGAATCAAGATGGCGATGAAATTGTTTCGTGGTTCCGGTCGGTAATGGTACCCAAGCGATCTTCGGGTATTGGCCAGAATTATTTCCCGGCCGCAAAGTCCGGCCCACTTACCGCATAATCTGTTAACTGATGGGGGTGCCGGCGGGTGGGCTGACCGGGGGCGCGACATCACAGGTGCGCGTTGGTGCACGGACGGCGAATCGGTCAGCTATCCAGTCCACGACCGCGGGCCCGATAGTCGTAGCGGTGTCTTGGTGGCTAACATCGCCGATCCACAGCATCTCGATCATTGAACCCGCCTTGCACCACTTTTCTTGAAGCACCGCATTGGGCCATGGAAGAACAACGGCGTCAGCCGTGCTCTGCCCGATAAATACTGGCATCGATGCTGGAAGTGGTGGCGGGGTTTGCTCACCTGCTCTCACCCCCCATTCAGTGTCAGTTAGATTATTGACAAAGAACTCTTGGCCTAAATCGATTCGAACCATACCTTCTATTGCGGCCGCGATGATGCACTCATTTGCCAATCGAGCGCCATTGGCCTGGCCTTTGGGGGAGATGTTCCCATCGAGTGGTAAATCTGGATAAACCACCGGCCAGGATTCAACTATCTCTGGGCCTATTGCCCAGCCAACCGCGGTGTTCCATTGCGCCCCCATGATGAGGCTGAGCTCACCGGCCGGAGCGGCAGCCGCCACGCCGATCAAATTTAGTTCCGGCGCTAACTCCGGTGCTAGCTGCCCAGACCAAAGCGATGAGTGCCCGCCTTGGGAATGGCCCCAAACCACGTATTCGCTACCGGCCTGCGCTGCGGGGAATTCTCGAATCGCGCGAACCGAGTTCACAACGTCACGCACCTCGGCTTGTGCTACCAGGTACAGATTCGGCCCGGGGGTACCCATGCCCGCATAATCGGTTGAGACAACCACCCAGCCAAACTGCATCATCTGATCGAGCCAGTTCGTGGTGTCCTGCAGTGGATTAGTGGATCGAGATGGAGTGCAAGCATCGCCTTGGCCCACGGTGCCGTGCGCCCATGCAACCACCTTGCGGCCACCTGCGGGCGCGGGCCCGTCGGGGATGAACATCATGCCGCCAGAAACCGCGGGAGTTCCATCCGGGCGCTGCGTGGAGTAGAGCATCCGGTAAGCGGTGGCATCAAGAACGTCAACCGCTAGAGGTTCGCTGCGAATCAAAGTTCCGGGTTTAGCCGGAATTGGGTTAGGTGGGGTATAGAAAGCATCGAGCCCGCTTTGGGTGATGTCGGTTTCTCGGGTCGAGGCAACATAGGACGCGATCAGGGCCATCAGCAGCGAAAAAACGATCGCGCCGACCACGAGCAGGGTCCACTTGAAAGCGCGCATGGGGAGCACAGTATCCGGTTTAAGTGGCTCCTTGGGCGCCATGGTGGATGGTCGGTGCCTACTTCCAGCCCTGCCACCGGCTAGGACATGATTGCTTCATGACTACGCTGGGGGAGCAATCCGATGAGGGCACCGGGCACGAGGTGGTCTTAGTTGTCAATCAGGTACCGAGCCCAGGGGCGGGGGCGAATAACCCAATTAGTGGGTTAGTCGGGTTAGCGGCCGGTCTCGTCGGAGCCGTGGCTTCAGTAATTGACCACACGGTTATCGCGGGGGTGAACGCCGCTCTTGACCGGCTGGTGCCGATCGCGGTGAACGTTGTTGTTGACCGCATCGACCTAACTCAGATTGTGCTGGACCGCGTTGACATTGATGCGATCGTTGCAAGGGCGAATATGGATGGGATTATCGATCGCGTGCCGATGGTTGAAATCGCGAATTACATCATTGACGAAATCGATTTGCCGAAAATTATCCGTGAGTCCACCGGTGGTATTGCCACTGATGCGGTCAACGCGGCGAGATTGCAATCCCTGTCGCTTGATGAATTCATTAACAAAATTTCGGACTCAATAATATTTAGGCGCAAGAAGCGAAAAGTTGAGTCACCAGCGGGCGCTGATTCCGAAGGTGATGCATGACAAGCTTTGGAAAGTTCCGGCAGCAATTGGCTGCTGGTGAAGTTAGAGACCTAGCGCAGGTCACTATTCCCGAAAAGGCTAAATCAAAGCAAGGACACCGATCGGGGATTGTGACGCGAGCTATTGCGGTGGCCATCGATATTTCGGTCACCATAGTGGTGATGCTGATCAATTATGGACTGCTTTGGTTGTTCTTACTTTTGATAGCACGGATCCATTTATTCGAAATGCCAGAAGCGTCCTGGTTCTTCTTTGCTGGGTTTGTGCTGCTTTGGGCTTATTGGACTGCGGCTTGGGCGCTGTCAGGGCGCACCCTGGGTAATCACCTAATGGGGTTACAAGTGGTGGACTACAAAGGTAAACGCCTAAGCTGGTCACTTTCGGCACTTAGGTCAATTTTCTCGATGGTATTTCCTATTGGCTTACTCTGGGTGGTGGTTAGTCCGACTAACCGATCAATCCAAGACACCATTTTGCGCACCAGCGTGGTGCATAACTGGTCGGTCACGCTTAATGATCCCTTTGTCAGGGAATAATTCGCACCGTGCGGTCGCGGTCCAGGAGCGCGATCCATGTTTGGCCGGGCTTAAATGGAAGTGGCGTGCCATCAGCAAGTGCGAAGGTGGTTCCGAGTTCTTCACTTGGTCGATTCCAGACGACATCCCAGACTTGGCCGTCGCGCAAAACTAAGGCTTTACCGGTGCCAACGGTTTTGGCCAGTGGAGTCCGGCCGCCACTGTGGTCGTTGAATCCGGAGTCGGTTTGCTGCACGTATTGGATCACCACGGTGCTCGCCTGCTGGCTGCCCTCAATTTCTTCACCCTTAGCCGGTGCACCATTTAAACGCACGTTGTACCGTCCGGAAATTGGGTCATAAATAAAACGAGCATTTGAGTATGGCCACTCGGCGGTCACCTTGGTGGCAGGCCTGCCACCAAGTGGAGCGGCCTCGGCAAACAGAAAGCCGATGTCGGTGCTGACCGCGGCTTTTGGCGCCCGTTCTAGCATTACCTTGCCATCAGCGAAGTAGTTGTAAGGCGCCCTGCGATTAGCGTCGCGCGAGTAGCCTTCACCGCCCTTGTTGGCTGAAACATCTTCAAATGATGCTGCTTCGAGCATGGGCCAAAGTTTTTGTTGTGCACCCGAGAAGGCAAATGCCGGGTTGCCATACTGGGCGAGCAGATCAATGTCGGTGATCCGAGCAGATCGTACCGGGCCAATACGATCTGGAATTGCGGCGGAGAACACCGCGGCAATTCGAGTTAGGCCCCATTCAACTTCCTCGATATAGGCCACATCCGCCGAACCAAGGCCAGCGTGCGGTTGCGCATTGCGGGTGTTATCGAGTTTGACTACCAGCACCGGCTTCGGGGTTGGTTCTGGCAGCCCGGTCAGTGGGGAGAGCAAAACAATTGGGCTCGGGCTTGGGGTGGGAGTTGGGCTTGGTGACACGGAGGCGGGGGAGGGGGCCGTTGCTGCACTGGTCAGCGGTGTGCTGCTCACCGAAGGTTGCGAGGCCGTGGTGTCTGAACTACCACTACTGCACGAGGCAACTAGTAGGGGCACTGCGATCAGGCTAAGACCTAGACCAGCTTTACGAAATTGAGTTTTCA
>NSHP01000019.1 GCA_002737125.1 Actinomycetota bacterium | reverse complement strand
GTATCTGCGCTAATTCACGCAGCGACCATGGTCACCGCCGGGGTGTATCTCATCGTTCGGAGTAATGCGGTATTCGATCGAGCAGTCTGGGCCGCCGGCGCGGTAGTTCTCATCGGGCTGATCACGATCTTCATGGGAGCCATCATCGGTTCGGCCAAGGACGACATCAAAAAGTCACTTGCTGGGTCGACGATGAGTCAAATTGGCTACATGATCTTCGCGGCCGGACTCGGTCCAATCGGTTATGTATTCGCAATCTTCCACCTTTTAACCCACGGCGTTTTCAAAGCCGGGTTGTTCCTCGGCGCCGGCTCGGTAATGCATGGCATGAAGGACAACGTGAACATGCGCCGATATGGGGCGTTGCGCGGGTTAATGATCATCACCTTCGTGACATTCATGGCCGGGTATCTAGCGATTATGGGTATTCCGCCGTTCGCTGGATTCTGGTCTAAGGACGAAATCATTCATGCTGCTTTCGAACGCAGCTGGGTCATTGGTGCTGCAGCGATTTTGGGAGCCGGCATAACTGGGTTCTACATGACTCGCATGATCGCTATGACCTTCTTCGGCAAGGCGCGGTGGGAGGACGACGTGCATCCGCATGAGTCACCCGCTGTCATGACTATCCCCCTTGTTATCTTGGCGATCGGCTCCACCTTCTTGGGCATGGCATTGCTGTTCTGGGGCAATATCGAAACCTGGCTGGAGCCAGTTGTTGGCTTTGCGAGTAATCCCACCCAATTGTCATCCACCACCCTGATGGCTATCACTTTGGTGGTTGTGTTGATCGGTGCTTTCATTGGCTGGCGCCAGTACGGGTTCAAGCCGGTGCCGGTCGATGCGCCTTCGGGTAATTGGTTTACCCGCGCGGCCCGACGTGATCTCTATGGTGATTTGGTGAACGAGGTCGTGGTGGTGCGCCCGTCCTTCACACTTGCTCGTTGGCTGTCGTGGTTCGACTCGTCCTGGATTGACGGTTTCGTTAACGGGAGCGCCGCATTCGTTGGTGGTGCTTCGGGCCGATTGCGTCGCACCCAATCAGGTTTTGCTCGCTCCTATGCACTTTCAATGCTCGGCGGGGCCGTCTTAATTGTTGCCGCTCTCGTCTTGGTGAGGCTGTCATGACCCCCTGGTTGACGATCCTTGCGCTCGTACCCCTGATGGGCAGTGTCCTCGTGGCTTTACTTCCTAAGTCACGACCGACCCTTGCGAAGCAATTGGCATTGGCAATTTCATTGGTCACCTTGGCATTGACCGTGGTCATGGCGCTGCAATTCAATGGTGCTTCCAGTGAGCCATTTCAGTTCGTAGAGTCTTACCCATGGATACCCGCGTTTGGTATTTCCTACTCGGTTGGTGTTGACGGCATCGGGCTGGTCCTAATCGCATTAGCCGCGATTTTGGTTCCGATCGTGGTTATTGCGGGGTGGCGGGATGTTGATGCCACCAGCGATGGATCGGTAAAGGGCTACTTCGCCCTAATTTTGGCACTGGAATCTTTAATGATTTGGGTGTTCGCTGCCACAGACGTATTCATGTTCTATGTCTTCTTTGAAGTCATGCTGCTCCCGGTTTACTTTATGATCGGTCGTTACGGCGGGCCGCAGCGGTCCTACGCAGCGGTCAAATTCCTGCTGTACAGCTTGCTCGGGGGGCTCTTCATGTTGGCCTCGATGGTCGGCCTGTATGTCGTATCGGCCCAGGTTACCGGCCAAGGTACTTTTGATTATCTGTCGTTGATCGGCTTGGAAATGGATCCAACGACCGAGAGGATCCTCTTCCTCGGCTTCTTCCTAGCCTTTGCCATCAAGGCGCCGCTTTGGCCTTTTCACACCTGGTTGCCCGATGCGGCGAGTGCCTCAAAGCCGGGAACCGCGGTACTACTCATCGGAGTGCTCGACAAAGTCGGAACCTTTGGCATGATCCGGTACTGCCTGCCGATTTTCCCGGCCGCGAGCGAGTTTTATGCACCCGTTGTCATTGGCATGGCACTTGTCGGCATCTTCTATGGCGCTTATGTGGCTCTAAACCAAAATGATATGAAGAGGTTGTTCGCCTATTCGTCGATGTCGCACTTCGGATTCATTGCACTAGGTATTTTTGTATTCACCACTATTGGCCAAAGTGGCTCGGTCGTATACATGATCGCGCATGGATTATCGACTGCGGCACTATTCTTGACTGCCGGATTCTTGATGCAGCGCGCCAATGGATCGAGCCTAATTTCAGATTTCGGTGGGGTGAATAAGGCGGCACCGGTACTTGCCGGCTTCTTCATGTTTGCCGCGTTGTCGTCACTTGCGCTGCCAGGATTGGTGTCCTTCGTGGGTGAATTCATGGTGCTGCTTGGCACGTTCCAGCGCTATCTTTTTGTCGGCGGAATTGCCACCTTGGGCATTGTCATCACGGCGGCTTATGTGCTGCGTCTTTACCAGAAGTCAATGACCGGACCGCTGGTTCCAAAACTATTTGGCATGAAAGACCTAGGTGGCCGTGAAGTTATTGCGCTAATGCCGATCGTGGTCTTGACATTAGTGCTCGGTCTCTTCCCGGCTCCGATATTGAATGTTGTAAACCCAGCGGTGGATCGCGTCATGAAGACGATTGGCGCTACGGACCCCAGCCCCACCATTTCAAGTGAAGGGAGCGGCAAGTGATTACCCTAGCCGCAGCGACGGTAGATGTACCGTTCACTCTCCCAATCGTCGATTACAACGCGATTGCACCGCTCCTGATCTTGTTGGGCGCAGGTGTGGTTTCGGTTCTCGTGGAGGCACTACTGCCGAGGGGGTCTCGACGCTTTATTCAACTATTCGTTGTCTTCGGTGCCCTGATCGCGGCATTGGCGTGGGTATTCACTATCACCGGCGTTCGGGTAGTAACAGCTGAGGGTGCAATAGCTATAGACGGCCCAGCGCTCTTGATGCAGGGAGCGATAGTGGTGCTCGCGCTCTTAGGTGCGCTAATGATGGCGGAGCGATCACTTGATCCAAGTGGGGATGTTTTCGCTGCGCGCGCTTCTGCACTTCCTGGTTCTGAGGATGAAAAGCAATTCACAGCTCGTGGGTACCTGCAGACCGAAGTGTGGCCACTGTTCTTGTTCGCGGTTTCGGGCATGGTTTTGTTTGTCTCGGCCAATGACCTATTGCTGATGTTCGTGGCCCTCGAGGTGATGTCCCTACCCCTTTACCTATTGGCTGGCATGGCGCGCCGCCGCCGATTGCTCTCGCAGGAGGCCGCGCTCAAGTACTTCTTACTCGGTGCCTTTTCCTCCGCTTTCTTTATCTATGGGGTGGCGCTGGTTTACGGTTACGCGGCATCAACGCAGTTGCCGGTGATCGCGAGTGTTTTGACCGCGAAACCCGGGCAGACCTCATTGGCCCTGATCGGCATGGCTTTGATCTTGGTTGGGCTACTCTTCAAGGTCGCCGCGGTGCCATTTCACCAATGGACCCCAGACGTTTATCAGGGTGCACCGACGGCCGTTACTGGATTCATGGCGGCCACTGTCAAGATCGCGGCTTTCGGTGCACTTATGCGTGTGCTTTACGTCGCATTTGGCGGGATGCGTTGGGACTGGGTGCCGATGATGTGGATCATCGCAATTTTGACGATGTTGGTGGGATCGATTATCGCCATCAGCCAGAGTGACATCAAGCGCATGCTCGCGTACTCATCTATTGCGCAGGCCGGTTTCATTTTGGTGGGTGTAATAGCGGCAAGCCCCGCAGGTCTAGCCGGCTCCATGTTCTACTTGATCGCATACGGTTTTACCACGATCGGTGCCTTCGCCGTGATCTCTTTGGTTCGCGACGAATCAGGTGAGGCGACCAACTTGTCAAAATGGGCCGGGTTGGGACGCAGATCCCCGCTAGTCGGCAGTGTTTTCGCGTTGTTCATGCTCGGCCTTGCCGGCATCCCACTGACCAGTGGGTTCATCGGTAAATTCAGCGTTTTTGCGGCTGCCCTCGCCAGCGGTGACGCCTGGCTTGTCATTGTGGCGGTGGGGGCCTCACTAATAGCTGCATTCTTCTATGTTCGGGTGATCGTGGTGATGTTCTTCACAGAGCCCGGCCCACTGACCGCCTCGGTGGTGGTGCCGTCGGCTTTCACGACCATTGCACTTGCGGCCGGAGCCACGGTCACCCTGGTGCTTGGTATCTTGCCGCAACCCGTCCTCGAATTGGTCAGCAATGCTGGTCTGTTCATTCGGTAGTACCTTTGCCTCATGTTGTTACCCACTCTGGACCGCTTTTCTCCTGACCCGACCCTCGAAAGTGACCTTGCACAGGGGTTGGCTCGGGTTGAATCGGCGCTGGATCAGGCGGTGCGTAGTGAGTACCCGTTTGTGACGGCAGCCTCAAGGCATCTAGTTGATGCCGGAGGTAAGCGTTTTCGCCCTTTGCTAGTCCTGCTGTCAGCGCATTTCGGTGATCCGGAGGACGAAGCGGTGATCGCCGCCGCGGTAGCTGTTGAACTGACCCACGTGGCGACTTTGTATCACGATGATGTGATGGACGAAGCCGCGGTGCGCCGAGGTGCTGAAACCGCTAATGCACGCTGGGGTAACTCGGTGGCGATCTTGACGGGCGACTTTCTGTTCGCCCGGTCCTCTGGGATTCTGGCCGATCTAGGCCCGGATGCGGTTCGCATTCAAGCTGAAACCTTCGAGCGCCTGTGTACCGGTCAGATCCTGGAGTCTGTGGGCCCCGCCGATGGGATGGATCCGGTTAAGCATCATCTTGCGGTCTTGGCCGACAAAACTGGGTCCTTGATAGCCACGAGTTGCCGCTACGGAGCCATGATGTCCGGTGCGAGCCCTGATGTCACCGAAGTATTGACCCGATTCGGTGAGCTCATCGGAGTGGCTTTCCAGCTTGCCGATGACATCGTGGATATCACTTCTGACTCGGCACAGTCGGGGAAGACCCCAGGTATTGATCTGCGCGAAGGGGTGCCGACTTTGGCAACTTTGATCGCGCTAGGCGGCGAGGATCCGGCTGATGAGCGACTTCGTGAACTATTGCAGCGCCCACTGCCCGACGATAGCGAGCATGATGAAGCCCTAGCTTTATTGCGTGGCCACCGTGCCCTTGACGAAGCCCGGGCCGAAGCAGGTAGATGGGCGGATGAAGCCCGCGCGGTACTGGCACCCTTACCGGAGGGTGCTCCCAAGACCGCCCTAGAGACACTTTGTGATTACGTGGTAACTCGTACCGGTTAAGCACCCGAATTAGTCGGGTTCGGCAACCTCGAGCGACTGCGCAATGGCACTGCGCCGGTCGTTTCTGGCTTTCTTAGCATGGCGTACCGCATCGACCGAGAACACAAGAAGTGCGACCCAGACGATAATAAATCCGATCCAACGCGAAGTCGACATGGAGTCGTGAAAGATTGTGACACCGAAGGTGAAAATAACTATCGGCGTGATGTACTGCAGCAATCCCAACATGGAAAGCGGCAGGCGCGTTGCCGCGGCCCCGAATGCGAGCAGTGGGATCGCCGTAATTGGTCCGAGTAGCAGCAGCATCAGGCTGATCCCGATGCCGCCTTCGACAAATGCTGCGGCTAACGAACTCTCCAAAGTGATCAAATAAATAATCGCGACCGGGCTGAGCAACGCGGTTTCAATGGTCAAACTCTCAACGGCGCCGTATCCGACGAATTTCTTGAGGAGCCCGTAACACGCGAATGAAAGGGCAAGAATCAGGCTGATCCAGGGTATGGCCCCATAGGAAAAGGTCAGTACCAAAACCGCGAACACTGCAAGCCCCACCGCGAACCATTGAACTTTTCGGAGCCGTTCACCAAGTAGTATCACGCCGAGAGCGACAGATACCAGTGGGTTGATGAAGTAGCCAAGAGAGGCCTGAACAACTTCGTCAATAGAAACGGAGTAGACGTATACCGACCAGTTAATACTCAGTGCTACCGAGGCAATTGCTAACAGGCCCACCGACTTGCGGTCGCGCAGGGTTTGAACCATTTTTGGCCAGCCCCGCGTGGCGGTGATTATTATGCAGAGGAGTACGAGTGACCAAATAACTCGGTGCGCGACGATTTCGAAGGGCGAAACTGAGTCAAGTAGGGCGAAATAAAGGGGGAACAGCCCCCAAAGAACATATGCCGCAACACCAAATAGCAGCCCCTGGGTGTGCTTTTCATGTTCGTCTTGATTGGTCAGGAGACAGCCCAAGTGTCTTTACCGTAAAGCAAAGTCTGCAGGTCACCGGCGCCTTGATCCTCGGTGACTTTGGCAATCTGTTCGCGCATCAAGCGGTCATACGACGGTCGGGTGATGTCGCGGAACACCCCAATCGGTGTGTTCTCCAAGGTGCGTGGGTTAGACAGGCGTGAAAGCGCGAACGCGAGACCGGGGTCTTTGGCATGTGCGTCATGCGTGATTATGTTGTCGAGCCCCACCTTGGTGATCTCAACGACCTCGAGATGTCCATCGGACTTACGAACGACACCCTTTTCTTGATTCTTGCCAAAGCGAATCGCCTCACCGTGCACTAAACGCATCATTAGGTCATCGCGGGTGTTGATGTCCTTGAGAGGCTCCCATGCATTGTCATTGAAAATATTGCAATTCTGGTAGATCTCCACCAGGGCGGTGCCCTCATGGGCAGCAGCCGCGGTTAGCACATCGGTGAGGTGCTTTCGGTCAGAGTCAATGGTGCGTGCAACGAAAGTAGCTTCGGCGCCAAGGGCCAAGGAGACCGGGTTAAATGAGTAGTCAACGGAGCCTTGCGGAGAAGACTTGGTTATTTTGCCACGTTCGGATGTGGGGGAGTACTGACCCTTGGTTAAGCCATAAATGCGGTTATTGAACAGCAAAATCTTAAGGTTGACATTGCGCCGCAGTGCATGGATGAGGTGGTTACCACCGATACTCAGGGCGTCGCCGTCGCCGGTAATTACCCAGACCGAAAGGTCCGGCCTTGAAGTTGCCAACCCGGTGGCGATGGCCGGGGCGCGTCCGTGAATTGAATGCAGGCCGAAAGTATCCAGGTAGTAAGGGAAGCGCGATGAGCAACCGATGCCGGATATAAAGACAATATTTTCGCGCTTGAGTCCAAGATCAGGCAGGAAGCTTTGTACTGCCGACAAGATCGCATAGTCACCACATCCTGGGCACCAGCGCACCTCTTGGTCTGATTTGAAATCCTTCGCCGTCTGGAGAGCATCAGCTTTGGGGACTAAAGAAAGGGCTGGGAATGAATCAGTTGTCATGTCTTCCTCACACGCTCTCGAGTACATCATTGATAACTGTGGCAAGTTCATCGGATTTAAATGGCATGCCTCGCACTTGGTTGTAACTGATGATGTCGACGAGGTACTTGGCGCGAAGGAGCATCGAAAGTTGACCTAGATTCATTTCGGGCAGGATCACCCGGTCGTAACTTTTCAGAATGTTCTCAAGATTTGACGGGAAGGGGTTGAGGTGGCGCAGGTGGATCTGGGCCACCGACTTGCCTTCAGTGCGCACCAAACGGCAAGCGGCACCAATTGGTCCGTAGGTAGACCCCCAGCCCATAATCAAAACTCGGGCATCACCATCGGGGTCGTCAACCACGAGTTCAGGGATCGTGCGCGCAATGGCATCAACTTTTGCTTGGCGCAGCCGCACCATTTTGTCGTGATTATCTGCATCGTATGAGATCGTGCCAGCCCCATCGGTTTTTTCGATACCGCCAATTCGATGCTCGAGGCCCGCGGTCCCGGGTATCGCCCACGGGCGGGCCAAAGTCTCCGGGTTACGTAGATACGGCCAGAACTCCATGGTCCCGTCAGCGGCTTCATGGTTGAGTTCGGTGGCGAAGTTGGGGTCGATCTTTGCCAGCAGGCTGACGTCGGGTACGCACCATGGCTCAGATCCATTGGCGAGATAGCCATCTGAAAGCAAGAACACCGGCGTGCGGTACGTGATGGCAATTCTTGCGGCTTCGATGGCTGCGAAGAAGCAGTCAGAAGGTGACTGCGGGGCAACGATCGGGACCGGGGCTTCACCGTTGCGCCCAAACATGGCCTGCAGGAGATCGGACTGCTCAGTTTTCGTTGGTAGGCCCGTTGATGGGCCACCGCGTTGCACGTCAACAACAAGTAATGGTAACTCGAGAGAGACCGCTAGTCCGATCGCTTCTGATTTTAAGGCCACACCGGGCCCCGAAGTGGTAGTTACACCAAGTGCGCCGCCGTAGGAAGCACCGATTGCGGCGCCAACACCGGCGATTTCGTCTTCGGCTTGAAAAGTCATGACGCCAAAGCGCTTGTGCCGACTTAGCTCATGCAAGATATCCGAAGCGGGAGTGATCGGGTAGGAGCCTAGGAACAAGGTGAGGCCGGATAACTTCGAGGCGGCGATCAAGCCGTAGGAAAGGGCTAAATTTCCCGACATATTTCGGTAGGTGCCGGCTTTCATCGGCGCTGGTTTGATCTCGTATTGAATCGAGAACTCTTCGGTGGTCTCGCCGTACGACCAGCCAGCCTCGAAAGCCCGCAGATTGGCCTTCATGATTTCTGGATTCTTGCCGAACTTAGCTTTCAAGAATTCGGCGGTACCTTCGGTGGGCCGGTGGTAGAGCCAGCAAAGTAGGCCGAGGGCAAACATATTTTTCGCCCGCTCGGCCTCCTTTTTGGAAATTTCGAATTCCTTCAGGGCTTCGACCGTCATCGAAGTGAGTGCAACTGGGTGCACTTTGAACTGGTCGAGTGAACCGTCTTCGATCGGATTGGTTTCGTAGCCGACTTTAACCAAATTGCGCTTGGTGAATTCATCGGTGTTGACAATGATGTCGGCACCGCGCGGCACGTCGTGAAGATTGGCTTTCAGCGCCGCCGGGTTCATGGCCACCAGCACATTCGGGGAGTCGCCGGGGGTCATGATGTCGTGGTCGGCAAAGTGCAGCTGGAAGGCCGAGACGCCCGGCAAAGTTCCGGCAGGTGCCCGAATCTCAGCGGGGAAGTCAGGGAGGGTCGAAAGGTCATTGCCCATCCCGGCGGTTTCGGAGGTGAACCGGTCACCGGTCAATTGCATGCCATCGCCGGAGTCACCAGCAAAGCGGATTACGACCTTGTTGAGTTGGACAATCTGCTTGCTCACGTTGACTTCTCCTGCATCCAGCGGCCCTAATGGTTAGTCCATTGTGCCGTGCTGGTGGGCCCGGCGTAGTCATGGGTGAGGATTCGAAAGGAGGTATTTGTCACTTCCGTGGGCTCCGGCAATACCCTCGACCTTGTGAACCCGTGCCCGCCCGGCTACCAGCCCTCGAGCCCGCGCACCTATGTGGTGGCCGCTGATCCCAGCCTGCGAGTCCAGATCCTTGATATCGGGCTGGCCTGCTGCTCCCTCGAGGTGGGTTCGGCGATCACCACCGGGTTGCTCGTCGACAGTGCAACCGTGCCGAGCCCAGACCATGGCACCACGATTTTGCTTATCTCTGGCACCGTCACCGATGCACTGGCGCCGGCGGTGCTGCGTGCGTGGGAGCAAGTACCTGAGCCGAAGGCGGCGGTTTCGTTCGGGGCCTGTGCCAATACCGGTGGTCCATATTGGGACGCCCCGAGTGTCACAAAGGGGGTGGATCAGCTGGTGCCGGTTTCGGTATATATCCCCGGTTGCCCGCCGCGGCCCGAGGCGCTAATCGCGGGTTTGCGTCAATTGCGTGATGAAATCACGGTCAACTAATGCGCAATATCGATACGGCACTTTGGGCCGATGAATTTCGTGAGTTGCTAGCGCGTGGTTTTCATTTCTTTGATTTTCTGACGGCGTATGAACGTGATAGCCAACTCGAAGTTATTGCCCGAGTAGTAAACCCCGAGAACAAGCAGTCACAATTGTTGGCAACCTTGATTGACCCGAATCGAGGCGCAGTAACCAGCATTGCCATTACCTACCGGGGTGCGGTTTGGCATGAGCGCGAAACCGCTGAAATGTTTGGGATTTATTTTGTGGGGCTAGTAGATGAGCGCCCGCTGCTAAGGCGCTCACTACTTGGCTCACCACCCATGCTTAAGTCAACGGTGCTCGCCGCCCGAATGCTGAAGCCGTGGCCGGGCCAGCCATCGCATCGTAAGCAGCAGCCAATCGGAGTGGCAGAAGATTGGCTTCAGGTATGACAAATTCGATCGGGATCCCAGCGCAGGCGCACGGTGTCATCGCTCTCACGGCATCGGCATGCACCTCGTGCATGATCTGCGTGCGTGAGTGCCCAGCCTGGTGCATTGAGCTGGAGAGCCATGATGAAGAAGTAACCGAACCGGGCGCTCGCCGGCCGCGAACTGTCAGTGTCCTCGATGCATTCACCATCGATTTTGGGCTATGTATGTATTGCGGGATTTGCGTTGACTTGTGCCCGTTTGATGCGCTGGCTTGGCAGCCGGATTTTGATTACGCAGCTGGTAGCCCAAGTGGGCTAGTTCAGGGGATCAACGAACTCGAGTCTTGGGGCAAGAGCCGAGAGTAATCCGCACGGTCAGCGGTAGTTGACGAACTGCACCGCGAAATCAAGTTCGGCTTCTTTGACTAAGGCCTGCACCGCTTGTAGGTCATCACGGCTCTTGCTCGATACGCGGAGTTCTTCTCCCATTACCTGTGACTTGACGGCCTTGGGCCCCTCGTCGCGAATTAGCTTGCCCAGCTTCTTGGCCTGCTCCTGGCTGATCCCAGCTTTGAAGGTGCCATCGATCTTGTACTCCTTGCCAGATGACCGGGGGTCTTTGGCCTCGAAACACTTAAGGCTGAGTCCACGCTTGATGATCTTTTCCTGGAAGACATCCAAGGCCGCCTTGGCTCGCTCCTCAGTGCCGGAGGTGATTTCAACGCCGAGTTCACCTTTCCACTCGATGGTGGTGCCCGTGTTCTTGAAGTCGAACCGCTGTGCCAACTCCTTGGCTGCCTGGTTCAAGGCGTTGTCGGCCTCTTGGTGATCGACTTTCGAGACGATGTCAAAGCTGCTGTCAGCCATTTTGCCTCCTTCAGGAACTTAGGGACATCCTCCCGGAGCATGGTGGTGGACACCTGACCGGGGTGGTGGCAGCGGCCTGTAGGGTGTGCCGAGTCTCGCCTTCGGGTGTGGCAAGGCAGGTTGCCCGAGTGGCCAATGGGAGCGGGCTGTAAACCCGTCGGTTAACGCCTTCGAAGGTTCGAATCCTTCACCTGCCACAATTTACGTTGGGCCAATTTTGCCAAGCACTTCTGGGCAAGGCCCAACGCCATGAAGGGCGCGGTCAAGTAATTGCGCCGCGCCAATCTTTTCCAAAAAGGTCGACGGTAATCTGCGGACAGATAAGCAGTCGCGGCGATCACCAACTCTTTGGAGGGAAGAAATGACAGATCCGACCGCTACGAATGCTGGTACTAATTCGTCAATCAAGCGGCTGATCATCTGCGTGTGCTTGGTTGCCGGTGCGAGCATGAGTGTTTCCGCAAGTTTCAACTACATGCTCACACCTATGCTTGACGATTTCGGTCTCACGTCTGCCGATGCGAGTACGGCGCTTGCCATACCAAGCATCGCTTCCATTCTTGTTGTATTTCTTGCGGGCTCCATTGGCGACCGAATTGGCCATAGGCGCGTACTCCTCTTGGGCTCGGCGGTGTTCATAATTGGGTCGCTCATAGTGTCAATTGCAAACGGGCTCACGCTTGTATCCATAGGGCTTTTACTAGAAGGGATAGGCGCAACTTTCCTAACGGTCACCTCTCTTGGGCTTCTAAGCTCCAGAATCACAGAGGATGGTGCACGGGCTTCGGCATTTTCGACTTTCGGCATGGTGAGTCCGGTGGTCTATTTGGCCCTTCCGGTGATCACCGGGCTAGTGGTGGAAGGTCACTCGTGGCGCTTGGTTCCAATCTTGTGGGCCGTAATTGGTGTTCTAAGCGCCGTTGCGGTACTTGCGATGCTTCCAAAAGTAGATACTAATGCAATTGCGGCGTCGCTCACCGTTCCACTTTTGGCTGGAATCGCGTTGGCCTCAGGAGTGCAGGCGATTGTTCACATCAGTGACTACGGCTTGTTGTCGCTACGGGTAATTATCGCTGCAGCCATTTCAATCCTCGCGCTGGTTGTGCTTGCAATCATCTACCGCAGTAAAGGTTCTGCCTCTTTTTCTCTAACCCCACTTCGGAATCCGCGGACAAGAATGTTAATGATCGTTGTCATGCTCGTTCCATTCGCTAACACCTGGTATTACATGACAATTGCCCTCCAATACATGTTCGGTTTGAGCGTACTTGCGACGGCAATGGCTATGATCCCTGCTCAACTTTGTGGAATTGTAGGAGCTAAGGCGCTGGCTGGAACACTCATGCGGCGGCGAGGAGTGCACCACACAGGAGTGTTACTGCTAGCGCTTTTAACATTGGGAACGGTAAGTGTGTTACTAGTTCAGGCAGATTCACCTGTCTGGGTTCCGATCGCCTGCATGTCACTGTTCGGTCTAGCCTTTGCGGGTTCTGGGACTGTAATAACCAACGCATTTATGAGTTCAGCACCTGCGACCGAATCAGGAAATACCTCCGCATTTAAGAGTTCCGCAACCTCGGTCGGTGTCGCACTAGGGTTCATCTTGATGGGATCTGTGGTCTATGGCACGGCGCAGCATTCGCTGGTTAACGGCTTTGAGCAAGCTGGTCTCGATTCAACTCAGGCAACGCAGCAATTAACGAAACTAGAACAATCCTCCCAGAATCCGAATTACATAAGTAGGTACCCATACAGCACCGATGTCGAAGTGGCAAACGTTGAATCCAATGTCCAGTCAAAAGAAGTAGTGCTTGAGGTGAACGCCATGGCGGCGGGCTTGCACGCAAATGCCTTATTCGGTGGGGTTGTAGCTTTACTGGCGACCTTGATCTTTGCCGGGCGCCCCCGCCGACATTCGAAAGTGCCGTTTCTTTAGCGCCGAAAAACGGACACAGCGACGGCTTTTGGCAACTTCTGCCCAAGGAAGGGTGCATCACGCCTTCTGGGTGCAAGTTTTATGCGCTACTACTGATGTTAGAATCCTCGAGCCCATTCCACTTGGAGTTCAGGTACATGGTGAACCAGTTACCACCGACAACCATAAATCCGAAGAAGAAAACAGCAAGGCCCACGATTCCGCCAACGTATGTCCACTTTTGAGTATGTCCCCAAAGTGCAAAGGTGCGAGAATTTTTAAGGCCCTTGAGGCCGGCGATGAGCAACAAAACACCTGTTAACGACTCCCCGGCCATCACCCCGAATTATGCGATGGCCTGGAACCAGGTGGCGTTGATAAATCGCCACTGGAGTCCACTATCAGCAGGTACGCCATCGCCACTGATGACACCTTGCACAAAGGGCCAGTTACTCCCATTGGGATTTACCGGATTGGTGATGTTGTCAAACGCAACTAAGAGGTAGTAGGCCGCGACCATCAAGACAAAGATTGATGCAACGACGCGTGCCATTCGCTAAACCGACCAAGTTGCCATGATGAGCCATCCCGCGCTAGTTAAATGGGTAGCTAACTCCTGTTAGTTGTTCACTGAGTTGCCAGAGGCGGTGGGCATCGGCAGTGTCAAGGGCAGATTTTGAGCGACCGACAATTTTTGGGTAGCCGCGCATCTCCATAAATCCATCGGGGCCGATGTAGGTATTGCCAGCCAAACCCGGAGCCGTAGCGGCGAACAGGGTGGGCAGGGCTCCCATCTGCGCCGATTGTGACATTACATTCCCGCTTAGTGCTGTCAACTTCGCTTCGATCGCGCTGCCGCGCATGCTCGGCCCGACACCTTGCAGGTTGGTGGACGCGAACCCTGGGTGGGCTGCCAACGCGAGGATTGACAGGTGCGCTTGGTCGAGGCGGCGTTGTAGCTCAGCGGTGAACAGGAGATTGGCGAGCTTGCTCTGCCCGTAGGCCCGCCACGGCTGGTAGCGCTCGTCACCCATCAAGTCGGCAAAGTTCATCCGTCCCATGCGATGGGCCTGTGAGGCGACGGTGACAACGCGGGAGTTAGGGACGGCCACCAAGGCCGGCAGAAGCAAGCCGGTTAGGGCGAAATGCCCAAGGTGATTGGTGCCAATTTGCATTTCGAAGCCATCTGCTGTGGCTCGCTTTGGAATGGCCATGATGCCGGCGTTATTGATGAGCAGGTCTAGGCCTTGGGGGTTAGCGGCGGACCAGTCTTGGGCGAAGGCGCGAATGGTGGCTAGATCGGAGAGGTCCAGCAAGGCGAGTTCGACTTGCGCCTTGGGTGCGCTGGCGCGAATCCGGGTGGCGGCCTTTTCCCCCTTCTCGAGGTCGCGGACAGCCATGGTGACTTTGGCGCCGTGAGCCGCCAAGGCCTCGGTGGTGCAAAAGCCGAGGCCGGAGTTGGCTCCGGTGACGATTACGGTGCGGCCGGTTAGGTCCGGTAAATCGGAGGTATTCCACTGACGGGCGGCTGTCTGCTTCATGCACAAAGTATTGAGGAACAAGTAAAATCCTGCGGATCGGGTACCATTTTCGTTCTTGGTTGGCTCTCTTGTACGCTTGCGGGGCTTTGTGCCCCAATAGCTCAGACGGCAGAGCGTCTCCATGGTAAGGAGAAGGTCTACGGTTCGATTCCGTATTGGGGCTCGGTTGGTGCACCCGCCCCCGCGGAGGCACCGCAAGGCGGGGTAGCTCAGTTGGTAGAGCAAGCGGCTCATAATCGCTGTGTCGCCGGTTCAAGTCCGGCCTCCGCTACTCCGCAAGGAGAACGACAAATGTCACGCGACCGCGTGGCTGTTAGGGAAGAGGAAGTCAAGTGGCCAAGGCCAGCGACGTACGACCGAAGATCACGATGGCGTGCGAAGAATGCAAGGATCGCAACTACATCACCAAGAAGAATCGCCGCAACGATCCAGATCGCCTTGAGGCGAAGAAGTTCTGCCCGAAGTGCAATAAGCACACCGTGCACAAAGAGACCCGCTAGTTCTGCGTCGCTGACAGATGGCGCTTAACCCGGATTTGATTGGCCGCACCTACCCGCCGAGTGAGCCTTATCTCGTCGGTCGCGAGAAGATTCGCGAATTTGCACGGTCTATTGGCGATGAAAACCCTGCCTACCACGATGTAGCGGTGGCGCAGGGTCTTGGTCACGCCGACGTGGTGGCACCCCCGACCTTCGCTTTCACGTTCGTATTCGCTTCCGCTGCAGTGGTAATCCTCGATCCTGATCTGGGTCTTGACTACACCAAGGTTGTGCACGGTGAACAATCTTTCGTTTACTCGCGACCGATAGTCGCTGGCGATGAACTCGTGGTCATTAACACTATTGAAAACATTCGTGCCGCCGCCGGCAATGACATGATCACCGTTAAGAGCGTGGTTAGCACGACTTCGGGCGAGCCCGTTGTTGTCACCACGAAGGTGATTGTCGCTCGCGGGACGGGTGCCCAATGACCACGAATTTGAAATTTGCGAATGTCGAAGTGGGCACCAAACTGCCCGCTCTGTCGGTTCCGATTCAACGTCTTGACTTGATCAGGTATGCAGGTGCCTCCGGTGACTTCAACATCATCCATTGGAATGAGCGCTTCGCCACTTCGGTCGGCCTGCCGAATGTGATCGCCCATGGGATGTTCACCATGGCATCAGCCATTCGGGTCGTGACCGATTGGGTTGGCGATCCAGGGGCGGTTGTCGAGTATGGAGTCAGATTCACACGAACAGTGCCGGTGCCTGACGATGGTGTTGGTGTGCTGCTCGAAATCAGCGGTGAAGTAACCGAGTTACTAGAAGCCGGTCGCGTACGGGTCACTTTGACGGCATCCAGCGCCGGGCAAACGGTGCTCGGCAGAGCGCAGGCTGTGGTTCAACTCGCGTGAGCGCAGCCCCGAGCGAGATCATCGCCCTCGCCCAGCGCCGGCAAGCCGCTCGTGCGGCGCGTGACTTTGAGCTCGCGGATCAACTGCGCGACCAGATTGCAACGGCGGGCTGGATACTGGCCGACACCGCTGATGGATTTCAACTTTCGGTGAAGCCGCCATTCAAAGTTCATGCGACCCTCGCGGATGCGCTAATGGACACCGCACCGGTGGGTGAAGTCGGTTGCGGTATCGGGGTGATCATTGACGGCTGGCCAGCTGATGTGCGCACTTGCTTGACCGCCCTGTTGGCATTTGCGCCCAAAGAGGTAGCGGTCATTGCACTTGATCTGGGAAATGTTGACGGCTCCGGCCTAGTTGCACATGAGATCTCCCAATCGCACCCGGATCGCCTGCGTGTTATCCATGTGGCCCAAGTCTTGGAGCAGGTGGGTTGGGGTAGAGCAACGGGTGCGCTCATTGAGTTGGATCCCGCCGCCGCTCACGTCGTTATGGACATGTCTTCAGTTTTGACCGGTGATGCGATAACACCCTTATTAGCCGCGTTGCAGGAGCCAAGTGTCGTGGCCGCGGGCTGGAAAGGCACCAATGTTGACGTTAGTGACTGGAGATCGGTCGTTGACGCAGGGCCCGGCGAGGTCGATGTGCTCTTGGGTTACTTGATGGTCGTTGATAGAACAGCAGCGCTAGCTACACCGCCAAATCCAAAGGCGAAGTTCTACCGAAACGGCGATCTTGAATGGTCATTGCTGCTGCGGGCTGCCGGCGGGCAACTGGTGGTGCCGACCGATGACCTCCCGGTCGAGCAAGGCCGGCACCATGGGTACCACGACTCGGATCCTGAACTTCGAGAGAAAGAGTCGAAAAAGAACTATGACCGACTCCTGCAGCAATTTCGTGGACGTGTTGACCTGCTAGCCCCGCGACCCTCATAGGCTCTCTGCTATGCGCCTAGCGGATCTCACCACCATGGGTGTTGGCGGCGCACCTGATGTTCTGCGCACCTGTTTTGCCACCAATGAGCTCATCGAACGCGTTCGCAAGTTAGATGACGCACGCGAGAACGTGCTAATTCTTGGTGGAGGCAGCAACATCGTGATGGGCGATGAACCGTTTCGAGGCACTGTTCTGCAGGTTGCAACTCGCGGGATTGAGATCGAAGCCGGTGAAAGGGCAGTGCGATTAACGGTAGCGGCTGGTGAGCCTTGGGATGCACTTGTTGAACTCTGCGTTGTCAATGGCTGGTCGGGTATTGAAGCCCTTTCGGGTATCCCAGGCCTAGTTGGTGCAACGCCAATCCAAAATGTTGGAGCATACGGTCAAGAGATTTCGCAGGTTTTGGAGTCGGTTCGAGTACTGGATCGCTCCACCGGGTCAATTGAAGTCTTTGATAATGCTGAGTGCATGTTTGAATATCGATCAAGTATCTTCAAGCGTGAGCCAAATCGCAGGCTGATAGTGGCCGCAGATATCGCCTTGCGGATTGATTCACAGTGCGTTGTTCGATATGCCGACCTAGCTACCTACCTAGGTATTGAAGTTGGGGGGTCAGCTACTCCGGTCGAAGTGAGGTCGGCGGTGCTGGCACTAAGGGCAGCAAAAGGCATGGTGCTCGACATTCACGATGAAGACAGCCGTAGTGCAGGTTCATTCTTTATGAACCCGATAGTGAGTGAAGAAATTGCGTCAGGTATCCCGGCAACTTGTCCGAGGTATCCAGCGGCTGCCGGCGTGAAATTGAGTGCGGCTTGGTTAATAGTGGAAGCTGGCGTTACTAAAGGGTGGCGCCTGACCGAAGACGCACGTGCTCGGGTTTCAAAAAAGCACACTTTGGCTATCGTTACCACAAGCGGGGCCACGACGGCCGAAGTTATCGAGTTAGCAGACCGTATTCAGCAACGAGTTTTCACAAAGTACGCGATCACCTTGGAGCCTGAGCCAACTTTAGTGAACTGCGCACTTGCTGGCCCGAGCTAGTGGCTGAGTTACTTAGCCTCACCGAGCAGCGCAGCCATCCGAGTGACACCCTCGACGATGTCATCGTCTCCGATTGCATACGAGAGCCTTAGATAACCCGGAGTGCCAAATGCCTCACCGGGCACCACTGCGACTTCAGCTTCGTCCAAGATGACATCGGCAAGATCGACCGATGAAGTTATCTCGTTTCCGCGAATTGTTTTGCCTATCAGGCCTTTGACCGATGGGTAGACGTAGAACGCGCCCTCGGGCAATGGGCAAGTAATACCCGGTATTGCATCTAGCATGCGGGTTATTAGTTTGCGCCTGCGATCGAATGCGATTTTCATTTCATCAACAGCAGTAAGGTCACCGGATAGTGCCGCTACCGCTGCTATCTGCGAAATATTTGCGACATTCGAAGTTGAATGTGACTGCAGGTTGGTAGCAGCCTTGATGACATCCTGCGGGCCGATCATCCATCCAACCCGCCAGCCGGTCATCGCGTAGGTTTTCGCCACCCCGTTGATGATCACGCAGGTATCGGCTAACCCAGGTACGAGCACGGGCATAGACGAAAACTCAGCGCCGCCATAGACGAGGTGTTCGTAGATTTCATCGGTGACCACCCAGATACCGTTTGCGAGTGCCCACTCACCGATGAGTTTAGTTTCGGCGGGGGAGTACACCGCGCCGGTTGGATTTGATGGGGAGACGAAGACTAAGACCTTGGTACGAGGGGTGCGGGCTGCCTCAAGTTGGGCGACAGTAGCCCTGTATCCGGTGGTTTCATCGGTCATTACTTCAACGGGCACCCCGCCGGCCAGCCGGATTGATTCTGGGTAGGTGGTCCAGTACGGGGCGGGCAAGATGACCTCATCGGCTGGGTCAAGGAGCGCAGCAAAAGTGTTATACAAAGCCTGCTTACCGCCATTGGTTACCAGGACCTGTGCGGCAGTTACCGTGTAGCCCGAATCGCGCAGGGTCTTGCCGGCGATCGCCTCTTTTAGTTCCGGTAGTCCACCTGCTGGGGTATACCGGTGCCACTTTGGTAACCGGGCGGCGGCAATTGCCGCCTCGACGATGTACCCGGGGGTCGGGAAGTCAGGTTCACCCGCGCCAAAGCCAATTACCGGCCGGCCCGCGGCTTTTAGGGCCTTGGATTTGGCATCCACGGCCAAAGTCGCTGACTCGGTGATGGCTGCGATGCGGCTGGAAACACGGGCGGTGGGTGGCAAATTCATGCAGTGAGTATTTCAGGCGGCCGATGCCGGGTTCGCGGCGGTGCAGATCTAGACGCTCAGCGGGTTTTGCTGGTGCCACCTGACCGGATTGGACCCTTCCACGGGTGGGCCCGTAGACTCTCGCACGCGGTTGGTCCGTTGGCGTCAGCCTGCCCACAGGTTGACACTCGGTCGGCCAAAGGGTCGTAGCTCAATTGGTAGAGCACCGGTCTCCAACACCGACGGTTGGGGGTTCAAGTCCCTCCGGCCCTGCGTAGCGGCACGAACGGCACAAATAGCAAGGCCAGCACGAACAGCTAGATAAGCAAGGCCTAGTTACTGGTTACGACGATATGAAGGCGAGCGATGACCGACACCGACGTCTCCCAAGGCCGCGAGAGCGGAGCGGGTGAGCGTAAGCGCCCCGGATTCTTCGGGCGATTAGCGTTGTTTGTTCGCCAGGTCATCGTTGAACTTCGTAAAGTAATTTGGCCAACCCGTAAAGAACTTATTGCATACACCACAGTTGTAATTGTCTTTGTGGTACTCATCGCCGCTATTATTGCGGGCTTTGATTACGTTTTTACCAAAGTTGTTTTGTTCGTCTTTGGATAACTAAGCCCTTCCCTGACCACCACCGAACGAGGAGATAGCCCACCGTGTCCGACCAGGACCAGCAACAGCCCGCACCTTCGGCGGATCCATTTGCGATTGCTGAACTCGAGCCGCAGGACTCCCCTGAAACAGGTGCCGCGGAAGAACTCATCGAGGCATTTGTTGCGGAAGTACTCATTGAAGAGTTAATCGAAGAGGCCCTGGTTGAAGAGGCGCTAATTGAAGATGTGCTGGCCGAGGGTGAAGTGGAAGACGAAGTCGACCCGATCGCCGAGTTCCGGGAGCAGATGCGATTAGCCCCAGGCGATTGGTATGTAATTCATTCGTATGCCGGATTTGAGAACAAGGTAAAGATGAACCTTGAGTCCCGAATCAACTCACTGAGCATGGAGGATTACATCTTCCAGGTCGAGGTGCCCATGGAGGAAGTCACCGAGATTAAGAGTGGCGTGCGCAAACAAGTGCGACGCAATAAGTTTCCCGGGTATGTGCTCGTGCGTCTTGACCTCACCGACGAGTCTTGGGGCGCTGTTCGCCACACGCCAGGTGTCACCGGTTTTGTTGGCCATGGCCATCAGCCGTCACCGCTCTCGGTTGACGAAGTCACCGCAATCCTCGCCCCTGTTCCGGAGAAGAAGGCCGGCGCACCAGGAAGCCCCAATGCTGGTGGGCTGGCGGCGGCCGAAGCTATTTACGTTGACTTCTTGGTCGGCGACTCCGTCACCGTTGTTGATGGGCCATTCGCAACTTTGCACGCGACAATTTCGGAAATTAACATCGAAGGACAAAAAGTCACCGGGCTGGTCGAGATTTTCGGTCGCGAAACCCCGGTCGAGCTCGCTTTCAGCCAAATAGATAAGAATTAACCTCCAACTCCCGGGGGCGCCGTCTCCGGGTCACCACAACGAAGGACCTGACACACCATGGCACCGAAGAAAAAGAAGGTCACCGGCCTCATCAAGCTACAGATTCAAGCTGGTCTGGCCAACCCTGCACCGCCTGTTGGCCCAGCACTTGGTCAGCACGGCGTGAACATCATGGAGTTCTGCAAGGCCTATAACGCGGCCACGGAGAACCAGCGCGGCAATGTGATTCCCGTCGAGATCACGGTCTATGAAGACCGCACTTTCGATTTCACCCTCAAGACTCCGCCGGCTTCAAGGTTGATCCTAAAGGCCGCGGGTCTCGAAAAAGGTTCGGGTAATCCTCTGAAGGTTAAGGCCGGCTCGATCACCAAGAACCAGGTGCGCGAGATTGCCGAAACCAAGATGCCTGATCTCAACGCCAATGACGTTGATGCCGCGATGAAGATCATCGAAGGCACCGCCCGTCAAATGGGCATTACCGTTACCGCATAGCAATTGAACCGCGTGGGAGGGCCAGCGTGGCCCGCCGACCACAACCTGCGAAGGAGCAGAGATGAAGCGCAGCAAGGCATATTTGAAGGCCGCAGAACTTATCGATCAGGACTCCCTTTATTCACCACTGACGGCTGTACGCATCGTTAAAAAGGGTATTTCAACTAAGTTCGACCCGACCGTTGAGGTTGCGATGCGACTTGGAGTTGATCCCCGCAAAGCCGACCAAATGGTGCGAGGCACCGTAAATCTTCCACATGGCACCGGCAAGACCGCTCGGGTCCTGGTTTTTGCCAACGGTGAAAAAGCAGATGAAGCCCGCGCTGCCGGTGCTGACTTTGTCGGCTCCGATGAACTTATCGCCAAAGTTGCTGGAGGCTGGACAGATTTCGACGCCGCGGTTGCCACCCCAGATCTGATGGGCAAGGTCGGAACCCTAGGCAAGGTGCTCGGCCCCCGGGGCTTGATGCCCAACCCGAAGACCGGCACCGTCACCATGGATGTCGCGAAAGCGGTTGATGACATCAAGGGCGGCAAGATCGAGATGCGCATCGACAAGCATGCGAATATGCAATTCCCGATTGGCAAGGCTTCTTTCACCGAGCAGCAGCTGGTTGAGAACTACGCCGCGGCACTAGATGAAGTCCTGCGACTGAAGCCTGCTGCGGCCAAGGGCCGATACATCAAGAAGGCCACTATGTCGGCCACGATGGGTCCGGGTGTCCAGGTTGACCCTAACCGGGTCAAGAACCTAACCGCCGAGGACGAAATCTAGGATTTGCCAATGATGGGGCAGGTCCCATAACCTGCACCTAC
Organism: Actinomycetota bacterium; assembly: GCA_002737125.1. Classification (GTDB taxonomy): domain Bacteria; phylum Actinomycetota; class Actinomycetes; order S36-B12; family S36-B12. Next base: position 293 of record NSHP01000019.1, on the reverse strand, counting down.
CAAAGACCGCTGGTCGCGCCAGCCCCGGAGCCCCGGGGATGGCGTCGAAGGCCCCGCTCAAGCGGGCGGCCCGCGCAGGATTGCGAAGCTCGGCCGCAAGTTGCGGTTCCTAGCCCCGTGCGCCTGCGCCGGGGCGTTTTGCTTGATGGGACCGCAACGAAAGGAGCCCCATGGCCCGGCCGACAAAGGTGACAACCGTTGCCGATCTCGCCGACCACTTCCGCACCTCGAGTGCGACTGTGCTCACTGAATACCGCGGACTTACCGTCGCGCAGCTCAAGGAATTGCGCCGC
>NSHP01000018.1 GCA_002737125.1 Actinomycetota bacterium | reverse complement strand
ATGATCGTGTTATCGAGCCGGTAGTCCCCGTGCACAATTGAAGTCTTCATCTGATCGGGCAAGGTGGTGACCGCCTGCTGCAGCCAGGTGATGAGTTGCCCGGCAGCGGGGTAATCGATCTTTTTGGTTAACTCCCACTGCTTGATCCACCGGAGCAGTTGCCTTTGCAGGTACCCGGCAGGCTTGCCAAGGTCAGCAAGCCCAGCATCGGCTGGATTGATGTTATGTAGATCAGCCAAGCACCGCACAAGGTTTTGCGAGACGTCTCGCGCCAAGACCGCATCAAGGCTGCTGGCTATTGCGGCGTCATCAATTATTAAGCCGTCGACAAACTCCATAAGAACAAAGGGCGCTCCGATTACACCTGTGTCATCACATAGAACAATTGGCCTAGGCGCCGGATAGCCGACCGATGCCAGACCGGTGAGCACCTTGAACTCGCGACCCATGTCGTGGGCGGTGGGCAAAATGTGACCAAGCGGCGGGCGGCGCAGCACCAGCGGGCCCAGATCGCCGCCGTCAAGGCGATAACTGATGTTCGAGCGACCACCGGCTAGCAGTTCGGGGCGCAGTGCCACGACTTCGCTTCCCAACTCGGTTCGCAAATAGCCACTAAGCCGGTCAAGGTTGAGCCCGCGGGGATCAACTCTGGACATTTCAGAAGTTGCCCCATTGGTGATCAACTTGGTGAGTATCACCTCGACGCCGGGCTCGTATTGGATTGCCTGCATGCCGGCTGATTCGGCAGCGACGACATTACGTCGCATGTCGTCAACAAAAATACAGTCACCAGCTTCGACGCCAAGGGCTTTGATTATTGCTTCGTACGCATTCAAATCTGGTTTGCGCACACCTGCCAAATCCGAAAGCACCACCGCGTCGAACTGCGTCATCAAATCAGGGGCATAGTGATCGCCATCCCAAGCATTTGACAGCACCGCTGTCTTCCAGCCGTTTGCGCGAGCAAGTTCAACAACCTGCAGCATCGCATTATTGGGCTTGAGGTATTCGAACATCTTTGCCAGCAGCCCATCGGGCGAAACCGGCTGACCTGCCAAGGTGAATAGATGTGGGGCGAGGGCCTCCTCAAGTTCACTCACGCTGATCTCACCGCGCTCACGGCGATGCAGCGGGCTATCTGGGGTGTCGTGGAACTCGCGCATGACGCGCATGAAGGATTTGGGATCGATTTCGGCTGCCGCCATCCAGCTATCAAAAGCGTCCTGCACCGGCGTGGACAGCACCCCACCCCAGTCAAGGACGAGCACCGGGGTGGTGGGGCGATGCAACTGCTTTTGGGGCGTCATCCGGGTCTGGCCTCTTCCTGTCTAGCCCAGACTCTACCCAATTGGCGCTAGTCCTCCTCGCCGATATCTTCGTTCCACAGGCGCGGGTTCGCGTCGATCCAATCCTTGAACATGGTCTTGGTTTCAGCGTCATCAAGCACAACAACTTCGACGCCGTGGCCGCGCAGCAGGTCTTCGCTGGCCTGAAAGTTCTTGTTCTCGCCGATCACTACCCGCGGAATCTTGTACAGCAAGATGGTGCCTGCACACATGAAACAAGGTGACAAAGTCGTGAAGATCGTGGAGCGGGCATACACGCTTGCCGGCTGGCGTCCGGCGTTTTCAATGCAATTGGTTTCACCGTGATGGATGGCACTCCCAAGTTGCACACGCTGATTGCGCCCAACTGCTAGCAATTCGCCATCGACCATCAGGCTAGCCCCGATTGGGATGCCGCCCTCGGCCATGCCCTGCCGGGCTGATGCTAGTGCCGCGGCGTATGCGGTTGCGTCATCCATTCAGTGCTCCTTGAAGTGGTTAGTTCGGCTCTAGGACTAGATGATGTACTAATTAATGGGCCTTGTCTGGGATGTTGGCTGGTGTCAACGGCGAATCACACTCGTGTAACTGTCGGACCCCTGCGCTTTGCGCAACTCGAGACGGATTTCGAGTAACTAGGGGCGAACATGACGAACCTACGAACATCGCGACTGAATTTGCGGCTGACACCAGCTGAACTGGCCTTGATCAGGTGGGCGGCGCAGGAACAGCGACTGGCTGTTACCGCATTCGGAGTGGGCGCGGCCACGGCGCGGGGGCAAGAAGTCGTCAACGACGCGCGCCATACTTAAAAGGTGATGGGTGACCCTGGCCCGTGCCCGGCCTGCGAGACCGTAGCCCTAGAGCGTCGCGGCGGCAAAGACATGTGCCCTAAGTGCTATTACATTCAGCCCTGCTGCGATGGTGGCCAGTGCAATTAGGGCAGTTCGTCAGCCAAGATTGGGATATTGGACCCGATGAAGTATTGATCCGGCGCATTGATATTGCCCAGATGACAACTGATAGCCAGGTGGCGCCGCCGCCTTCGATGGGGGCGGCACTGACCGCTGATGAGCACGTGACATGGCAGTCACTGACGGCAGGATCCAGCCGCCAACAGGAGTGGCTGCTCGGGCGGTTGGCACTTAAGGAGGTGGTGCGGGCGTGGGCGCAGGAGCGCGGCCACCAACTGGCATCAAATGATGTGGAGATCCACATTGATGAGGAGGGCGCGCCATATGCCCGATGCGCACTGCTATCTGGCGTGGGTGGGCCACCGGTTATCTCACTCTCGCATAACTCAGGAGTCGTAGTTGCAGCAGCCGCTGAGCCGGGCTCATTAATCGGAATTGACATCGAGTACGCCGACCGCCGAACGCAGGTGCTGGCGCGCGCACTAACTCCTATGGAAACGAATTTCGTCACGGCCGAATCCGCCTCGGTACTTGACCTGCTGGTCGCCAAGGAAGCAGCAACTAAAGCCCTCGGGGTAGGCCTGAGGGGCGCAGTAGCAAGGTGGCCGGTTGCGTCAGTTACCGCGCTGGCTGAGGGTTTGTTGATTGAAGTTAGTTCGGCAAGTGACTCAGGTCTGGTGCTGCCGGTGCTGGTCTTGCACCCATTGGATACGGTGCTTGGCATCTGTTACGTAGCCCCTGACATCGACGCGGCGTAGAGCTATGTCTGCCGCTGAACTTGCTGCCCTAAAAGCACAGTGGAATGACGTCCTGTTCAACTTAGAATCCCAAAGCCGGGTCGCATGGCTGCTCTATTTTGATGCTCGGTTGGTTTCATTCGAGGATGACGTGCTGACGATCGACTTCTCCGACCCCCAACGCTTTGATCAAGACCAGACATACCCAATTAATACGAACGTGCGCCATCGTGATGCGCTGCTCGCCGCGGTGACGGCTATCACCGGCCAAGTGATCACCCTTCGGATCGTGTGAGTGTTGCGTTGCTAAGTGTTCTCACGGTTAACGTAAATGGCATCCGCGCAGCGCATCGTCGCGGTGGCCTAGCGTGGCTGGCTGAAGCTAAGCCGGATGTGATTTGCCTTCAAGAGGTGCGGGCGACCCACGAGCAGTTACATGCCACCCTCGCCGACTCACCATTGCCAGGATGGAATGTGGCGCACGCACCGGCGCCGCAACTTGGTCGAGCAGGAGTTGCGATCTTGACCCGAAAGCAGCCCACCGAGGTGCGCGAGGTGATGAAGGATCCGGTGCTCGGTAATTCTGGACGGTGGGTGGAAGTCGACCTCGATACCAAACAAGGCCTGCTAACTGTGGTTTCGGTCTACGTCCACACCGGTGAAGCTGAAACCCCGAAGCAAGTTGATAAGTATGCGTTCTTGGAGGCCATGGATACCCGCCTTAAGGCTTTGCGGGCACGAGCTACCCGAAGTGGTGGAGAGGTTGTCGTTTGCGGTGATTTCAATATTGCCCACCATGAAGTCGATATCAAGAATTGGCGCGGTAACCGAGGTAACGCTGGGTTCTTAGTTGAAGAGCGCGAATACTTGGACCGATGGTTCGCAAAACAGTGGGTGGACCTTGGGCGCACTCTTGGTGGGACGGGCCCCGGCCCCTACACCTGGTGGTCATGGCGGGGGCGCGGTTTCGATACTGATGGTGGTTGGCGCATCGACTATGTGATCGCGACCCCGGGCTTAGCCGCGCGTGCCGCCACCGCCGTGGTCGGCAAGGCACCTACTTATGCAGAGCGGTGGAGTGATCACGCCCCGCTGACGGTGACTTTTAAGTCGTAGTGGCCCAAGCCTGCTGGGCGACCAGCTCAGCCACAAGGGTTTCGGTTAGCAGTTTGACGTCATCGTTTTCATCACCGCGGTAGCGCAGATTCAGTGCGGAGCCGGGCCACCGACCGCAGGCTGCGGGTACCGGCCGCGGCCAGATAATTGGCCACGATGGCGGCCGTCACCATTACATACTGCGGGGCCCCCGCGGTAAAGGGCCCGGTTGGCCACTTGCCTTGGGCTAGTAGCCACTCCCGTGGGGGGCGATAACTGCGGGCTGCCATAGCCAGATCCTGCCACCTAGCTGGGTTCTGGACCGTGCATTTGCACTCTAGGGGTGAGAGTGCTAACTTTTGCGTTAGCACTCGACACCCGAGAGTGACAACTTACGGACGTTCCCGGAGGAACTGGCCCCATGGCAAAAATGATTGCATTTGATGAGGAGGCCCGCAGGGCCCTCGAGCGCGGCATGAACGTGCTAGCCGACGCCGTCAAGGTCACACTCGGCCCCAAAGGCCGCAACGTGGTCCTTGAAAAGAAGTGGGGAGCCCCCACAATCACCAACGACGGTGTATCCATCGCCAAGGAAATCGATCTCGAGGATCCTTACGAGAAGATCGGCGCCGAGCTGGTTAAAGAGGTCGCCAAGAAGACCGATGACGTCGCAGGCGACGGCACCACCACCGCAACCGTGCTCGCCCAAGCGCTGGTGCGCGAAGGTCTGCGCAACGTTGCCGCTGGTGCCAACCCGATGGCACTTAAGAAGGGCATCGATCGCGCCGTCACCATTGTGTGCGACGAGCTGCTTTTGATGGCCAAGGATGTCGAGACCAAGGAGCAGATTGCTTCGACGGCCGCGATCTCCGCTGGTGGCGACCAGGAAGTCGGCGATCTGATCGCTGAGGCAATGGACAAGGTCGGCAAGGAAGGCGTCATCACTGTTGAAGAGAGCAACACTTTCGGTCTTGAGCTTGAGCTCACCGAGGGTATGCGCTTCGACAAGGGTTACATCTCGCCGTACTTCGTCACCGACCCAGAGCGCATGGAGGCCGAGCTTGAGGATCCTTACATCCTCATCGCGAACTCCAAGATCTCTTCCGTCAAGGACGTCCTGCCAATCCTCGAGAAGGTCATGCAAAGCGGCAAGCCGCTGGTCATCCTCGCCGAAGATGTTGAAGGCGAAGCCCTTGCGACTTTGGTTGTAAACAAGATCCGTGGCACCTTCCGTTCGGTTTCGGTCAAGGCCCCAGGCTTTGGTGACCGTCGCAAGGCCATGCTGCAAGACATCGCGATCTTGACCGGCGCGCAGGTTATCTCTGAAGAAGTAGGCCTCAAGCTTGATGGCACCACGCTCGACCTCTTGGGTCGCGCACGCAAGGTTGTCGTCACCAAAGATGAGACCACAATCGTTGAAGGTGCAGGTGACCCTGAGCAGATTCAAGGTCGCGTGAACCAGATCCGCGCTGAGATCGAGAAGTCGGACAGCGACTATGACCGTGAGAAGCTGCAGGAGCGGTTGGCCAAGTTGGCCGGCGGCGTTGCGGTCATCAAGGTGGGCGCTGCAACCGAGGTCGAGCTCAAGGAGCGCAAGCACCGCATCGAAGATGCCGTGCGCAACGCCAAGGCTGCAATCGAAGAGGGCATCGTCGCCGGTGGTGGTGTGGCACTCATTCAGGCCATGAAGTCAGCAACCGCCAAGATCGATGCACTCGGCCTGACCGATGAGCAGCTCGTGGGCGCGAACATCGTTCGCGTGGCCGTGAGTGCACCGCTCAAGCAGATCGCGGAGAATGCTGGCCTTGAAGGTGGCGTGGTGGCTGAGAAGGTGCGCGAGCTCCCGGTCGGTCACGGCCTAGATGCCTCAAATGGCGAGTACGTCGACATGATCAAGTCGGGCATCATCGACCCAGCCAAGGTAACGCGCTCGGCGCTGCAGAACGCAGCATCGATTGCCGGTCTGTTCTTGACCACCGAAGTTGTTGTCGCTGACAAGCCGGAAAAGGCTGGCCCGCCAATGGGCGGCGGCGACGGCGGCATGGGCGGCATGGACTTCTAACGAAGTTCGAAGTCCCAGATGGTTGGACTTCTAACGAAGTTCGAAGTCCCAGATGGTTGGACTTCTAACGAAGTTCGAAGTCCCAGTAAGCAGGACTGCAGCAACACTGATTCAGTCAAAAGGCGGTTCCCCGAAAGGGGGGCCGCCTTTGGCGTGAACGCGCACGTTTTTGTCGTGAAACTGGCCCAACATCAGGTTCTCACGACCAAAACGTGGGCGTTCAGCGGACCCGACGCAAGCAGTGTTGTCCCGATCTGGAATCTTGCACCATGACCGAAATCTCTGGACTCGCACTTATCACCGGCGCCAGTAGTGGCATTGGGGCCGCATGCGCCCGCCAATTGGCTGGTCGCGGGTATGAGGTGATAGCCGCAGCGCGCCGAGTTGACCGCCTTGAGCAGCTGGCCCTTGAGCATCCCCGCATCACAGCGTGGGAGTTGGATGTAACCGATCAAGGCAGTGTGGATCGGCTGGTCACCCAGCTTGCCGGCCGGCCTGTTGATGTCTTAGTGGCAAATGCGGGCGCGGCATTTGAGGCCGAGCAGATCGAGGACGCGGACTTAGCCGGCTGGCAGGCCGGCTACGAGTTGAACGTCATCGGCTTGGTGCGAACGGTTAAAGCCTTCCTGCCCAATGTCGAAAGTTCCGGGCATGGCCTTATCGTGCTGATGGGCTCAACGGCTGGGTATATCCCATATGAGAATGCCGGCAGTTACACCGCGACCAAGCATGGGGTGGCGGCGATAGCCGGCACCTTGCGCCTTGAGCTATCTGGGCGCCCGATTCGAGTCACCGAAATGATCCCTGGAATGGTGCGCACCGATGAGTTCTCGGTTAAACGCTTTGGCGGCGACGAGGCACGAGCGGCCAAAGTTTATGAAGGTGTTAAAGAACCGCTTACGGCCGACGATGTTGCATCAGCGATCGCTTGGGTCACGTCACTTCCCGTCCATATCAATATTGATCGCATGGTAATTCGCCCGGTGGCGCAAGCAGCGCAACATAAAGTGCATCGAGTTCTAGGTGAATGACGCGTCTTAAAGGATGAACTTCAGTAGGCATGGCACAGTGATCCCGTGACTGCTGGCAGGTGGGAGATAAATGCTGTCGACGGTGCCGATGTTCGGCTCCGGAGTGGACGAGTTGGCCTGATGAGCGTTAACGTCTCGGCACCGGTAGCAAGTGGCCTGCTTCATATCTCCGCCCATGAGATCACCCTTACCTTGAACCTAGCCCTTGATCAACTTAAGACCGGTAACTTCCTGCTGCAGTCCGCGGCACGCAGCATCGTCACCCGGAATAAGGCTCACACGCTCGTTTATTCCGGCAAAGGCCCACTCGGTGAAACCTGGTGGGTTTCGGGAGTTGCACAAGCCGGCAGTATCGAAGTTGAACTCGGCTTGACGATCACGCCTGTTGCATCGGGGGCGTCATTGATGGGGGAGATTGAGATTGTTGGTAGCGCGAACATGGGCACCGTGCATTTGCCAATACCGGGCATGGGCACCATCGACGACTTCAGCTTCGATGTTGATGCGAAACTTCCGCTGCAAGCTTCGTCCGGTTAATCGACGCTGACCAGGCTCCGAACTACCTTTTTTATCTCCGATACGGATAGCAAACTAGTTGAGATATTGGCCGTGGTGGGTAGATGGCCGCCACGTGCCGGTAACTTGGGGATCCAGGTTTCGCCCAAATTGGGCAACTGCTGCAGTAATTCCTGGGGCGTGGCTGTTGATCCGGTTAGGCAGTCCGCTTCACCAGTTGCACTGGCATTTGGGCACGCGGTCGAGATGGTTACTTGTTGACCTTTGGTTTTAAAGGTAGCGACTTCGGCCATTGGCGCAGGTGGGTCTGAGCAGCGGTAGGACTGGACCAACTCCACCATGGGGCTTTTCCCGCCACCGTATTGTGTGGTCAGGTAGTAGGTGCACTTGCCCGGGTCAGCGCCGACGGCCTGTTCGCTGTAGTTACTTAATTTCACGGAGATAAGTGGCAAATGAGTCGTGAATTTCGGGGTGTAAACCGTGAAAGGAACCTTCTTTTGAATTGCCGCCAGGCTATTTCCATCTTTGGCCGATGCGACGGGTGCAAAAGCGAAGGCGGCGCCGAGAAATGCGACCGCCGTGCACGCCGCGGTGAACTTGCGGCGTCTTGCTTTGCGGTTCATTGGTCCCCTTGTCCAGTGGGATTTCAACTAGGTGGTTTTTAGTTGCACGACTTCTGGTCCTTGGACCCCAACGAGCTCAGGGTCAGCGTTCCCGCAAGTGGCGGCAGAGGCGGTGCAGGGGCCCATGCTCAGGCCGTAATAGTAAGTGCCCTTGACGCTTAACTCAGCGTTAATGGTGAAAGTGGACTTTTTATTAACAGCCGAGCACACCTTTGTCAGCGGGGTGTGCGGCATGCTGCTGTCGTTATCGGCCTTGGCCGGGTAGCGATCTAGGCAGACCGTGTTGCCACCTGTTGTCCAGTCGGCCAGGGCCCTTATGGCCTTAGGGCTCAAGGTTCCGGTGAAGGTTGCGGTTTGGCCAGCGGGTACCGGGGATTTGGCGACCGAAAGGCAGACATAGGTCTTGGTGGTGGGCTCGCCGTTCTTGTAGATGTAGGAGCAGGCGGTATCAGCTGGCACGAGTTTGACCGCCTGAGCGGGTGCTGCGAACGCACCAACGGTGAAGGCAAGTGTGCTGCCGATTATGGCTATGCGACCTAGTTTCATTTTTGCTCCCACTTTTTGACGGCTTATACTGCGTCCCACTTCCCGGAGTGAATGTCATCGGCGTCGACAATCCGGTAAGCGTAGCCTTGTTCAGCCAAGAAACGTTGGCGATGCTGGGCGAAGTCGGCATCAACGGTGTCGCGCGTGACAATAGAATAGAAGTGCGCGGTGCGGCCATCTGATTTCGGGCGCAGGATGCGTCCAAGGCGCTGGGCTTCTTCTTGGCGGGAGCCAAAAGTCCCGCTCACTTGAATTGCCACCGCCGCCTCGGGTAGGTCAATAGAGAAGTTGGCGACTTTGCTGACCACCAGCAGTCTGATCTCGCCAATACGGAACGCAGCGAATAGGCGCTCGCGCTCCTTAACAGGCGTAGCGCCCGTGATTATCGGTGCGTCAAGGTGCTCACCAAGCTCGGCGAGCTGATCAAGGTATTGCCCAATTACCAGGATTCGATCGTCAGGGTGATGGGCGATAATTTCTTCAACGAGCCGGTTCTTTTCAGGCGCTGATGCGGCCAGCCGGTACTTATCTTCTTGTTCGGCCATCGCGTAGGCCATGCGGTCACCTTCTGGCAACGTGACCCGAACTTCGACACAGTCAGCGGGCGCGATGTAACCCTGGTTCTCAATATCTTTCCAGGGCGCGTCGTAGCGCTTCGGGCCGATGAGGCTAAAGACGTCGCTTTCGCGGCCGTCCTCGCGAACTAGCGTTGCGGTTAAACCGAGGCGACGACGCGATTGGATATCAGCGGTGAACCGAAAGATAGGTGCGGGTAGTAGGTGCACCTCGTCATAGATGATCAAGCCCCAATCGCGCGAGTCGAAAACATCTAGGTGAGGGTAGATGCCTTGGCGCTTAGTAGTCATGACCTGGTAAGTCGCAATGGTCACCGGGCGGATTTCTTTCTTCGCACCGGAGTATTCGCCGATCTCATCGGCGGTAAGGGTGGTGCGCTTGAGCAATTCATCACGCCATTGCCGAGCGGCTACCGTGTTCGTGACAAGAATCAAAGTCGTGGCCTGAGCAAGGGTCATGGCCAGCGCGCCAACGATGGTCTTGCCAGCACCGCAGGGCAGCACTACAACGCCAGAACCACCGTGCCAGAAGCCTTCTGCGGCCTCTTTTTGGTAGGGGCGTGGCTGCCAGTCAGCGGCGACGAGCCCAATGGCATGGCGCTCGCCATCGACGTAGCCCGCGACATCCTCCGCTGGCCAGCCGAGCTTGATAAGTGCCTGCTTCAGGTGGCCACGCTCACTTGGATGAACAATGACGGTGTTCTGGTCAACGCGTGCACCCATTAACGGTGCAACCTTCTTACTCCGCAGGATTTCCTCGAGCACCGCTTCGTCGAGAGCCTGCAGCACTAGGCCGTGCACCGGATGGTTGTTGATTTGTAAGCGGCCATAACGTGACATCGTCTCGGCGATATCAACAAGCAGCGCGTGGGGAACTGCATATTTCGAGTAGCGAAGGAGAGTGTCGACCACCTGCTCCGCATCGTGCCCGGCCGCGCGGGCATTCCAGAGCCCGAGAGGGGTTAGGCGGTAAGTGTGAATGTGTTCGGGTGCGCGTTCAAGCTCCGCAAATGGTGCGATGGCACGACGGCATTCGGGCCCCAGCGGATTATCAACTTCAAGGAGCAGGGTTTTGTCGCTTTGCACAATCAGTGGACCGTCAGTCATTTATCTCTCCGTTAAGTGCCGCCATGATGATGCCGGCGGTAAGGGCGGCCCGTTCGGCCATTGCTGAAACTGAAGCCCATTCATGATCGGCGTGGGCGCCATCGCCGACGGCGCCAAGACCATCGATGGTAGGTATGCCGGCTGCAGCGGTGAGATTGCCATCGCTGGCTCCACCAACGGCGCACGATCGCAATTCGGGCAAACCAAGATCGTGCGCGACCTTTTCAGCTAATGCGAATAAGTCAGCCGATGCGGATAATTCAAGGGGCGGCCGATCGATTCCGCCATCGATTTCAATGCGGGCTTCAGGGTGGGTGGCTTGCCAGGTGCGAACACTCGCGTCAACACGTTGCTGCTCGCCTACAGACCAGGCGCGAACGTCAAGAGTTAACTCTGCCAAAAAAGGGACGGTATTTGCCGTGGTGCCGGAGTTCAGCAAGGTTGGCGTAACGGTGGTACCGGAATCTTGATCTCCCCAAGTTTGGGTTGCCATGACGAACGCGGCAGCTTCAACGGTTGCATTAACGCCGAGCTCGGGGTCAAGGCCGGCATGCGAGGCCCGTCCGTGAAACTTGATTCGGTACCAAGAAGTGCCCTTGCGCTCGGTCTTAAGGGCGCCGCCCGCCGAGGGTTCGAAAACCAGAACCGCACTGGCGCTGGTGAGGGCGCCCGCGATTACTCCGCGTGAAGCACGCGAGCCCGTCTCTTCGTCAGTTGTCAGCAAGATCCCAACCGCTCCGACGTCGGCACCCTCATCAATAAGTAACGACAGCGCGGCCAAGGCCTGCACGATGCCGGCCTTCATATCGAAAACGCCCGGCCCGGTCAATTGATCACCGATGATTTGAGCTGGCAGCCGGGCCAAGGTGCCAACTGGCCAAACGGTGTCAAGGTGGCCGAGCAGTAGGACTTTGGGGTGGTCCGGGCCCCAGCGCAAAACCGGGCAGCCGTCATGAACTTCGATGCGGGTTGGGCTCCCCAGCCACTCGCTAGTCAGGTTGGCGGCAACTTCAGCAAGGTGCACACAGGCAGCAAGATCATGAGTTGGGGATTCAGTTCTGACCAGAAGTTGCACAGCCTCGATCATGCGGGGGAGTAGCGCGGTTGCTGACGCCAGGCTCGGGGGCACGCTGCTCCTTTCGGTGCGGTGTCGTTTCGCTACGGTGTCGTTTGTGACCTTGGTGGATAGTCCGGCGGCCGATCTCCAGCGCGCGCAGGAGCGCGCCGGAGTAGAAGTCCGCTCAGTAGCAAACCCTACTGATTTCGCTACCGCGCGGCGAATTTTCGATACGGTCTGGCCCGGCCAGTGCACCCAAGTTCAGCAAAATGTGCTGAAGGCGGTGATCCACGCCGGCGGGTATTCCTCGGTTGCTTATTTAGGTGCTGAACCGGTTGGAGCAGCGCTGGCATTTGTGGGCCGACACTTCGCTGACGGGTGGCACGTTCACCTGCATTCGCATATGGCCGCGGTGCTCGAAAGCCAGCGAAACCACCACATTGGTACGGCAATAAAGCTGCATCAACGGATGTGGGCCCTGGACCGTGACATCGACACGATCTCGTGGACTTTTGACCCACTCGTGAGACGTAATGCCATCTTGAACATCCTCAAACTCGGGGTCGATGTAAGAGGGTATGAAATTGATTTCTATGGGCAGATGCCAGATGCCATCAATGTTGGTGATCCCACCGATCGGGTGTTTGCGTGGTGGCACCTGTCGACAGCCAAAGTATTTGATGCGGTGGCGGGTCGCCTCCTGCCGTTGGACGCCGCGATGCTGATTGAAGATGGCCGCGATATTCGAGTAGTGGAAATCCCAGAAGACATTGTTGAGTTACGAAAGTCGGACCCGGCTGCTGCCACCCGGTGGCGGTTATCCCTTCGCGAGACTTTGACCTCGGCATTAGCCGATGGCTATTGCGTTATTGGGGTCGAGCGCACCGGTAACTACGTCCTATTTAGGGAGCGCGCGTGAGTATTGAGATGTTTCGCCTGCACATGGTGAACATGCCATTGGTGCGCCCTTTCCGAACGAGTTTTGGTACTGACACGGTGCGCGAGGTGCTGATCGTTGAGGCAATCTCCGCAGACGGCATCAGTGGTTGGGCCGAGTGCGCAGCATCTTCGTGGCCCGGGTATAGCTCCGAATACACGTCGGGGGCAACCAACGTCATGGCCGAGCATCTGATCCCGGCATTACGCGAAACGACAACCGCCGCAGATCCTGAGGAAGTGCGGGCTGCACTTGACGTTATCCGCGGCCATCCGATGGCCAAGACGGCGATCGCGACTTCGATGCTTGATGTCTGGTTGCGTGAGCGCAATCAATCAATGGCTAGCTTCTTGGGGTCCACGCGCACCGAAGTTGATTGCGGGGTAAGTGTCGGCATTCCAACAACCGAGACTTTGTGTGAATTAATGGAGGAAGTCGGCGAATATGTAGATGCGGGTTACCGGCGTATTAAGTTGAAGATAGAGCCGGGTTGGGATTTGGAGCCGGTGGCCGCCGTGCGCACAAAGTGGCCCGATATGCCATTGCAAGTTGATGCGAATCAGGCTTATGCGCGATCAGATGCGGAGCATTTAGCGAAACTAGACGAGTATGACCTCTTACTCATTGAGCAACCGTTGCCCGAAGAAGACTGGCTCGGGCATCGAATGCTTGCTGACGCATGTGATACACCGATTTGCATGGACGAATCAATCTTGTCGGTGGCATCAGCGGAGTCAGCCTTGGAGTTTGGATGCACGACGATCATCAACATTAAGCCGGGCCGGGTGGGCAGTTATCTAACTGCTCGCGATATTCACGACATGTGCATGGTGCGCAACTCACCGGTGTGGTGCGGCGGCATGCTTGAGACCGGTGTCGGTCGGGCCGCGAACTTGGCTTTGGCTGCCATGGCGAACTTCACCTTGCCCGGTGATACCAGTGCTTCAAACCGGTATTACGCGGTCGACATCACCGAGCCCTTCGTGCTCCAAGATGGGCGCCTACCAGTACCGCAGGGCCCGGGTATCGGGGTCGAGCCAATCCCAGAACTCCTTGCAGATTTCCGGATCTGGACTAAAGATCTTCCGGTGGCTAGAAACAGGTAATTATTTGAATGGTCAAATGCGAGTAATTGCGACTAGTGCACCAAAGGAGCTACACCGCTGATTCGCGAAACCGAAAAAGTGCGAACCTGCTCGGTGCGGTGATCAAATGCAGTAACCGACCCACCACCCATGCGGATCGGATCAATGATCTGCTCGGTGGTGGTGCCATCGGAGTCGGCGTAGCCAATCCAGACCGGAGTGGTTTCGGCGATCGCGAGCTTTAAGGCGGCGAGGGTTGCGGCACTGCTGGTGCGCGGGACCTCATTTGTGCCGGCTGGCCCGACCACCGTCTCACCTCGGGGTGCTCGTGCTGCGCGGTCACCGGAACGCAAACCTTTGACCACGCTGGCGATCAGGGCGTCACTATCGCGGCGACCCGAACTAACTTTGCGCGCCACCCTTGAGCGCGCACGGCGTTCATCAGGGCGCAACACGACCACGGAGCCATCTGGGGTTTCGGCGGCCGGTGCGTAACCGGCATCGCGCAGTGCCGCCATGAACTCATGCGGGGTGGCTTGGCTGATCAAAATATTGGGTGCGGTCTGTGAAAGTTGAAGGCCGCGTAGTCGGCGATCACCGAGAATTGCTTGAATCGTTCCCTCGTTATCGCAGCGTAGATATGCAGAAGCTGAACCAACCCTGATGGCGCCGTGGCGACGGGCTAAATCGTCAATTAGATAACTAAGGGGTTGGGGTAGCCCGGTTGTCGAGGCTTCACTTAATACTTTATGTACTTTCGCTGCGTCCCATCCCGCATCGAATGCGCGCCGAAGGGATTGCTCTGAAAGTCGGTAGACGGTGGCATGGCCACGGGATTCGACATCAGCGAGCAGCCGCAATTTGCGCGCGAGTTCTGGGGCGACGGGGCCGGGGGCGATCATGGTGAGGTCAGCCTGGATGAGCACATGATCAATTTCGAGCGGCATAAGTGCCGTGATCGCTGAAGTTGCATCGGTTGCTGAATCTGGGCCGATGAGTGCGCGCCCAGGGGTGGTCAACGTATTGGCGCCCATCAAGCCAATCAGCGTGGCTTCTTGGTAGGTAGCGTGCACCACCTGTGCTCGAAGTTCACCACTTCGCCGGGGCTGCGAGTAGTCAAGGATGGCGATTAGATCGGCGGGCTCGACAGGTGCCGTGGCTGCGGCTAGTTGCTGCATGACCTGCACGCGCAAAGTGACGACAGCGGGGCGCTCGGCGTCAGTTGTTAAGAGTGTTGACTTGTCATTGGCAAGTGTTGAGAGCCTTGGTGAGGTAAGCCAAGCTTGAGCAAGTGCGACCCATTGCTCGGCTGCCGATTTAGCAAGCCAGGTGTCAAATCGATCGGTCGGAACCCATGACGGGCGTTCTTCGCTGTCGTCATCAAGTAAACCGGCCGCGTGCGCAACTTCGATCCACAGTGCTGCGGTCGGTGCATCGGTATTTAAGTCACGCGCGGTGGCGGCGAAATCCCGAACCGCTAATCCGCCAGCCCGCAAAACACTCGGTGGATCAACGGCCCAGGCATCAAGAAGATCGCGCACCTGCGCTATGGCCTCTCGGGCATGGACTCCGGCTTGCTCATCACTCCTGGCCGACTGGGTATTTTCAGCCGTGACTGAAATGCTCGGTGGCGGCCACGTCGGCGCCGCCACCTCCGACAGGTGGTCGCGCACCGCATGAATGGCGCGGATCTCATCATCGGTGCCCCACACCAGGGCGAGTTCTTGGAGGTCGCGCAATGCGGCTTCGGCGCCGCCGCGGGCAGAGTCGTCCAACTCTTCGATAACGGCCCTAGTGACCTCTTGGGGCAGTGCGGGCAGCTCGACCGATTGCCGGGCGACCACCGCGAGGACGTAGATGGTCAGGGCATCCAGGGTGTCTAGGCAGCGTGAAACCGAGGGCCCGGTGGTGGATCTGGCCGCCAGCGCGGTGATATCCGAGGGGATGGGGTGCAGCAGGTCAGGGCGCCGGCGCAGGAGCGTGGCTAGGCCTACGTCATCACGTTGCCGGAGGGCATCTGCCAAGCTACGCGGACTCACCCGCACCACCCTATTGGTGGGTCGGTAGCCTTGACTCATGCCAACGGGAATCGTTAAGTGGTACGACGCGGAAAAAGGCTTCGGCTTCATCAACTCAGATGAAGGCGAAGACGTCTTCGTCCACGTCTCGACCCTGCCCGCCGGGGTGCCCTCGCTCAAGCCGGGCACGAAGGTCGATTTCGGCATTGTCGACGGTAAGCGTGGTAAGCAAGCCCTGACCGTTGCGATCATTGGGCCGCCACCGTCGGTCGTGAAGAGTTCACGTAAAGATGCCGGTGATCTAGCAGGGATAGTCGAGGATTTAATTAAGTTGCTCGACGGGGTGTCAAATCAACTTCAGCGTGGTAAATTCCCGCCGGATGCGGCGGCACAAAAAATCGCTGCGGTGCTGCGTGCGGTTGCTGACGACCTAGATATCTAGTCGGTCATTAACTTAGTACTGGACGAACTCAGTGATCGTCCAGATCGCCAGCGCGGTTAGTATCGTGCCCGACACCAATCGAATCCGCCCGATCGGCACCCGCTGTTGTAGCCAGCGTCCGGGGTGGGCTGGGTGCGCTCGTTTTGGTCGTGAAATCGGCTGAACATGCGGATTTCACGACTAAATCGCACGCACTCACGCAAATGGGCCGAGGGCGGTGGACTGAGGCGAGCGCCGGTGGGCCACAATCGGGGTATGCAAAAAGTGTTGGAGGACCAGCAATTAGGCGCGGCCATTGAGTTGGCGCGCGAAGCCGCGGGCATCGAAGCCGAGGCTGCCTCCGTAGGTGAGCACCTGGAGATGGCGATGGAAGCTGACCGCCTAGCCACCCACCTGTTTACCTGCTTGCACCCGGGCTATCTCGGTTGGCGTTGGGCGGTCACGGTTGCCCGGGCACCTGAGCAAGACGAAGTAACGGTCTGTGACGTGGTGCTCTTACCCGGCCCTGATGCCCTCGTTGCCCCGCCGTGGGTGCCATGGAGTGAGCGCCTACAGCCAGGTGATCTTGGTATGGGTGATGTTCTCGTCACCCCGAAAGATGATCTGCGCCTTATTGCCGGGTTAACCGATGAAGATGATCTCGAGACGGCAAGTTCAGCAAGCCCACTCAACGGATTTTGGGAGCTTGGGCTGGGCCGGGTCCGGGTGTTATCGGTTGTCGGCCGCGATGAAGCCGCTGAGCGTTGGTTCGAGGGCGACATGGGCCCGAGCGCTGCGATGGCCAAGTCGGCAACGAATAACTGCAGTACCTGTGGATTCTTGCTGCCCATCGGTGGGCCACTTGGCCAAATGTTTGGGGTGTGCGCGAATTTGATTGCGCCAGCAGATGGCCATGTGGTGGCGATGAACTATGGCTGCGGTGGCCACTCCGAGGTGACCCTTGAAGTAAGTGCGCCCCTAGCCGAGAACGCCACTGATGAACTTGGCTGGGATCACCTGGATTTATCAGAACCAGATTTAGTCATCACCGAACTCGTGCCGAATGATTTAACCGGCGCCGGTATTTCAGCGGAGACGCTGCTCGCGACGGGCGCGATACTTGAGGTAACAGATACCACCGACCCCGCAGATGAAACCGGTGATGGCGACACCGATCCACCAGCCATCGATGCCGAGTTGGATGTGAAAGAGGACGAGGGCGATACCGACAACTAGCCAAACTCCTGTGCCTACTGTGACAGGAATAAACGCATTGTCCTGATGTTGCTCAGGTGGTGAACTTGCGGTGGACGAAACGCCGCGATCTCCTGAATCTTTCATAAGGCCTACGGTACTCTGCGCGCGGAACGTCGGGCTGATGCTGCTTCAGCTTTCCCCTTGGCCGACAACCCGGGGCACGATTAGTGCCGCGAATGTCATTGCTGACCGGAGGAAAAATGGCCGTTTCTGCCCCCCCAGCACCTACCAGCAGCATGGATCGCTGGTTCGCACTTAGTGAACGTGGCTCGACCTACGGACGTGAAATTCGCGGCGGCTTTGTCACCTTCTTCACGATGGCCTACATCGTGGTGCTCAACCCGCTCATCATCGGCACTGCCAAAGACATGAACGGCAATTTCATCGGCGGCACCACCGATGTGGTTAAGTCCATCACGATGGTCACCGCCGCCACCGCCTTGGTCGCCGGTTTGATGACAATCCTGATGGGAGTTTTCGGACGCTTTCCGATCGCGGTGGCCGCAGGCCTGGGCTTGAACGGTTTTGTGGCTTTCACCTTGGCCCCGCAGATGACCTGGGCCGATGCGATGGGCCTGGTGGTCCTGGAAGGTGTGCTGATCTTGCTGTTGGTTTTGACCGGGTTTAGATCGGCGGTGTTCCACGCCGTGCCCGAGCAGCTTAAATATGCGATCGGAGTTGGTATCGGCCTGTTCATCACGATCATCGGCCTGGTTGACTCAGGTTTGGTGCGCCCGGGTCCGGTCTTGGTGACATTCGGTCCGGCGGGTGTACTTGCCGGCTGGCCGATCTTCACCTTCTGCTTCGGCCTTATTTTAACAATCATCTTGGTGGTCAAGAAAGTTCGCGGCGCCATCCTCATCGGCATTTTGGGCACGGCCGTGGTAGCGATCATCATTGAATCAGTTGCCAAGGTGGGCCCGAAGTTCGGTGCCGATGGCGCCGTCAACCCGGTGGGTTGGGGACTAAACGTGCCGAGGGTGCCAGACCAAATCGTGGCCACCCCAGATCTTGGGCTACTCGGCCAGTTCAATCTCTTCGGCAGCTTCCAGATCATCGGAGTGGTCGCAGCGCTGCTCGCGATCTTCTCGCTGATGCTCAGTGACTTCTTTGACACGATGGGCACGGCATTCGGCCTTGCCGGAGAGGCCAACCTGCTCGATGAGAAGGGCGACATCCCGCACTTCGAGAGTATCTTGGTTGTCGACTCAATCGCGGCGGTAGCCGGTGGCGCTGCTTCGGTATCGAGTAACACTTCGTATATTGAATCTGCGTCAGGTATTGGTGAAGGCGCGCGCACCGGCATCGCCTCGATCATCACCGGGCTGCTGTTCTTGGTGGCAATGTTCATCTCACCTTTAGTGACGGTCATCCCCTACGAAGCGGCTACACCGGCGCTGATTGTGGTCGGCTTCTTGATGATGACGCAGATCCGTCATATAGATTTCATGAACTATGAAATCGGGATCCCGGCGTTCTTGACGATCGCGTTGATGCCATTTACCTACTCCATCACCAACGGCATTGGTGCGGGCTTCGTAACCTGGGTCATCATCCAGATCGCAGTTGGTAAGGCTAGGAGCATCAACTGGCTGATGTGGGTGGTGTCGATCGCCTTCGTCATCTACTTCGCTATCGATCCGATTCAGGGGGTACTCGGCCTAGGCTAGGGGGCCGTAGGCTGAGTGCATGGGCCCACGAAGTAGGCGCATCATCACGCTGGTGGTGCTGATCGCCACGGTGGCGGTAGTCGTGATCGCCGCCCTAGTGAGCCAATGACCCGAAGTATCAGGACGACCATCGCGTGGGCGGTAATCCCAATCTGGATTGTGGCCCACGCTTTTGCGAGTGCCCCGATGGCGGCTGCCCAAACTTTGGTGGTCTGCAGTTTCATGGA
Organism: Actinomycetota bacterium; assembly: GCA_002737125.1. Classification (GTDB taxonomy): domain Bacteria; phylum Actinomycetota; class Actinomycetes; order S36-B12; family S36-B12. The sequence goes on along the minus strand of NSHP01000018.1, from coordinate 3,019 downwards.
TCCGCGGTTCACCGAAATCAGCGGCATTGCTACGTCAACCCAGCACCCGCACACCCTTTGGCTACACAATGACTCATCGGGTGGCCCGTTTATCTACGCGGTTGATTCGCAGACCTGCGCGACCCGCGCAACCATCAAAATCGCCGGAGTTAGAGCCCGCGACTTTGAATCGATTGCCGTCGGAAGTGATAAACGCGGGCGTCCGGTAATTTGGCTTGGCGACATCGGCGACAACCACGATAACTGGCCCTATGTAGAAGTGCTTCGAATACCTGAACCGGCTAACTTGAATTCGCAAACTGTAGTAGCCAAAACCTTTAGATTCACTTATCAAGATCGCCCACATAACACGGAGACGCTGCTTGCGGATCCTTTTAAGTCGCGACTTTGGATCGTAACCAAGCAACTGGCGCACGGGTCACTTTATGCGCTGCCCGACCTACTCCGGCCGCATGTGTTGAACATCGCGAGTAAATTGCGGGCCGAAGGTGGCCTGATTACCGATGGCGCAATTTCACCGGACGGAACAAAATACGTGCTGCGCGACTACGTAAACGCGGTGGTGTATTCGGGCTTGCCACCGGGTCGCGAAATTGCGCGTATTGCTTTGCCTTATCAATTTCAAGGCGAGGCAATCACTTGGTCCGCGGATAGCCGCTCCTTGCTAATCGCTAGCGAACGCGATGACCGGCTCCTAAGGGTGACGGTGCTCGTTGAGTGGTGAGTTGTTGCAAGAAAATCTCAGATTTTCTTGCAACAACTCACCACTCAACGAGGTTGGTGAACTGGCTTTGCGAGCAAGATGCCCAACCCGCAGATGAGGAACACAGGCACAATCAAGAAGGCCAGATGGAAATCTAGTGTTTGGGAAAGCGCACCGAGCACAAATGGCGCTATGCCAGATGCCGCGCTTGCTGCCACCGAAGCCAGGCCTGCCGCCCGATCGGTAAGGCCATCAGATGCCACCACCGCTCGCGAAACGCTAAGTGGCCAATGCACCGAAATACTCAAGCCGGTGAGAAAAAGTCCAAGAATCACGACGGGCCACCAGGTAAATGACCACGCGATAGCGAACGACACCAAGCCGCAGATCATTGCCACGCGCAAAATCGAGTCAGTTTTATAGGCCCGGGCCAGGCGGGATCCAAATGCCCGACCGATGAACATCCCCCCGACCACCGATGCCAGTGATGCCGCCGCTGCGGCGGGCCCGAATCCGCATCTTTCGCGAAGTAGATCGGCACCCCAAAAAGTCAGGGAGAATTCAGCGGCAATTACGCAGACGAGGAGTGACCACGACCACCAAAATGCTCGCGGGATCTTGGCGTGTTCAACTTTGGCCACAACTTCTGGTGGCTCACCGAATACAGAGGTATTGCGGCCGCGCCAGATCTCAACGGCTATTAAAGCGATGACAACCACGTACATACCGGCGCGCCACCCGAGCAAGGTAGCGGCGCCAATGCCAACCAACAGTGATCCGATTAGGCCGGCAAAGCAGGCCAGCGCATTCGCCTCGGTCAAGGCCGCTGGGCCAGCGGCGCCTTCGTGATCAAGAAGAAACGCGTTTACGGTGGCGATGATGAACGTGCCGAAGAAGCCAGCCAGAAAGACACCGAGGAAGGTAATTCCGAAGCTCGCCCCGGGCCAGGTCAAGACCAAAACCCCAAGAATGATGCCGATCGAACCAACTCGCAGTATTCGCCCGCGGCCGTACCTGAGCATGACTTTGGCAACGATGAGCGCTGCGAGCAGCCCACCGATGGAAAGGAATGTGCCGTGCAGGGAGGCAACTACTAACCCGGTGCCCTGCTCATCACGCAGTATGGCTTGGGTAGCTCCGAAGCTGTACATGAACCAAGCGAAGAAAGACATTTGGATATATGAGATCCAAGTGACCCGGTCTCTGACCGGGGTGTGGGTGGTCGTAACAGCCAAACTCACGAAAGCTGGGCAATTATGTAATCGATGCATTTGATTAGTGCGCGCACATCATCGGGTTCAACCGAAGGGAATACCCCAATACGCAATTGATTGCGGCCAAGCTTGCGGTAGGGCTCGGTGTCGACAATGCCATTGGCCCGAAGAGCTTTAGTGATGAGTGTCGCATCAATTGCGTCGTCAATATCGATGGTTACCACCACGGCTGAGCGCTTGGCTGGGTCGCTAACAAATGGGGTGGCAATCGGGTTAGCTTCGGCCCAGTCATACAAAATGCCGGAGGATTCAGCGGTGCGTGCGGTGCACCAATCAAGGCCACCATTGGAATTAAACCAATCAACCTGCTCGGCCATCAAGAAAATGGTGGCTAGGGCCGGGGTGTTGTAGGTCTGGTCAAGGCGCGAGTTGTCGATGGCGGTTTGGAGATCTAAGAATGGCGGAATCCACCGGCCGTTTGCTGCGATGTGCGCTGCGCGTTCGATTGCCGCCGGAGACATCAGCGCGAACCAGATGCCACCGTCAGAGCCAAAACTCTTCTGCGGGGCAAAGTAGTAAGTGTCGAACTGAGAAGTGTCAACTGGTAGGCCGCCAGCACCTGAGGTGGCATCAATGATGACAATGGAGTCAGCATCGGAGCCGGCTGGGCGAAGCGGTGGGATTGCAACACCGGTTGAGGTTTCATTATGTGGTGAGCAGTAAGCATCGATGCCGGCCTCGGCAGCAAATGCTGGTGCGTCACCGGGTGCGGTGTTGATGATGGTGGGCTCGCCCAAATGGGGCGCTTTTTGCACGCCATCGGCGAACTTGGCGCCGAACTCACCGAAAGTCAAGAACTGGGCGCGGTCTTTTATGAGACCAAATGCTGCGATATCCCAGAACGCGGTCGAACCACCGTTGCCCAGCACCACTTCGTAGCCTTCGGGCAGAGCGAAAAGTGAAGTTAGTCCGGCTCGCAGGCGGCCGACCTCGGACCTGACGGTCTTTTGCCGGTGCGAGGTGCCCAAATAGGACTGCCAAACCTTGGATAGGGCCGTGACCTGCGCCTCGCGAACTTTGGATGGGCCAGCCCCGAAGCGCC
>NSHP01000017.1 GCA_002737125.1 Actinomycetota bacterium | reverse complement strand
TGATCTGTTGCGGCTGATGGTGCGCGCTGAGCAGGAGGAGTTGCTGCGCATTCGTGATGAAGAGGGCGTACCGGATTCGATTGTGCGGCCGATTCAGTTGGCACTAGATATGCGCCAGCAAGCGCTCGGCCCGAAGAAATCCGGCACCTAACCCTGTTGAGTGGTGAGTTGTTGCAAGAAAAATACAATTTTTCTTGCAACAACTCACCACTCAACAGGGTTCTTCGATGGTGCCCTCGACGGGAATTGAACCCATGGCCTACCGCTTAGGAGGCGGTCGCTCTATCCGACTGAGCTACGAGGGCCGGGGCCCCATCTTTGCCCATTCTCTAGAGTCTTACCCCTATGGGTTCAATACTGCGATCGCCAAACCGCCGGGTCCGGGCCCGCGTGGCTGCCTTGGTCCTAACCGCGGCGGGGATTTGTCTGCTGGTCACCGGGTGCGGGCGCACCACAGGTGAGCTCACGCCGGGGGTGGGCATTACGAAGTACGTGGTCGGGGAGCGACCCATACTTCCACCCGTTGCTGGCCAGACTTTGTCGGGAGCGCAGTTAGATCTAGCTAAGTTTGCTGGCTCGGTGCTCGTTTTGAACTCCTGGGCCTCGTGGTGTGCACCATGTATAGAGGAGACACCGGAACTACTGGCGGCGAGTTCGAGCACCGCCAGTTCAGATGTGGTTTTCGTCGGGCTAAATGTTAAAGACGATCCAACGAAGGCACGCAAGTTCGTGGAGCAACTACAAATCCCGTACGACAGCATCATGGATCCAGACGGTGCGCGGCTTGCTACGTTGCCGGATGTTCCCCCGGGCGCGCTGCCCAGCACTTTGGTCATTGACAGAACTGGCCTAGTTGCCGCGCGCATCATTGGGCCAATCCCACCGGGCGTACTAGCCGGCATCGTCGAAGCCGTGAAGGCCGAATAGGATTTAGATATGGCAAGTGTTGATGATCAGGCGAGCATCTTGGTTATCCATGAACCCCTTGGCGAAGCGCGCGACATCAGTGGAGGTGTCACTACTGGCTCGGTGCGACTCGGCGATACCGCAACCATGAGCACTGGCATTTGGGAGCATTCAGTCGGAGTCTCAAGCGACACCGAAAGCGATGAGGTGTTCGTGGTGCTTAGTGGCCGAGGCCGCATCTGCCTGCAGGATGGTTCGATCCTCGAACTGGCCCCTGGCACTGTCGGTCGTTTATTCGCCGGTGATCAAACCCGGTGGGAGATCGACGAGCCCCTGCGAAAAGTTTGGGTGGTTGCGCATGACCGATGAAGATGCCTTACTCGCGGCATGCGGTGCCGCACTAGCTGATGGCGACGTAGTCACTGATCCGGACCGCCTGCCCACCTATACGCGGGACAGATCCACCGGCTCTGAGGCCGGTGAGCCTATTGCGGTTGTCTTTCCACGCACGACCGAGCAGGTAAGCGCGATCATGAAGGCCGCCCACAAATATCGGATCCCGGTGGTACCAAGGGGTGCGGGTTCGGGGTTGTCCGGGGGATCAAATGCAATTGATGGCTCGCTGATTGTGTGCGTTGAAAAAATGCGTGACGTACTAAATGTTGACGCGGGCAACGGCTATGTTGAAACCCAGCCTGGCATTTTCAATACCGACTTGCGTGATCATGTTGCAAAGCATGGCCTTTGGTATGCCCCCGACCCAGCGAGTAAAGATTTCTGTTCAATTGGTGGCAACGTCAATACCAATGCCGGTGGCTTGTGCTGTGTCAAGTACGGCGTGACCCGCGATTCGGTACTTGGCCTCGAAGTAGTTCTTGCCGATGGTCGGGTCACCCGAATTGGGCGACGCACCATAAAAGGTGTTGCCGGCTACGACCTCACCGGGTTGATGGTCGGCAGTGAAGGCACCCTTGGCATTGTCACGATGGCACGCCTTAAGTTGCGCGCATTACCGCCGCCTCCAACGACCGCGGTGGCTGTATTCGCCGATGTTGGTGCGGCTGGGCTGGCAGTTGAGCAGATAATGGCTCAGTTGACACCGAGCATGCTTGAGTTGATGGATCAGGCGACGATCACGGCCGTAGAAACCTGGCGCCCGATGGGTCTTGACACGACAGCGGGTGCACTACTGATTGCCCAGACCGATGCTGCTGGTAGCGCAGGTATTGGCGAAGCTGATCTGCTGCTCGAGATTTGCGAGCGCAGTGGTGCGACAGAGGCTTATCGGTCAGAAGATCCCGAGCAAGCAGAAATGCTCGTGGGCGCCCGGCGATTGGCGATCCCAGCCCTAGAAATGATGGGGGATTGGCTCCTTGACGACATTGCAGTACCACGCTCGCAACTGGCGCAAGCGATGATCATGATTGCCGAGATTGGTCAGCGGAACGACGTGTTTATTGGCACCTTTGGCCATGCAGGTGATGGAAACTTGCACCCGACGATTGTTGTTCCGCGCGGTGATGAAGATGGCGTCATGCGGGCGATGGTTGCGTTCAACGAAATCCTTGATGTGGCCCTAAAGGTTGGTGGCACAGTCACCGGCGAACACGGCATCGGAACCTTAAAGCGGGCCCACCTCGCACTCGAACTGGATGAAGTGGCGATTGATTTACATTCGCGCGTGAAAGCGGCTTGGGATCCGCTGGGCATATTGAATCCCGGTAAAGCCCTACCGCGCTGGTAGCTAATGAGTCTCTTATTCAAGTCGAATATTTGGCAGCACACGGCCCGGCAGCGTGGCACCCACCAGTTGGCTTTCCCGAATAGGGGCATCAAAGAGGGCACCAAAATCAGTCGGATGATTAAGGCGTCAATTAGTACGGCAGAAGCTAGAGCAACCCCGAACAAGATGATGGTGTCAATCGGCGTCGGCACAAATGGCAAGAACACACTCGTCATGATCGCGGCGGCCGCGACATCAACGCTCCGTCTCGATTATTTGCCGGTGGCTCAGGTAGTTAAGGTGGCGCAAGGGGGGTGCGCTGCAGGAATTGTGAAAACCTCCGAGATGCTTACCCGAAGTGTCTCCACAGTCAAACTTAATTTGGTACGAAGTTGCTGGGCCCGCTCGGCTATGGTGCGCTGTTCATCGACGTACTCGCGCCGGCCGTCAGGTGTTTCGATTCGAATCGGCTCATAACCAAGATCTATGAGGTCATAGGGCGCGGCGCGCATATCAAGGGATCTAGCTGATCTTGCCAACTCGAAGCAATCGGCAATCAGATCACTACTAACCCAAGGCGTGAACCACATCGCATACTTGTAGAGATCCATATTTGCGTGTAGGCAGCCTGGCTGCTCGAGATCGGGTTGGTTTTCGCGGGTGGGCTCAATGTTGTTGAGTGGCGTTGCCGCGTCGGTGAAGAATCGGTAGGCGTCAATATGGGTGCAACGCAGCCCGATTTCATCGACGGTGGCGGTAACTACTTCATTGGTGACGCGTAGCGGATAACTGGCATGCCGAATATCTGGGGTCTGGTAAACCATTGCCCATTCATGTAATCCGAAACAATTAAGTTGCGCGGGGCGAGCACTAGTGCCAGCGAGTAGTCGAATCACTAGATCGAGTCGGTCCGCTTTCGTGGCTAGCTGGCTGACGTCGGCCGTGATGCCGTTACCGTCGTTATTAAGCCGCCGGTAGGCGGGGTAATGATCAAACTCCGCGACGTCACCTTGGAGTTCGACTCCGTAGCCGGGGTGCCAAGTTGTCAACTTGTTCACCGAATACGGGTAATAGTCGAACAGGAAGTCGTCAACTGGATGCGTGAGGCCGAGCCTCTTTCTTTCGAGGCGTGGGGTCACCCATGGTTGAACCCGGGCTGCGTGAGCCAATTGGCGGCCCCGCCATTCGCCTTCTAGCAACACCGTCATTTTGCCACCGGTGCCAAGCCCATGTCGGCGCAACCTTGAAGCAGGTTGTTAAGGCCGAAGGCATCGACCGGGCCGAAGGCACCGCCGATAGGTGTTGGATGCACCAAGCACATCGCCGCCGCCCAGGCGAGTAATTCAGCCGTCAATAAATATGGGGATGGGCCGGTGAGTTGGACACTCGAAAGGCTGCGCCCGACTCCGTCAAAAGTCCGCGCCACGGCAATTGAGTTCGTGGCACTTAGCTGTCTTGGCGTTGGCCCTTGCCCGGTGGTATCACCGGCGGCGGCTTTGAAGCCTTTAGCAAGCAGGTTGGCTAGCCCGGGGATGCGCGCGGCCGCACTCATCCCACCGCTCGCGGCACTGGCTGCCTTGGTGGCCTTGCCCGCCCAGCCCAGGTAGACACCAACATCGTGCAGAGATTCGTCAAGTCGGGGGAGCGCGAAGTGTTCACTGCCACCGACACTTAGCCCATCAAGTGCTTTACTGTCGACTGGGAAGGTGCTGGTGCTTCGCGCAGTGCGCTCAGTGTTGATCTGACCACGGCCGAACGCGAATGACGGTGCCAACATGATGGCGGCGGCACTCGCCTTGGTGCCACTGCTCATCCCAAAACTTTCGCCGCAGGTGAAGTAGCCAATCTCAACTCGCGTTGGCACCGCGCCTTTGGCTCGGGCCTGTTGCAAGGCAAGTGCGCCGGCCAAATTGCCCGGTACGAAGTCGTAGCCAAAGGCGGTTAAGAGTCGGGCCCCGGTTACCTCGGCTTGGGCGCCGTATTTTTCGAAAACTTCACGAATGAATGGTGACTCACCGGTTGAGTCGACATAGTTGCCGCCGGCCCTAATCGCGGCGGTGATCGCTGGTGCTCCTAGTTGGGTAAATGGGCCGACCGTAGACACCAAGACATCTTGCGGCCCGGTTAGTAGCACATCGATACTTTGTTGCTCGCTGACATCCGCAACCTGCCAGGTGGGTGCTGCATTAAGTGGCGCATACGGGGCTAATTCGGCGACTAGGGAACTTAGCTTGGCCGCTGAGCGCCCGGCGAGTACCGGTGCTAATCCAGCACGCACCATGGCTTCGGCGGTGAGGCGCCCGGTGTACCCGGTGGCACCGAACAGCACGATACGGCCGCTTAACGGCGGTCGCGGCGCGGGTGGGCTGGTCACAGTTGAATACGCTACGCCACCGGAGGCCTAGGCTTAGTGGGTGACCAGCCAGCGCACGTCTGCAATGTGGCATCCGTTCGCTGATATGTCGGCGGTTGCCGGCCACGACTTTGTGGTCTCCTCCGGGAAGGGGGCTCATGTCATTGGGGCTGATGGCCGCAGATACCTAGATGCCACAGCGGCCCTTTGGTATTGCAATGTTGGCCATGGTCGAACCGAGATGGCTGATGCGGCAGCCGCGCAGATGAACTTGATCGCCTCATATTCGAATTTCGGTGATTACGCGACCCAGTCGACCCTGGATCTAGCCGACCGCTTGGCCTCCTTATCGGGTCTTACCGATGCGAAAGTGTTCTTCACCTCCGGGGGTAGCGACGCTGTTGATACGGCGCTCAAAATGATTAGCCGCTATTGGTCACTGATGGGCGAGCCAAAGCGCACCCGAATTATTGCCCGCGATCGTTCCTACCACGGCATGCATGTTGCCGGTACTTCACTTGGTGGCATCCCCGCAAATCGTGAGGGGCACGGCGAGCCTGACCCAAAAGTTCAAAACGTAACTTGGGATGACGCTGAAGCGCTGGCTTTAGAGATTGACGCCATCGGCGCGGAGAATGTTGCGGCATTTTTCTGTGAGCCGGTAATCGGTGCCGGCGGGGTGTACCCGCCACCTGATGGCTACCTGGCGCGGGTTCGCGATATTTGCAACGAGCGTGGGGTGCTCTTGGTTGCCGATGAAGTAATCAGTGGGTACGGCCGTACCGGTTCGATGTTCGCTTCGCAGCGTTGGGACTTGCAACCAGATTTAATGTTGACCGCGAAAGGATTGACCTCGGGCTATTTACCAATGGGTGCTGTACTGGTGAGTGGCCAAGTTGCCGAACCTTTCTGGAATACCCCGGGGCTAATTTGGCGACATGGCTACACCTATTCGGGGCACGCGACGGCCGCTGCTGTCGCGAGTGTGAACCTAGACATCATGGAGCGAGAGCAATTAGTGGACCGCGTTGCTGATCTGGCACCGGTACTTTCAGCCGCGTTGAACCCGTTAGCTGCACATAGTCATGTTGCGGCCGTCCGCACGGTGGGCTTACTCGGGGCGGTTCAACTGCGCCCCGACGTGATCAAGGAGGATCCGACGATCGGTGCTCGACTCGTGCGGGCAGCCCGTGAACAAGGAGTACTTACCCGGTGGTTGGCCGATGGTGGTTTGCAGGTGTCGCCGCCATTTGTCATAACCCGGGAAGACTTGCACGCGATGGGGCGTGCTTTCGATCAGGCGTTATCCGCGGTGGGTTCAGCAAGGGCTAATCCGGCTCGACTCCGCGTTGATTTACTACCGGATACGACAACCGATGAGGCTGGTGGCTTTGAGCCAAGTGATGCACGGCTACGTGCTGATGTGCCACCGCATCATGGGGCGTGATCATTTTCAGCGAAGATCCACTACTGGAGCGATATTTGTGGATGTATGGCAAAAGTCAGGTCGCTGCTGCCGGTTGCACCGGCAATCCTTAGTGCGCTCGGCTCATCCACCGCAACAAGCACCAGCGCTGATGTGTTTGACATAAAGCCGCCGGCGGCCGGTACCCCGGTGACGCGGGCGCCGCGGGCCACGGTTGATGCGATGCCGGTGTCGGTTACCGCAATTAAATCGATGATGTCGCCAACATGCAGTAGCCCCGCTGCTGCCGGAGGCGAAAGCGGCACCGGGATGGCGACGTAACCGCTCGCCAAAGTTTCGAGGGTACCGGTTGGCAGGTTGGTGCTGGCCGGAGTTGCGACCGAACGCACGGAGCCAAGGGCGAGTATTACGGCCAGGGCGGCACAGGCGGCGGCGATTGACCGGCGGTGGCGCCTGGTGAAGCGTGCTGGGGGGCCAGTGCGAAGTTTTTTCAGATCGATCATGGACGAAGGTTAAGTAAAATCCGCTGAGCACGCGATTAGTTATCCACAGGCAGGAACTTAATCTGTAACTGGCGCTGAACTCTTGGACCCAGAACTCGCAGGAGCTTTCGACTCGGCCTTCTTCGCTGGCTCACTGGGCTTAGATTCACTGGGCTTAGATTCACTGGGCTTAGATTCACTGGGCTTAGCGTCGCCAGACTTACTATCACCGGACTTAGAGTCACCGGAGGTGCTTTCACTGGACTTGGTGTCACTTGATTTGGAGTTGCTCGAAATTGAGTCGCTCTTCTTCTCACGTGAATCGGTGCGGTAGAAACCGGAGCCCTTGAAAACTACGCCGACATTCGAAAAGAGTTTGCGTAAGCCAGGTTCACTGCAAACCGGGCAGACGGTCAAGGTGTCTTCGGTGATCGGCTGCACTACCTCATGATTGGTGTCACAGGTCGAACACGCATATTCATACGTGGGCACGGATCCTCCGAATTAGCACTCTTAGTTGTAGAGTGCTAAGTGTGCCCGGTTCTGGCGCATCCGTCCAATCGCCGCCTTGCTGGGAGTTGGCCGCACTAGTCCGTAGGGTTTAGCCGTGGGGCAAATGCGCACCCTCGGCTACATAGCGGTCGGTGGGATCATCGGTTCGTTGGGACGTTATGGCCTAGATCTACTGGCGGCCGGCAATTTGCCGCTGGAACCACAGGATTTCCCGCTAGCGACTTTGGCGGTAAACCTCATTGGGTGTTTAGCTATCGGCATTTTGGCCCCGGTATTGCTCGCGCGCACCGGCTGGCCAAATGCCCGACCGTTCCTGATCACCGGCATCTTGGGTGGCTTCACGACTTTCTCGGCTTTGGCCGCGCAATCTGGGGTGCTACTTCTTGACGGTCAAGGGTGGCGCGCGTTGGCTTACCTAGTGGCAACCCTGGCTGGCGGCTTGTTGGCTGTTCGCCTAGGGATGCTTATTAGTGAGCGGCAGCCGCGATGATCGCAGTTTTGGCGGTTACCTTGGGAGCCGCAATCGGTGCGCCAATGCGATACTTAGTTGATCGATGGGTCACGGTGCGCACCTTGGGGCCAAGTGGGTCAGTCGCATTCCCGTGGGGATTGCTCACCGTAAATGTCATCGGTTCAGCAGTTGCCGGCCCCGTGCTGGCGGTGACATCAGGTGACATGCGCTTGTTCCTATTAGTTGGGATCTGTGGGGCTTTCACAACTTTCTCGGGATTCGGCTGGGAGACCAACAGGTTGTGGTCTGCACATCGCGTTGTTTTCTGGATTGCCATCGTGGTGATGCCGGTGGCCTGCACGGTGGCATTCTTAATCACCTACACCATGGCGACGTTGATCGGCTAGTAGTTGCCCTACCACGGCACGATTTGCTCGTCCTCCCAAAGGACGCCGGTAATGTCGACGGACGTAAATGCGCGGGTTGCCAGCCAGATCGAGGTTGCGGCACCCTCAGCCGCACTCCGGGGCGCAGTTGGTCCACCCATGTCAGTGCGCGAGTGATTCGGGCAGACGGCATCGACTAGTACGCCACGGCTACCAAGCCCAGTTTCATGAGCCAGATTTCGAATCAGTGCATTTACCGCAGCCTTGCTGACGCGGTAGGGCGCGTAACCCCCGGTGTTCCCTGGGCCCGACATTCGCCCCATGCATGCTGAGTAAACAATTACTCGTCCCATTCGCGCTTCAACCATCGCCGGCACGAGGCCATTAAGTAGTGCGAAGACTGAATCGAGATTGATAGCCATAACTCGGCGCCACTCCACGTCATTGGTCCGCAAGGTCTTCGACATCTTCTCGCTCATCACACCGTGCGCCACCATCAAGCAGGTTACTTGGCGAAGTGTCGAGATCGTCGAGATGACGGCACGGGTTTCATCAGGTTGTTCCAGATCGGCGGGGCAGCAGTGAACCTCGATATCAGGGAACTCAGTTAAGAGGAGCCGGGCGGCGTCCTGCAAGCGGGTTTCGTCCCTGGCTACCAGGGCCAGATCGAATCCGGCACTTGCTAAGCCGCGGGCACTTTCAAAACCTAAGCCCCGACTTGCCCCGGTTACCACGGCAAGTTGCTTGGCGGGCAAAGTGATCGGCAAAGTGATCGCAGTCATAGCTGAATTGTGCATCAGATGCACCAGAACGGCATCTGCGCGCTCGCCTGAGAAAGTTATTCAGAAATGTCTGGTCTCCGGAGAATCGCATTTTCGTAGATGGCTGACTAGCTGGGTGCTCTCGGCAGGTAGGTGATCGAGGTCTGGCTCAATGCAGCGGCAACGACGCGGTCGTGTTCCTCGGCCGGAAGTTCGTCATACAGTTCATCTTGATTGATGACGCCAACAAGTAGTGGGCCCGCCGCCGGCCCGGTTACCAGGTGTTCGAATGTGCGGTCATAGAAACCGCCGCCTTGACCAAGTCGCACTCCGCGGTGATCGATGGCAAGAGCGGGCACGAAAACCAACTCCGCCGAGCTAAGGGGCTCGGTATCGAGGCCGACTGATGGCCCGGTCACCTCGCGTATTCCAAATGATCCGGTCTCGAAGCTGCTGGCCGCAGTTACCACCGCCCAATCCAGGTGACCATCTCGTACCCGTGGAGCGATGACTTCAAAACCATGATCTAGTAGCGCCCGCACTAATGCGTAAGTGCCCGGCTCGGTTGGCGCAGATAAGTAGCAGGCAATGCGGGCGCCGGGGGGCTTGGTCGCGAAAAGTGTTTCAGCGTTTCTCGCGATGGCCGCATCCCGGCCGGCGTGGATGGCCGGGGCGGTGGCAGCCCGCTGAGCGCGAATCTGGGCGCGCAGCTGGGCTTTTTTTGAAGGTATGTCCTCTCCTGGGTTGGCCATGAGGACATCGTGCCGGATCCGGACCCATTAGGGTCGTTCTATGAGCAAGCGGGCGAGTGGGCAGGTCGTGCGCAAGGCGGTGGTGCCGGCCGCGGGCTTTGGCACCAGGTTCTTGCCGGCAACCAAAGCGATGCCCAAGGAGATGCTTCCGGTTGTCGATAAGCCGGCCATTCAGTACGTAGTTGAAGAAGCAGTGGCAGCCGGCCTTGACGATGTCTTGTTTATCACCGGCCGCAGTAAGCGAGCCCTAGAGGACCATTTCGACCGCAATTTGGAACTGGAGGATGTGCTCCGGATAAAAGGTGATGATGAGCGGCTGACTATGGTCACCGAATCAACCGATCTGGCCCGCATCCATTATGTGCGTCAAGGGGAGCCCTTGGGTCTTGGTCACGCGGTGTTGATGGCTGAGAACCATATTGGTGATGAGCCGTTTGTGGTGCTTCTTGGTGATGACCTTATTGATCCACGCGATCCGATCTTGCCGCGCATGATGCAGGTGCGCGCCGAGTTTGGTGGTTCGGTGATCTGCCTGATGCAGGTGCCACGCGAGAGTATTTCCCTTTACGGCTGCCCGGCGGTTGCCGAGACTTCGAGCGGTGACGTCGTGATTGTCACGGACCTGATTGAAAAGCCGGATACAGCTGAGGCGCCGAGCGAGTTCGCGGTCATTGGGCGCTACCTCCTTGACCCAGCGGTGTTCGAAGTATTGCGGGCAACCAAGCCGGGGCGCGGTGGAGAAATCCAACTGACCGATGCCCTTCGGGTGCTGGCTCAAATGCCTGCGGACGAAGGTGGCGGGGTGCGTGGGGTGGTGTTTAGTGGCCGCCGCTACGACACTGGCGATCGGGTTTCCTATCTCCAGTCGGTTATCCAACTCGCGTGTGAGCGCCCTGACATTGGGCCTGAGCTTCGCACCTGGCTCAAAGAATTCGCGGCGGAGTTGCCTTGACCTGGCCGGTCACCGTTACCGATGGCCCGGTGGCGTTGCGGCCGCTGTACGGCCGCGATGGCCGCACCTGGAAAGCCATTCGGCTGCGAAACCAAGACTGGCTTAAGGAGTGGGAGGCAACCTTGCCCCCCGAGGGCCGGCAGGCCGGTGGAATCCCAACCAACTTCAGAGCCATGGTTCGGAAAATGGGTCGCGAGGGTCGCGAGGGTCGGGCACTGCCTTGGGCCATCGCCTATGAGGGCCAATTAGTTGGTCAATTAACGGTTGGCGGTATCACTTTGGGGTCACTTCGAGCCTGCTACATCGGGTACTGGATAGACCAGGGTTACGCCGGCCGCGGTATTACCCCGACGGCGGTGGCCTTGGCCTGCGATTACTGCACCAGCGAGCTGGGTTTGCATCGGGTTGAGATAAATATTCGTCCGGAGAACACGGCGTCACGTCGATTGGTGAAGAAATTGGGGCTTCGTGAAGAAGGTTTGCGCCCGCAGTACCTCCACATTGATGGCCAGTGGCGCGATCACATCACCTACTCGGTAACCCAAGGCGACTACCCCGGGGGCGTCCTAGAACAATGGCGGCGAAATCGAATACCGAGCCAGACCTGAACAGGTAGCGACCAGTCCAACCGCGACACGCCGAAAAGAAAACTGTTAGCATCCCCGATGTCCCTCATTCTGGGGCCTAGCGTACAACACGTGACGGGCCTGATCTACGTTGTGATCATTGCCCTTTGGGCTGCCGTCCTGATCCCGATGTGGTTGCGTCGTCATGATCGCATCAGCGAGGTGCGCTCCACTAAGAAATTCAGAACCGCGATGCAGAGTCTGGGTTCGGATCGGCACCGCGCCGCGACTTTATCTAGTTATAAAGCCCACCCGGCCGGTGCCGAGAAGAAAGCACGTTCCAAAGACGAACAGGCGCGCATCGCGAACAGTGCGCGGGCGGCCCAGCGGCGGTTGATGATCCTGAGTTTGTTAGCGGTAACCGTCATGTTCACCTTGGCACTCGCATTGCTTTCAGTTATTTCGATCATCATCCCAATGGTGGCAGCGGCATTAGTGCTGTTGTTCGTCGTTGCTAGTGCTGCAACAGTTTCGTCGCGCGCAGCTGTCGCGGCGGTTACGCGCACCTCGCGCCTTACGAGTAGCGATGCCGAAGTTATTCAACTAAATGCGGCGACACCGGCGAATGGCGATGATTGGGAGAACTGGGATCCGTGGGCCGAAGATGATGCTGTCTGGGAAGCCGTGCCCACTACGTTGCCGACCTACGTCAATGCTCCTCGGGCATCACAGGTGCCGCGCCGTATTGATCGAGCGAGGCCCGGTGAGTGGACCGGCTCGGCGATGGTTGATGCCGCACACGCCATGCAGCGTAAAGTTGCCTTCGCTGAAGTAGATGCGAAGGCTGAGACGGCTGAAATTCCAGCTGTTGCCTTCGAAGAATCTCGGCGCGCAGTCGGCTAATCGCCAGATCTGGTGTCCAAAGCGACGCATCGAAGCACCCTTGCTACTCTTTCGCTCGCACCAGGGGCTGTGGCGCAGTTGGTAGCGCGTCTCGTTCGCAATGAGAAGGCCAGGGGTTCGAATCCCCTCAGCTCCACTCTTCGGTGTGTTAGGCCGGCAGGTCAGCCACCGCTAGGGTTTACTGCGATAAATTTTCGCCTCTTTTGTGAGAAACATGCCATTGCTGTTCGGCAAGTTCGATGCTCTCCGTTAGTTATGGTCAAAAGGGACCGTGGACAAGGTAGAAGGAAACCAGATGCCACGTGACTACCTACGTCGAAGCGCAACCGGGATTGCAGTCCGAACCGGGGCTGATTATCTTCCGCTTTAATGCAATGTTTTTTACGCGAATGCAAATCGATTCATGGATTAGGTTCGTGAGCTAGTAAAACAGGCACCGGATCCGATTGAGTGGTTCATCGTAGATGCGTCATCGATAGCCGATTTAGATTATACGTCGGGCGTGGTGCTCAACACTTTCATCAAGTTCATGAAGGACAACGGCATTAAACTTGTTATCGCTCGCCGTGATGCGATGTTTAGTGCAGCCCTCTTGAAACAGCGCCTTGATGAGTATGTGCCCGATGAAGATGTCTGGGCGTCCCTGCCCGAGGCATATGCCGCCTTCCAAGCGCGCCCACGCACCCCGGTATAGCGAATATCACGGGCGGTGCAGCGCACCTTCGTCACGGGGAACAAGCGAAGGACGCTCGACAGCGAACATCACGGCCCAATAACTCGCGAACCCAACGAAAAGGCCTGCATAGACATCCATCAAGAAGTGCTGTTGCAGCATGACTGTCGCAGGGAAGACCAACGCTAGCCATGGCATGAGGATCCAGGCGGTCTTCGGGAATCGCGAGCGAAGTCGCCATAGCGAGAGGATTCCGATCATCGCCCAGGTGCAGTGCCCGCTTGGGTAGCCGTTGAATGGCTGATCATTTCCCCAGATCATGCCGACGAGCCACCCAAAGGTGCCATCAGGCAACGTTGCCGTGCGGGGAACGTTAGTTTGAAAAAGCCAGTAGGAGACATCTAGGAACAACTGGCTGACGATGAGTGCGAGCCCCACCGTCAAGAATCTGCGCATTGAACGTGCAGCAAGGTTCAAGGCGGGTACAACGAATGGCACAATCACTAGGCATGAAAGGTAGGGAAGCGCGAGGATCGGAACGAATGGAACGCTCTCATCAAGCCAAGACTTCAAGATGAAGCTCTGATAGGCACCGTCCCCGGATAGTGGTTGCACCAACGCCTTGGTAACAGGGTCCCACGCGTAGAAGGAGGGCCAGCGTGCCGACCCGGGCGCAAAGTTGAGCATTTCATAACTCATGAACACCAAGATGATGCCCAAGAAGACGGCAACGATCACCACGATACGAAGCGCCTTTGACTTTGCCATCACTTTTAGACCCCACTTTGGTTGACTACCTAGCCCCGATTCATACCACGTAAACGAGGTGCTCAGACGAATTACTGGTGAGATTCTTGGGGTTCAGTAATTGAAACCCGCCACCTAAAGTTGTGTTTCGATGACAGTCCGCGATATTTGGGCTCAAAGGCTTCCTATGAGATCATAGGAGTGTGTTCACGGCAGTTGGAGAAGGCGCACGGTCGAAGGTGCTCCTTGCCGGTGCATCAGCCATCGCGGTGATGATCATGCACGGGCTGGTAGCGATGAGCCCGGCTTCGGCGCAATCATGTGGTGATTTCCCGCATGTGCATCAAATTGTGGTCGGTAGCGACTCCGTAAGCGCTGGCAATGTCGAAAGTAAAGCCAGAGTTTTAGCAAGTATGGGTGTTGCCGAGATTCCAACTCCGGGTGAGACGTCGGGAGGCGCGATTTGCTTGGCGATACTGCTCGCCAGTTTTGTGATCATGCTGGTGGCACGACCCTTCAGCTTTCGGGCTAGGGGTTTTCGACTTGAATGGCTCACGGCATCGCCATCAATGCGTGACCGAGCACCCCCGAGTGTTTGTTTATCTGAACTTTGTGTTTGGCGAACCTGATTTAGCGAGTTGACTCCGCTAAATCCACTTCACCAACACTGAGAAGGAAGAGATGAAAACAAAAAAGAGTCTTAATTTTGTTGTTGCACTGGTAGCAGCGTCAATTGTCTTGGGCGGATGCGCTGGGTCATCGCATAGCGGCATGGAAGCGATGCCAACCGCCACTGAGACGGCAGAACCAGGGACGACGGATATGCCGGTTGCGGCAAGTGATCTGATGTTTGTTGAGATGATGATTCCTCATCATGAGCAAGCGGTTGAGATGGCAGTGCTGGCTCCAACGCATGGAGCTAGCGCGGATGTCATGGCTTTGGCGGCGAAGATTGCCTCAGCACAGGGCCCGGAGATCGTCCAGATGCAGGGCATGCTGAGTCGCTGGGGGGTTTCAGAAATGTCAGATCACTCGGGACATCAAATGGAGGGAATGGTTGATGCTTCCGGGATGGAAGAGTTGGATGCGGCTTCAGGAGCCGAGTTCGATCGACTATTCCTAAAACTGATGATTAAACACCACTTGGGGGCAATAGCGATGGCTCAAGATCCATTAGCTAATGGTGATGACCCCGAGTTGATAACGCTGCTTGGCGCAATCGTTGAAGCGCAGGCCGCGGAGATTGAGCAGATGGAAAAGATGCTTGAGCAATTGCGGTAGGTGGAGGTGTCCTGATCACACCCAGGTAGGCACCCACATGCGCAGTTTCCACTGCTCATAAGGGATCACCTGCCCGGTCCAGATCGGATACATCCACCATGCAACGAGCACGATGAGTAGCAGTAATGCGCCGGCGGCAAGTGCCCCCCAGCGCCGGCGAGATTCGCTGGCGCTGGAGGGGCCGATTATCGTGCCCATAGACATGGCCAGTGCAGTGACGACGAATGGCACGTAGACAATTGTGTAGAACGTGAAAATAGTGCGATCTAGGTAGAGCAGCCACGGTAGCCACCCGGCGGCGATGCCAACAAGTACCGCCCCTGCCCGCCAGTCACGCCGCCCGATCCAGCGCCAGGACTGATGAAGGATCGCGGCAATCGCCGCCCACCAAATAATCGGGTTGCCCAATGCGAGAACTTCGGCAGCACAGTTATTGGTAGGGCAGCCTTGGCTTCCGTCCTTGATGCTTTCGTAGAAGAACGATGTGGGCCGGGCTTGAAACGGCCACGAAAGTGGGTTGCTCTTATAGGCGTGTTCGGTGGTGAGCCCGACATGGAAGTTCCAGGCCTGAACGTGGTAATCCCACCACGATCTCAGGGATGCTGGGATTATCGAAGCGGGTTGGCCCGCGGCCCAATTGCGGTTATAGGCATCGGCGCTTAAGAACCAACCGGTCCAGGAGAAGAAATAAACGGCGATAACTATGGCCACCATCGTGATGCCGGCAAGAGGTGCATCGCGCAGCACCGTTGCCGTCCAGGGGCGTTTCACTCCGATTGCCCGGCGAGCTGAGACATCCCAGACGAGTGTCATCAAGATAAAGGCGACGACGAACCAAATACCAGACCACTTAACCGAGCAGGCCAAGCCAAGGGCGACGGCAGCGGCCCACCGCCACGGGCGCAACCCGAAAGTTGGCCCGAATCCTGTAGCGAGTGAGTCCAGTGCGGCTGACGGTTCGGTGTTATTTGTTAGTGCGGCTCGCACTTTTGCCGCGAGACGACCCCTGGTTTGATCTCGATCAATTACTAGAAGACCAAATGCCGCGAGAATCCCAAATGCCAGCACCATGTCGAGCAGGCCGGTGCGGCTCATCACGATATGGATACCGTCGAGGGCGAGCAACAGGCCAGCAAGAGTGCCAATTAGATCTGAGCGGGTTAAGCGCCGCACGATGCGGGCGAGCATGATGATGCCGAGAATGCCGAGCACAGCTACCGAAATGCGCCAGCCGAATGGAGTCGCGCCGAAGGCGTATTCACCGACGGCAATCGTCCACTTGCCAAGTGGTGGGTGCACCACAAATGCGGGGGAATCCTTGAAAAGATTTAGCGCCTGCCAGTTGCCGTCCGATTTAAGAATTATGTCGTTGGCATTATCAATGATCGCGCGCTCGTAGCCGTATTTGAGAAGTGACAGTGCTTCTTTGGGGTAATAAGTCTCATCGAATGCAAAAGCATGGGGCCGGCCAAGATCCCAAAGTCGCAAGATGGCCCCGACCAGCCCGACAGCCAGTGGCCCGATCCAACCCCTTAGGCCCGATGAGGGCATTGGCTGGCGAAGGCGTTCTGAGAGGGATTCAATGTCACGTCGGGGGGCTGTCGCCGAAACCGATACCGCAGCCATGGGCGTCATCGTATGCGTCATTACTGATTTGGGAGGATGTGTAGGTGGCTACCCGCAATGCAGGACCAAATTTGGATCCGGGTACCGGGCCTGAGCCCAAGATCGGGCAGGTAGTGCTCGCGGCCACGCCACTTGGTAATGACCATGATGCGTCCCCACGCCTGCGTGCCCTATTAGGTACTGCCGATGTGGTAGCCGCCGAGGACACCCGCCGCCTGCGCCGCCTAGTCTCGGCACTCGGGGTAGAGATTTCTGGGCGCGTACTTTCCTACCACGATGCCAATGAGCGCGAACGTGCGGTTGAACTTGTAGATATCGCCGCAGCTGGTGGCACCGTAATTGTGGTGACCGATGCGGGGATGCCGGTGGTCAGCGATCCAGGCTTTCGGGTTGTCAGCGAAGCGGTGGCCCGCGGGGTGCATGTCACAGTGCTGCCGGGGCCGTCAGCAGTATTAACTGCACTGGCACTTTCAGGCCTGGCCGTTGATCGATTTTGCTTCGAAGGTTTCTTGCCGCGAAAAGCGGGTGAGCGCCTAACTAGATTGCGGGAGTTAATCGACGAGCCGCGCACGATGGTTTTCTTCGAAGCCCCCCATCGACTCGAGGTTATGCTGCGTGCTCTTGCTGAAAGCCTAGGGAGTGGGAGGCAGGCGGCGGTATGCCGTGAACTCACCAAGACCTACGAGGAAGTCAAGCGCGGCACGTTGGGCGATCTCGTGCAGTGGGCCGAGCCCGGGGTACGGGGTGAGATCACCGTGGTCGTGTCCGGCGCTTCGCCGCACGAGCGTCGGGAAGCCGCGGGCCTTGACACCGAAGCGGCGCAGGTCGATGCGGTTTGGGTGCGCGAGGCGCAAGGGGTCGATCGCCGCACCGCTATTGCCGAGGTCGCCAAGGCTGCTGGTGTTCCAAGGCGCTTGGTGTACGACGCGGTAGTTAAGCGCAAGGACGCCAAACCGTAAGATCGCACTATGTCGTCACCGGTTGCCGCAGAAAGTGGGGCCGAAAAGGCTTTTTACCTTACGACACCTATCTATTACGTCAATGATGCACCGCACATCGGTCATGCCTATACGACCACCGCCGGTGATGTGCTGACCCGTTGGCATCGCCAACGGGGTGAAAAGGTGTGGTTCCTCACCGGAGTTGATGAGCACGGCACAAAAGTTCAGCGAGCGGCAGATGCCGGGGGAGTAACCCCGCAGCAGTGGGTTGATAACTTGGTCGAGAACGAGTGGCTGCCGGTACTGCAAACTGTCGATGCGGCAAATGACGATTTCATTCGCACCACAGAACCGCGCCATGCAGAGCGCGTGCAGCGATTCTGGGAGCAGGTGCGTGAGCACGGGTTCGTCTATTCGGCACCTTATGAGGGGCCCTACTGCGTGGGCTGCGAGGAGTTCAAGTTCGCGGCTGACCTGGCCCCGGGTACCGGTGAGTACGAAGGTCAACAGATCTGCCCGGTACATGGCCGCCCGTGTGAGCAACTACAAGAAGAGAACTGGTTCTTTCAGCTCTCGGCATTCACCGAGCGGCTCATCGCGCACTATGAAGCTAATCCAGAAGCAATTCAGCCGCGCAGCGCCTACAACGAGGTGATGTCTTTTATCCGTGGTGGGCTGGCTGATATCTCAATGTCTCGCTCGAGTGTTTCCTGGGGTATCCCGGTTCCATGGGAACCCAACCAGGTTATTTACGTCTGGTTCGATGCGTTGTTGAATTACGCAACAGCGGTTGGATACGGCACTGACCCTTCATCACCTGAAGGTGAGCAGTACGCCAATACTTGGCCCGCCGACGTGCACCTAGTCGGTAAAGACATCCTGCGCTTCCACGCGGTCTACTGGCCGGCGATGTTGATGGCCGCGGGGGCGCCGTTACCGCGCAAAGTATTTGCGCACGGCTGGCTCTTAGTCGGTGGCGAGAAGATGTCGAAGAGCAAGTTAACCGGGATAGCGCCGAGTCAGATAATCGATCACTTCGGCTCCGATGCTTTCCGATACTACTTCTTGCGCGCAATTGCTTTTGGTCAAGACGGGTCATTTTCGTGGGAAGACATGTCGGCTCGGTACACCTCTGAGTTGGCAAACGGCTTAGGTAACTTGGCATCACGCGCTACCGCGATGGTCGGACGCTATTGCGAAGGTATCTTGCCGGCCGCCACGGCTGATGGTGCCGCCGAGGAGGGCCTGCAGGCACTGCTCGTGGTGACGGCGGCTAACGCCGATGCCGCGATGGTGGCCCTTGACTTCTCCACCGGTATCACCGCCGTCAAGGAGTTCATCGAGGCAGTCAACGGCTATGTCACCGAGCAGGAGCCTTGGGTGTTGGCTAAGGATCCCGCTAATAGGGCGCGCCTTGAGACAGTGCTCTACACGATCTGTGAATCACTGCGTGCTATCGCTGTGCTCTACAACCCGTTGATGCCGAAAAAAATGCAGGATTTATGGGGGCAACTGGGTGCCGATGGGTCAGGTGCATTAGCCGAGCAGCGCATCGATGGTGTTGCGGTATGGGGGCAACTCCCGGTCGGCGCATCGGTGACCAAAGGCGACTCGCTATTCCCGCGCCTGGAAGATACCCCCTGAAGATGGGCGTGGTTGTGCCGGTGCTGGCACCTGAGCCCTTGGTGTCACCGGTTATTGATTCGCATTGCCACCTCGATGTGCGCGATCGTTCATTGCACGGTGACACTAGACCTGATCCAGACCAGATGCTGAAGCTCGCCGCTTCGGTGGGAGTAACCAAAGTCGTGCAGATCGGCTGCGATGTTGAAGCTGCTCGCTGGTCGGTTGAAATCGCCGCATCTCACCCCGATGTCATTGCCGGAGTGGCGTTACACCCGAACGAAGCCCCGCGAATCTTTGCCGATCAGGGCCAAGGCGGTTTGGAAAATGCCTACGCCGCGATCGCGGAGTTAGCCGCCCATGATGTCGTGCGCGCTGTTGGCGAGACCGGCCTTGACTATTACCGAACCGAAGGGCAGCTACGTTCGGTGCAACAGGAATCCTTCAGGTGGCACATCGACTTGGCAAAAAGGCTGAACAAGGCGTTAGTGATTCACGATCGAGATTCACACGACGATGTGATCGCGGTTCTCGAATCTGAAGGTGCTCCCGCGAGAGTTGTTTTCCACTGTTTTAGCGGTGATTCAAAAATGGCCAGATATTGCGCAGAGCGCGGCTGGTATATGTCTTTCGCTGGCGTAATTACGTTTAAGAATGCAGATGATTTGCGAGAGGCACTGCGGGTCGTTCCCGATGACCTAGTGCTGGTAGAGACAGATTCGCCTTACCTGACTCCGATGCCATTCCGCGGTAAGCCGAATGGCTCATATTTGATGCCCTTGACGGTGCGCCGGATGGCTGAAGTGCGGGGCGTTGACGAAGCCACGATGGCCAAGCAACTCTGGGATAACACACACCGGGTCTTCGGTGTCTGGTAGCAATCTTCTTGGTGCCCGTGAGATTCGCGAGCTAGCCGAGCAGTTGGGGATAAGGCCAACCAAGAAGCTTGGCCAGAACTTCGTCATCGATCCAAATACGGTTCAGCGCATTGTGCGGCTGGCTGGCATTACGTCTACTTCTAAGGTTCTCGAAGTAGGTCCAGGGTTGGGGAGTTTGACACTCGCTCTCCTCGAACCAGGGGCGAAGGTCGTTGCCATCGAAATCGACAAGGTGCTCGCCGATCAACTGCCCTTGACGGTGCAGGCGCACCTACCCGAAAGTGCAGGCTCATTGACCGTGATCCATGGCGATGCGCTAACCCTGCGCGAACTAGATTTCGAACCCGATGCCCTGGTGGCGAACTTGCCCTACAACGTTTCGGTACCCGTCCTACTGCATTTACTTCAGGCTCTTCCATCCCTGCGTTCGATATTAGTGATGGTGCAAAAAGAGGTTGCTGATCGATTGGTTGCGGGCCCTGGGTCGCGCACCTACGGAGTGCCGAGTGTCAAAATTCGCTGGTTCGGAGATCCGCAGGCGGCTGGTGGTGTCGGCCAGAAGGTTTTCTGGCCCGAACCCAAGGTCGATTCTGGTCTGGTGCGAATTACTTGCCATGAACCGCCAAAGTGCAGCTCATCAAGAGCTGAAGTGTTTTCGGTCATTGATGCGGCATTTGCACAGCGTCGTAAATCCCTGCGCGCTGCACTTTCACAATTCGCGGGTTCCCCAGCACTGTCCGAGTTGGCACTAGTGGCGGCGGGAATCGACCCAGGTGCGCGCGGCGAGGCTCTTGCCGTGGCTGATTTCGCACGGCTAGCCGATGCCCTAGGCCAAAGTGCTAAATCTGCGCGCAACGCTTAACCTGAAGCCATGTCAAGGGAGCCGTACGTGGGAGCGTCAGTGACGGTTCGGGTGCCGGCGAAGGTCAACCTCCAACTTGGTGTCGGTCCCAAACGCGTTGACGGTTATCACGAATTGGCGACCGTATTTCACGCTGTCAGCTTGTTCGATGATGTGCGGGCACGCCAGGTCGCACCTGGCGCGGGTGTCATTTTGACGATCTCCGGCGAGGGCGCTGGCGAATTACCACTTGATGAAACAAATTTGGCTTGGCGGGCGGCGCTGCTGCTGGCTGATCATGCCGGTGTTTCAGCTGATGTCGAACTGCACCTGCATAAAGGCATCCCGGTGGCCGGTGGCATGGCGGGCGGCAGCGCAGATGCAGCGGGCGTGCTGGTGGCGTGTGATGCACTGTGGCAACTTGGTTTGTCCCGCGAGGAGTTAATGGTGTTGGCAGCGCGACTTGGCTCCGACGTGCCTTTTGCGCTACATGGTGGCACAGCGATTGGTACCGGGCGTGGTGAACAATTGTTGTCGGCACTATCTCGCGGAGTCTTTGAATGGGTATTCGCGTTCGCCGAAAAGGGCTTATCAACTTCCGACGTTTACGCCGAGTGTGATCGCCTCCGCGGTGCGAGAGTTACCACCGACCCGGTGGTCTCACCCACGATGATGCAGGCGCTGCGTGCTGGAGATGCATTTGCGCTAGGTGCAGCGTTGCAAAATGGCCTGCAAGCTGCTGCAATTTCACTGCGGCCGGTGCTGTCCCAGGTACTCGAAGTTGGTGAGGGCTATGGAGCATTAGGTGCGATTGTCTCTGGAAGTGGCCCAACCTGTGCGTTTTTGGCAGCCGATGAAGAACAGGCTTTGGACATCGCGGTTGGGCTGACATCGGCAGGGGTATGTAGAACGGTTAGACGGGCCACCGGTGCAGTGCCCGGTGCACGCATCGTGGCGTAATTGTCACCACTCAACGAGGTTGGGGATTAGGCGTCGAATTCATAAGAAAGCGAGCGCAGCAGATTGGCAAGTTGCTGCTGCTCATCAGCACTTAAACCAACTAGTAGGTCGCGCTCGCGGTCCAAGAGATCGGTGAGTGCGCCGTCAACTGCCCGCTGCCCCACCGAGGTAAGAACAACTCGCACCCCACGTCGATCACTTGGTTCACGTTCACGCCTAACGAAACCGCGCGTTTCTAGGCGGTCAACTCGATTAGTTACGGTGCCGCTAGTGACCATGGCCTGCGCGCCTAACTGGCCGGGCGAGAGTGCATAGGGGGCACCGGCGCGACGCAGCGCGGCGAGCACATCGAACTCCCAGGGTTCTAATTGGTGCTCATTGAATGCTGCGCGCCGAGCTAGATCCAGATGCCGAGCCAGGCGGGACACTCGCGAAAGTACTTCGAGTGGGGAGATATCTAGATCCGGGCGCTCGCGATGCCAAGCGTTGACCAAGCGGTCAACTTCGTCATGCCGGGGGCCGTTCATG
>NSHP01000016.1 GCA_002737125.1 Actinomycetota bacterium | reverse complement strand
TTGGGGAGTTCGGTCTCCTCTTCACCCTGCCGCTGTTCCTGCAGGCGGTGCGCGGCTACAACCCGCTGGAAACCGGCGTCATCTTGCTAGCACTTGCCATTGGCGCATTTTTCGCATCCGGCGTTGGCGCGCCACTTTCCCAGCGGGTGAGCCCGGTCCGAGTCCTGCAACTAGGCATGCTGCTCGAAGTCATCGCGATCCTCGGCCTAGGTTTTGTGATCTCCCCCGAGATCACCGGTTGGGGTATGGCACCGTGGTTGTTCCTTTATGGCATGGGCGTCGGGTTCGCCACCGCACAGTTGACCGGCGTCGTCCTAGCTGAGGTGCCGGTCGTGGACTCCGGTCAAGCCAGCGCCGTGCAATCGACCTCCCGGCAGGTCGGTGCCGCCATCGGTACCGCCATTTTGGGCACGACCTTGCTCATCGGCTTGGGTAGTTCGGTGTCGAGTGAGCTGGAATCCCGCGGGGTTCCAGCCGCCCAAGCCCAAGAAGTCTCCCAGGCGGTGGCCAGTTCAGCCGGGCAAGCGATCCCCGGGCTGGCCTCGGCCCCAGGGGGCGATGTCTTGGTCGAAGGGGCCTCCGCGGGCTTCTCCCAAGCCACCAAACTGGTCTCCTGGGTGGCTGGCTTCTTTGTCCTCCTGGGCTTATTAACCAGTTTGTTTTTGCCCAAAAACACCGCACGCGTACTCTCTGAGGGGTACGCATCGCCCAAGAGTTGAACCAGCAGCCCAGCAACCCGCTGTGCTAACGTTGATCGACAATCATTTCCACTAGGAGGAATGCATGAATCGCACCGAACTCGTTAGTGCAATTGCCGCACAAACCGGCTCAACCGCAACCGCAGTTGACCAGATCCTCGCCGGTTTGAGTTCAGTTATCACCGAGCAGCTCGTCAAAGGCGAGAAAGTCACCATTCCCGGCTTCGTGACTTTCGAGACCGCAGATCGCGCTGCCCGTACCGGTCGTAATCCGCAGACCGGCGAAACACTCCAGATTGCTGCAAAGCGTGCCGTAAAGGTTTCCGCCGGGCAGTCACTCAAGCGCGCCGTCGCCGGCAAATAGTAACAAGTTCTTATGTTTTTCGGACGTCGCACCGCAAGGAAGGCCCAACATCGCGATCATGGACCTTCGCATGATCTGATGATCGACCAGCGCGGGGTACCAACCCATGCGTGCCTTAATTGCGGCTGCAACGTCTTTAATATTCAAGCAACATTTGAGGACTACGACATCAGTGCGTGGTTCCTCGATGCCACTTGTTCATGCTGTGGTAGTCCGCTAACCGCGCCCTGCCCGGCCGACGACCCGCAAGCTGGCTAACCCACCTACCTAACCCGCCCTGTGGTGATTTCGTAATCATCACAGGGCGGGTTCTTTTCTTAGCAGCTAGGCAGGCGCGTAGCAAGCCAGTCGGCGACCGCATCTAGGCCAATTCGCTTCTGCGCCATGGTGTCGCGCTCGCGTATGGTGACCGCCTGGTCCTCTAATGTTTCGAAATCCACGGTGATGCAAAACGGCGTGCCGACTTCGTCTTGGCGCCGGTAGCGCCGGCCGATCGCACCCGCGTCATCAAAATCCACATTCCAGCGCTTACGCAAGTCCGCCGCTAGGTCCTTGGCCTTAGGTGATAGATCCGCGTTGCGCGACAACGGCAGCACCGCCACCTTGACCGGCGCTAGTCGCGGATCAAAACGGAGCACCGTTCGGGTATCGACGCCGCCCTTGGCGTTGGGGGCTTCGTCCTCGGCGTAAGAATCCAGCAGGAAGGCCAATACCGCCCGAGATAGCCCGGCCGCTGGCTCGATCACATAGGGCACCCAGCGTTCGTTCTTCTCCTGATCGAAATACGACAGGTCAGTCCCCGAATGTTCACCATGGGTGGTCAGATCGAAGTCGGTGCGATTGGCAATGCCCTCAAGCTCAGCCCACTCTGAACCAGCGAACCTGAACCGGTATTCGATATCGACGGTGCGTTTTGAGTAGTGGCTGAGTTTTTCTTTCGGGTGTTCGAAGAACCGCATATTCGCTGGGTCAATTCCTAGGTCGACGTACCACTGCCAACGTTGCTCCAACCAGTAATCGTGCCACTGTTCATCGGTGCCCGGCTTGACGAAATACTCCATCTCCATCTGCTCGAACTCACGGGTGCGGAAAATGAAATTACCCGGGGTGATTTCATTGCGGAAGCTCTTACCTGTTTGCCCAATCCCAAATGGCGGCTTCTTGCGGGCCGCGGTCATCACATTTAGGTAGTTGACGAAAATGCCCTGGGCAGTTTCAGGGCGCAGGTAGTGGACGGCTCCAGCATCTTCAACAACCCCGATGGTGGTGCGCAACATGCCGTTGAAATCCCGCGGCTCGGTGAAATCACCCTTGGTTCCGCAATTGGTGCAGGTGATATCTGCAAGGCCATTTACCGGATCCTTACCGTGCTTTTCTTGATAAGCCTCAATTAGCTGATCCGCACGCCAACGCTTGTGGCACTTCTTGCATTCGGTCAATGGGTCAACAAAGGCATTGACGTGGCCTGATGCCTCCCATACCTGCGGGGCCAAGATAATCGAGGAATCAAGGCCAACTACATCCTCACGGCCGCGCACCATGTGCTGCCACCACTGCCGGCGAATATTGTCCTTGAGCTCTACGCCATTGGGCCCGTAATCCCAAGCTGATCTAGTTCCACCATAAATCTCGGAGGACTGGAAAATGAACCCCCGCCGCTTGCAGAGATTGACTACGGCTTCAACACGATCGGTGGCCACAAGGCGCTCCTTCTTGAGCGCGAGGCGCGCTCCACTCCGGCTGGCTGTCGGCGGACCTTCGAATTGTAGACACGACCGGCTACCTCTCGGTCACCGGCTACTGGTCAGCTAGCAGTTGCTGTGCCGAAGTTTCGCCAATAGTGTCAAAATCCAAATAATGCCAAGCCAAGGACCTATGCACCAAGGGCTTGTCAATCGCGATGATTTGGTCATAGTGCAGAGCCAACTCTGCCAACGACTGCCGGGGGCAAACCGGCACGGCCAAGGTCAAGGACGCCGGACCACCTTTAATGAGCTGCGTGGCCACCACCCGCGCTACCGCACCGGTTTCAACCCCGTCATCAATGACGATTACCCGCAAACCCGCGACGGGAGGTACTTCGAAGACCACCGGTCCATCGGCGGTTCTAAACACCGGCAAGCCACGGACCGGGACACCAAGGTCGCGACCAACCCGCAGTGCCACCGGCACGCCATTGGGAATGACCGCGAGGATGACATCGGGTGTCTGCGAGTACTCAGTTTTAACTAGAGCGGCGAGTTTCTCGCCAGCGTCGCGTAGGTTTTCAAATGACTTCACGACGGAACCGCGGGTATCACCGGGCCAGCAGCATGGCCAAGCCCGATGGAACCAGCGTCGGCGGCCAACCCGCTCACCGAATCAAGCACCGAATGCGCCGTTCGGTGGTGCACTACTTCATACGCCGAAGATTCGTCAATCGCCAATGAGAGAAATGGGATGACCGAGACTTTCACCTCAAAGGTAGAAAGCGCCCGACGATACGCACCAACGTGCAGCCACCGCGAAGTGATAGTCAGCAAATCGGGCTCATCGGCGGATTGACCTAGCAGGGCCTCGATGAAGCCATCGCAACCAGCCAAAACTGCAATGGCGTTACGCGAGTTCGCCGCAAATTCCGCCACCTGCTCGGAAGGGACGCGAAATCTGTTCACCACTATCAGGCCGGGGGTCGGTGAATTAGCCAAGGCATTAAGGTCGACCATATTGCTGACGCTAGTCGCCCGGTGCTTCACTGCCGGCCGCGGGCACACTCGGAGGGACTCATGGCCAAGAAAGATAAGAACACCGGTGTGCGCGGGCCCAGTGGGCCACCGCCCCGCGGGTCGTCACCGGCCACGAAGGCCAAGGGCGCCTCGAGTTCAGGCCCTGGCCGCCAAGCGTTAGAGCGTAAGAGTTTTCCGATCTTGGTGATGTTGCACCGGGTCCCCCGCTGGTTGTTGGTGATTTTCACGGCTCTGGCGCTTTTTCTCGGCCTGATCCAAACCGGCGATCTGGCCTGGCTCGGCGGCATCTTGCTACTGCTCGTCGCATTCTTCCTCGGGTGGTTGCTCGTACTTTCTTGGCCGGTTCTTGGATTTGTCTCCCGTCTCCTGCGCCTGGTCGTGGTTATCGCGGTGGTCGGTATTGCCATCTATAAGTTCATGGGGCGCATCTAGCCGATCAGCGCTGATTGACAATGATTTTCATTTATGCTACGGTGAGCACGCGGGTGGGTAATCCAATAAAACCGCACTTGTTCTTCCTTTCGCGTCGATTCGCCTCGTGCGATGGGGGGGCTGGGGCGGGCCACAGCGATGGCCCGTCCCAGCTTTTTAGCCGAGCAGCTCCGGCTTAGTCATACGGGTTGTCAGGTTCGGGAACTTCGGTGATCGTGCTCACCTGAATCAAGGGGATCGAATTATCAGTCCCCGTGCCACCCCCGGGCACCCACTCCCCTAGCACCGTTACCCAAGTGTTCTCCGGCAGCGCCACCGCCTCGGCCGGCAGGTTGACGGGCTCGATCTTGGACGCGAAGGCATCGGCCGCGCAGCACAATAATTGCAACCGGGTGAGCCACCAGCCGCCAGTCGGATTGGCGGTCACGAATCCGGTGAGCTCGACCTGACGGCCGACCAGGGTGCGGCCCTCGTCCCAAACCGCGCGTGTGACGTAATCCGATAGATACATCGTGACGCGATCACCTGCCGGTAGCGGAGCAAGCGAGGTGGCGACCGGAGTTGAATTAGTTAAGTCGCGGGCAGCGGCATAGGCACCAAGTGCCGGCGGGGCCACAATGAAAATGGTGATGACGGGTAGCAGCAGCAACCAGGCGACGCCTGGTGAATGGGCGTGCCCCGCCGGTCGGCGGCGCAGCGCATCAATAAGTGCGAGTGCACCAAGGAGCACCAAGATCGCCCCCGAAATTAGTAGCCAAGGGCGCATCGACTCCTTGACATAATTGAGGTAAGTGGTACCCCACGAAATACGAACCACGGAGCTGCCGACCAACAATAAAATAACCGATTGCACTTCACGGGTCATGTAAGTAGCCACCACCCAACCAAAGTGCTCAGTAAAATCGCGACTAAAAAGGTGGTGGGGGCAAAACGAACAGCGAACTTTCGCCCGAAGATCCCCGATTGCATTGAAATTAATTTCAGATCGATCATCGGACCCACCACCAAGAACGCCAAGCGGGCGGTCAACGAGAACTGGGTCAGGCTGGCTGCCACAAAAGCATCAGCCTCTGAGCAAATAGACAAGATCACGGCCAGTAATGCCAACCCGACGATGGCAATCAATGGATTGGCCGCCACCTTCGCCAACCACTCCTGCGGGATAACCACGTTAATGACCGCAGCGGTCAAACCACCGACAACCAAGAAGCCACCCGCGTGCAAAAAATCATGCGCTGCAGTCAATCTGAAGGTATGCCAATTGGAATCCCCAACAAGGTGATCGCGCCGGGGAATTCGGATCCAATCGGCCTTCCCAAATCGCAGCCACAACCACCCCATGATGATTGCGGTGGCGAGGGAAGCGAGCAACCGCGCAACCATCATCTGCGGGTTACCGGGGAAGGCGACAAATGTCGAAACCAACACGATGGGGTTGATGGCGGGAGCGGACAGTAAGAATGCTAGGGCCGCAGCTGGTGCCACTCCACGCGCCATCAAAGACCCGGCAACCGGCACCGATGCGCACTCACAACCTGGGAGTACAAACCCAGCGGCGCCGGCAACGGGTACCGCCAGCACCTGATTTTTCGGCAGGGCCTTTTGCCAAACCGAGGGTGGGACGAACGCCGCAATGGCCGCCGATAGCAGCACACCTAAAACCAAGAAGGGTAGGGCCTGCACGATGATGGCGACGAAGATCGTGGCTCCGGTCTGCATCGCCGGCTCATCGAAGATATTTATCAACCAACTCTGCGCCAGCAGTAGTGCCACGAGCCCAACCGCCAAGAACTCCAACGGCCCCGGTCGCCAGCCGCGCTGGGCTGATTGGGTCAGGCCGTGATCATCTCCGGTCAAGAGTGAGCTCCGTCTTTGCCCGGCTCCATATTTGGCACCGCTCCCCCGTACCGGCGATCGCGTGAAGCATAGATCTCACATGCATGCCAAAAATGCCGGCGGTCAAAATCCGGCCACAAGGTATCGAGGAACACCATTTCGGCGTAGGCCGACTGCCAGAGCAGAAAATTACTGGTGCGCTGCTCACCCGATGATCGCACAAAAAGATCGACGTCAGGCATATCTGGCTCATCCAGATAACGATGAAACATCCGCTCATTTATTTTGTCGGGGTCAAGTCGCCCAGCTTTTACCGCCTTGGCGATTGCGGTTGCGGCGTCGGCGATCTCGCCCCTACCGCCGTAATTAACGCACATCGTCAAAGTTAGCTTGGTGTTCTTCGAAGTTAATTGCTCGGCCTCTTCAAGTTCTGTTATGACACTGCGCCACAATTTGCGTCTACGCCCCGACCAACGAATCCGGACCCCAAGTTCGTTCATCTCATCGCGCCGGCGACGAATTACGTCACGGTTAAAACCCATCAAGAACTTTACTTCATCCGGTGAGCGCTTCCAATTCTCAGTCGAGAAGGCATATGCTGATA
Organism: Actinomycetota bacterium; assembly: GCA_002737125.1. GTDB lineage: Bacteria > Actinomycetota > Actinomycetes > S36-B12 > S36-B12. The sequence goes on along the minus strand of NSHP01000016.1, from coordinate 17,566 downwards.
GCCAACCGACGCCAAGTTCAAGTGCACCTTCCACGCAGTCAAATAGGCTCGCCTCACCGGCCTCATGCCCTGCGGTGCGGGGTAACCCCCGCTCCTTGGCCCAGCGGCCATTGCCATCCATAACTATTGCGACATGGCGTGGGATTAAGTCACCTGGGATTTTCGGGGCGGTGGCTCCGGACGGATGCGGTTTGGGTTGCTTGGGTTCGGGTTGATTTGGTTTGGGCGCCCGCGTCATGCCCCCATCCAAACATGATCGACGCGGATCGTGCGATCGACCAGAGGCAACGACCGCAGCCCGCGCTCAAGATGCCACTGCAGGAAGGCAGCGACTAACCCGCTGGCCTCACGTCGATGACGTTGCTCACTCGAATCCGCCACCGGCCAATCTCCGCTAAGGAGTGCGCCGAGTAATTCGACCGTTTCCGGGGCCGGGGCCGCCGCACCCGGTGGCCGGCAAGCAGCGCACACCATGCCACCAGATTGCACTGAGAACGCCCGATGCGGGCCAGGGGCACTACATCTTGCGCAGCCTTCAAATGATGGAGACCACCCGGCGACAGCGAGTGAGCGCAATAGATAAGAGTCGAGGATCAATCCACCGTCATGTTCATTTGCGGTCAACGAGCGGAGTCCCGAGACGAGGAGCGCATACTGCTGCACAGCCGGCTCACGTTCTTCCGGAGTCAAGCGTTCTGCGGTCTCCAGCATCGCCGTGCCCGAAGTCCAGCGCCGATAATCCCCAGCTAGCACCGCACCATGTGAAGCCAGGGCTTCGACCTGCGAGACCGTGTCAAGGGACTTACCTTCATAAAGCTGAACATCCACATGACTAAATGGCTCAAGGCGTGCACCGATTCGACTTGTGGTTTTGCGAACCCCGCGGGCCACACAGCGAATCCGGCCATGGCCCCGGCTCAGCAGGGTGACGATGCGATCGGCCTCACCCAATTTTTGGGTTCGCAGCACGATGGCTTCATCACGGTAGAGCGGCACAGCCCATTGTCTCTTATCGCCGGTGCTGACCAAGGACGCCGCACCCGAAGATTAGAAACCTAACCGCCGCAATTGCTTTGGGTCGCGCTGCCAATCCTTGGCAACCTTGACGTGAATCTCCAAGAAGACCTTGGTCCCGAGCAGTTGCTCAATACCGGCGCGGGCCGTAGTTCCGACATATTTCAACCGCGCCCCACCCTTGCCAATGACAATTGCCTTCTGACTATCGCGCTCGACATATAAAAGAGCGCGAATATCTGTGAGCGGACGATCATCAGGACGGCCTTCCCGGAGCCCCATCTCGTCAATTAAGACCGCGATTGAGTGGGGTAACTCGTCGGACACCCCCTCAAGGGCTGCCTCACGAATGAGTTCAGCCACCGCTATCTCCAACGGCTCATCGGTTACTTCGCCATCCGGATAGAGCATCGGGCCTTCGGGCAACAAGCCCGCAAACTCGTCAGCAAGAACCGTTAGGTTCTCACCGCTAAAAGCCGATACCGGGACAATGCAGGACCAGCTACCTTCGAGCTCGGCGGCCAGTTCCCCTACCTGGTGCAGATGCTCAGCCAATAACGCGCGCGAGAGGGTATCTGCCTTGGTAACAATTACTACGATCGGCGTGCGCCCCAGCGCAATAATTTGCCTCGCAATGAATTTGTCGCCCGGCCCAATCTCCTCGTTCGCCGGCAGGCAAAGACCAATGACGTCAACACTTGACCAAGTTTCGCGAACCTCTTCATTTAGTCTTTCGCCAAGTAAGGTTCTGGGCCGATGTAATCCAGGGGTGTCAACGAGAATAATCTGCGCATCCTCGCGCGTAAGAATGCCGCGGATGGCACGTCTGGTGGTTTGTGGACGATCTGACGTGATCGCCACTTTTTGACCCACTAGGGCATTGGTCAGCGTCGATTTACCCGCATTGGGCCGACCTACTATCGAGACGAATCCGCTGCGATGCATCAAGTCGAAAGCCGCTCGTGAATTTCACCGGATGCTAGGCAGTGCAGCACGGGTAAGCCGCCACCGGCAACTGCTCGGAGCAGTTCTAGGTCAACATGTTCAGCTCCAACTACCACCGCCAGCTCCAGCCCCTTCGCACCGGCAGCTAAGGCTTGGGCCACCGCAAGTTCGAGAGCCGACAACGTGAACTGCCCGGCGCTAACGTTCGCGCCCGAATAGCTGCGTCCCATCTCATCTCGGACGCCCGCTCCCTCGCGGGCCCCGATGCGGGCGGCCGCACCCTTGGCCAAGGTCACCAATTTCGCATCCTCAACAGCGGATTCACTAATCACTTATGTCGCTTTCCAGAAGAGGGACCGGTGGATTAACAAGGCGCTCGACCAGTACCGTGCCGATGCGGTGGCGCCGGCCCGCACCTTGTTCGGCCGTCAACGTCCACCCAAGTTCTTCGATTACCGCGCCGGAGATCGGCACTCGGCCGAGACGCTTGGCCATCAGGCCCAAAACGGTGTCGACACCTTCTTCATCGCCGTCAATTTCAATGCCGACGAGGTCCGCAAAGTCCTCGACGTGCAGGCGGGCACTGACTCTGAATGCACCATCAGATAATTCGGCCACTTCAGGGGCGGCAGTGTCGTATTCGTCAGCAATTTCGCCAACGATCTCTTCAAGGGCATCCTCGATAGTTACCAAGCCGGCCGTACCGCCATATTCATCAACCGCGATAGCCATATGCACACGTGCCGACTGCATATCACGAAGTAACGAATCCACCGGCTTGCTATCAGGCACAAAATACGGTGGCCTCATCAGACTCTCAACGAGTTCGTCATGTTCAGCATCACGGTGCTCGAAAGTTCGTCGCATCATGTCCTTGAGATACACAACCCCCACCACATCATCGGCATTTTCACCGATAACTGGGATCCGCGAAAATCCGGAGCGCAACCCGAGTGACATAGCTTGGCGAAGTGATTTATCGCGTTCGATAAATACCACCTCGGTGCGCGGTACCATGACTTCCTTGACGAAAGTATCACCCAACTCGAAAACTGAATGGATCATCTGGCGTTCATCGTCTTCAATCAAGGCGTCTGCCTTAGCCTGATCAACTAACTGAAGCAACTCGGCCTGTGATGCGAACGGCCCCTCGCGAAAACCTTTGCCTGGTGTGAGTGCATTACCGATATGGATTAGGAGGGTAGCCAGTGGGCCGAGCACGACAGCGAGGAAACGCGCTGGGCCAGCCGCACTGAGGGCAATTCGCTCAGCATGCTGGCGGCCCAAGGTGCGCGGGGCTACCCCAAGGGCAACATATGCGATAACGACCATGATGACTACCGCAAAAGCCAGAGCACCTCCAACTGGCCAGGTGCCATGAACAGTGAGTACGTCATAAAACGCAAATGTGATCAACGCTGTTGCCGTTACGGTCGCCGACGTCGACAGGAAAAGCAGAACATTTACGTACCGAGCCCGATCAGCCAGTACTACTAGCAGCTTCTCAGCACGTTTACCTGACTCGCGCCTAATATCATCAATCCGGCCGCGCGATACCCGATTGATGGCTGTTTCGACACTGATCAACAGGCCAGCCAAACCGATAAGACCAACCGACAAGACGGTGCACCAAATATCAACCGCGGTCATTTAGATCCTGCACTCTGCAGCTGCCAGATAGAGAGCAGTTCATCTTGTCGAGCAAACATCTCAGCGTGATCGTCGTCGGTCATGTGGTCGTATCCAATCAAGTGAAGAACCCCATGAATAGTTAAGAGCTGCAACTCCCCATTAAGATTACGCGAAAATTCGGCCGCCTGGTCCTGCGCAACCTGTGGGCACAGCACGATGTCACCGAGTATGCCTAATTCAGGTTCTACTCCAATAGGTGCGGTTCGAAGTTCATCCATCGGAAATGACAACACATCGGTTGGCCCCGGCTCATCCATCCATTGCAGATGTAATTCGGACATCTCAGTGGCATCAATCAGGCGAATACCAAGTTCGACATCGGGGTGAATCCGCAACTCCGAAAACAATAATGAGGCCAACTTTGCTAATGCTTGGGTATCGCACTGAAATGAGGTCTCATTCGACACAACTACGCCTGACCCGATCATTTCCTACACCTCACTTAGACGCTCGTTCTGCGTCGTATCGATCGTAGGCGTCGACAATACGGCCGACCAGTTTATGCCGAACAACATCTTGTGAGGTGAGGCGGCAGAACGCCACATCTTCAATACCCTCAAGAATTTCGCCCACTACACGAAGCCCACTTGTGGTGCCACTGGGGAGATCAACCTGAGTTACGTCACCGGTGATCACCATCGTCGAGCTGAAACCAAGCCGCGTCAAAAACATTTTCATCTGCTCGGCGGAGGTGTTTTGGGCTTCATCAAGAATAATGAATGCATCATTTAATGTGCGCCCGCGCATGTACGCAAGTGGCGCGATCTCAATCGTGCCGCTGGTGATTAGCCGCGGTATCGAGTCAGGGTCAATCATGTCGTGCAACGCATCGTAGAGCGGTCGCAGATAGGGATCAATCTTCTCCGACAAAGTGCCGGGCAGGAATCCCAGACGCTCACCGGCCTCAACCGCTGGCCGAGTAAGGACGATGCGATTCACCCGCTTGGCCTGCAGCGCTTGGACCGCTTTCGCGACCGCCAGATAAGTCTTGCCGGTACCAGCGGGGCCAATGCCAAAGACAACCGTGTTGTTATCGATGGCATCTACATAGCGCTTCTGGTTTAAAGTTTTGGCACGGATAGTGCGCCCGCGATTACTGAGAATATTTGAAGTTAACACTTCGGTAGGGCGCGCACCTGTGCGCAATAAGGAAATACTGCGCTCAACCGACTCCGCGGTCAACGCCTGCCCGGTTCGGAGCATTGCCAACATCTCGCTGAAGAAGACCTCAATAATGCCGACATCACCGGGGGTGCCGGTGAGCGTGATCTCATTACCGCGAACTAAGACGTCGCACTCGGGGAATGAGTTTTCGACGAGGCGTAAGAACTCATCACCAGAACCGATAAGTGCCACCATTGATTGCGAGTGCGGTACCGTGATTTTTGCCTGAGCCTGCGCGGCATCAGGTGCAGATGCGCTCATCCTGGCGGCCAGCTCATCGCCCGGCCACCAAGAACATGGGCGTGCACATGGCGGACGCTTTGGCCACCATCGTCACCGGTGTTGAACACAATTCGGTAGCCAGCATCCAGCCCCTGTGAATTTGCTACCTCACCGGCTGCCCTAAGTAAACGGCCGGCCAAATCTGGATCAGCACTCGACATCGCCATGGCATCGTCGTAATGAGTGGTTGGGACAACCAGCACATGGGTTGGAGCTTGCGGTGAGATATCCCAAAACGCCACTACCTCACTGGTGCGCATTACCTCAGCAGCTGGGATCTCCCCCCCAACAATGCGGCAGAAAAGGCACTCGCTCATAAAGTTGATCCTCCCACGCTGGGTCTACCCCAGTTACGGGTAGCCGATAAAACGGCAGTTGCAACGGCACCGGCCGCCGATGACCGCAACACACTTGGGCCCAGCCGCGCCTCAAACGCACCGGCTGCCCGAAAGATCTCTCGCTCGTCTTCGCCGATGCCACCCTCAGGCCCGACTATGAGTACTACATCGCTGGCTCCCTCGCGATCAGCAATCGGCACCGCGAGCAATGGGGTGATTGCTTCCTCGTGCAACACAATTGCCGCCCCGGCACCGGTAATGAGTTCAGCTACCTGCACCGTTGTTGCTAGATCGCCGAGCACTGGCCAGCGGGCGCGCCTAGCTTGCTTGGCCGCGGCGGTCACTGCTGCCTGCCACTTACCTCGGGCTTTTTCAATACGATCAGGGGCCCACCTGGTGATCGACCGGCCCGCCGCCCAAGGCACGATCACATCGACCCCAACTTGGGTCAGCAAGTCAATGGAAAGTTCGCCGTGCTCACCTTTTGGGAGTGCTTGCACCACCGTGATGCGAAGTGGGGCTATTGGTTCAATTAGCACCTTGGAAACCCGCACCCGCAAGTTCTCCTTGCCGCTCACACTTACGACAGTGCCATGTATCCGTAGGCCACAGCCGTCAACAATTTCGACATCCTCCCCAGTTTTGACACGCAGCACCGACACCGCGTGACGGCCTTCGGAGCCGGACAGAGGTATTTCTTGATCGACCTGCGCCTGCTGCAAGTCTGGATCGGCAATATAAAAGACAGGAGCACTCACCGCGGGGAAAACGCATCCTTTAGGCGAGTAAATAGGCCGCCTCCAGCATCGTCACCGCCATCACCAACGCGCACTACGTCTTCCGAACGCAAGTCCGCGAGTTGTTTGAGTAACGTGACTTGAGCATCATCAAGTTTTGTCGGAATCTCAACGCCTAGGTGTACATAGAGATCACCGCGACCACCACCCCGCAGCCGAGCTGCACCAAGTCCACGCAGCGTAAGAATCGCACCAGGCTGGGTCCCCGGCCTTACATTGATCTCCTGCTCACCATCAAGGGTGTCAAACTTTACGGTGGTACCAAGTGCCGCTGAAGTCATCGGCAAAGTCAGAGCACAATGCAACTCATCGCCTTGGCGCTCGAACACGGGATGTTGCTGCACCATAACTTCGATATATAGATCTCCTGCCGGACCGCCATTGGGCCCGACTTCGCCCTCACCTGATAGTTGAATTCGAGTACCACTGTCTACCCCCGGCGGTACTTTGATAGTGATCGTGCGGCGGGTACGCACCCGTCCATCGCCAGCACATTCGTGGCACGGATGCGGGATCGTGCTGCCAAACCCTTGGCAGGTCGGGCAGGGCCTCGATGTCATTACCTGACCAAGGAAAGACCGCTGCACCTGCTGCACCTCGCCCCGACCCTTGCACATCACACAAGTGACGGCTTCACTATCCGAAGCAGTACCCTTGCCACCACAAGTTGCGCAGCCCGCCGCCGTATCAACCGTAATATCTCGAGTCTCGCCGAATACCGCCGCTGAAAGAGTGCTTTGAATTCGAATCATGGCATCTTGGCCGCGACGGGCCCGAGTGCGCGGGCCTCGCTGCCCACCGCCACCGCCGAAAAATGCGTCCATGATGTCGCCGAAGTCAAAGCCTTGGGAGTGCCCACCGCCACCGCTGCTGAGCGGATCACCGCCTAGGTCAAACATTTGGCGCTTTTCCGGATCACTAAGGACTTCATAGGCAGCCGTGATGATCTTGAACCGCTCCTGGCTTTGCAAATCTGGGTTTACGTCAGGATGCAACTCCCGCGCTAACCTGCGGTAGGCCTTCTTGATCTCATCTGCGGTCGCATCACGCGCAACTCCAAGGAGGGCGTAATAGTCGGGGCCGGCCGCGCTCATTGCTCACCCAAAATACGGCCGACATATTGCGCGACCGCCTGCACGGCAGCAATATTGCCTGCGTAATCCATGTGGGTCGGCCCAACCACTCCGAGGGAGGCCACCGTTGAATCACCAATACCGTAACGAGCAGTCACCACCGAAGTTGATTCCATCGCTTCAACTGGATTCTCATGGCCAATTCGCACGGTCACCGAGGTGTTGGTCGACGATTCGCCGAGCAGTCGCAGCAATACCACCTGCTCCTCAAGTGCTTCAAGAACCGGTTGAATAGACAGCGGGAAGGCATCGCCATAACGCGCTAGGTGCGCAGTGCCACCGAGTACCACCCGTTCATCAATCCGTTCAGTAACAGCATCAAGCAATGTTGCCTGAATGATTGTCACCAAAGGTTGCATCTCAGCCGGGAATTGCCCGCTGAAAGTTAAAAGTATCTCTGGAATTGATAAGAACGACTGGCCGCTTACCGCAACTAGTAGCCGGGCGCGAATATCCCCAAGAGCAATCTCACTTATCGGCGCCGCACATTCAATGGTGCGTTGCTCCACCCGGCCGTTATCGGTAATCAAAACCATAATCAATCTGGTGGTGCTCAGGGCAATGAGTTCAATATGGCGCACACTGCTTCGTGACAGCGTCGGATACTGCACAAGGGCCACCTGCCGCGTAATCTGAGCGAGAAGGCGCACGGTGCGCACCATGACATCGTCAAGGTCCACTGAACTATCCAAGAACTCTTGAATCGCGCGGCGCTCCGGTGAGCTAAGTGGCTTGACGCCAGAAAGTCGATCAACGAAAAGGCGGTAGCCGAGGTCTGTCGGTACGCGCCCGGCGCTGGTATGCGGCTGAGCGATGTAGCCCTCGTCTTCTAAAGCGGCCATGTCATTGCGAATTGTTGCGGGCGAAACTCCGAGGTTGTGGCGCTCCACCAGCGCTTTTGAACCCACCGGCTCATGGGTTGCGACGTAATCCTCGACAATGGCGCGGAGGACGGCGAGGCGCCTATCTTCTAGCATGTGCACCTCCTTTGCCCCGTTGCCACTGGCACTCCGCACTCGTGAGTGCTAACAATACGCCCTGTTCCGATCGGCGCCCGAAATGATCCGCCAGAACCTCCACCGAGCATTCATCAGTCCTTCATCGGATCACCCAAGTGCTGAAATCTTGCTCCGGCAAGGTTTGGGCATGGAAAACCTCCTAGGCGTGATGGATTTCGTCCCCGATCGGGGCACTAAGCCGAGCCTTGGCGCACCGAAGAGTCAAGACGGCGGCGCATTCATCACCCAAGGCGCGATCGATCTCTCGGTCTTCTTCTGGGGACCCCTTGAGCAGCAACCGCATGACCTAGACGTTAAGGCACTGTTACGTATCGCCACGCTGTGGAATATTGCTATTGCAAGTAACCGGACTACCGCCGACATGATTATTACCTCACCACTTTTTGCCAGCGGTTACCGCAGAACACCATTTGTCTTGAACACCCAATAAACTCTTCGCGCGCTTAGCCCAAACCCCTTAATGCGCGCGTTTTTGTCGTGAAACCGACCGATTATCTGCTTTTCACGACAAAAACGCGCGCATTCACCTCCAGCCCAGGAGATCTCGCACGACCGCATCGGCAAAAAGTCGACCCCGAGTCGAGACTACGAGCCGACCACCGGCCAGCGCGGCTTCGTCCAACAAGCCATCACTTGCGAGTTTGGCAATGACCTGATCATCGAGGCCCTCGACGGCGGCTAGGTCCAGGCCCGAGGCCGTTCGCAACCCCAGCATGACCTGCTCCATTCGGATTTGCGGAGGCGTCAACACCTCACGTTCGTCAATGGGTAAGTCACCAGCGGTCAATTTCTGTGAGTATGAACGCGGATGTTTTACGTTCCACCAACGCGTACCATCAATGTGGCTATGGGCACCCGGGCCGATGCCCAACCAATCATCATTAAGCCAGTAATGCAGATTGTGTTGGCACCGTCCACCTGGCTTCGCCCAGTTCGAAACTTCATACCAAGTGAACCCGCGCTCGGTTAGCAGGTGATCCACTAATTCGTACCGATGAGCAGCATCGTCTTCATCGGGACTAGCAACTGTTCCAGCCGCAACCTGGCGAGCCAGAGGGGTATTTGGCTCAACAATTAACGTGTAAGCCGACACATGGTCAACACCAGCGTTAGTTACCAACTCAACAGATGCCCGAAGGTCATCATCGGTCTCACCGGGGGTGCCAACAATGAGATCCGCGCTGATGTGCTCAAAGCCCGCAGCCCTTGCCATTGCAATTGCCGAGGCCGCAGCACCCGCGGTGTGCGTTCGGTCTAAAGTCTGAAGTACGGCGGGAGATGCACTTTGCACCCCGAATGAGATGCGCGTAAAACCGCCAGCGCGCAGTTGATCAAGCTTGGTCTGATCGACACTGTCAGGGTTTGCCTCAGTGGTGATTTCGGCGTTCGAGGCGAATCCAAACTCTTCCTCAATGGCTGCAAGCACCGCCACGAGTGCCTTGCCGCTTAGCATCGTTGGCGTGCCACCGCCGAAGAACACGGTTTCGATCGGGCGCCGGTCTGAGCCCAGTTCATGGGAAGCAAGTTGTATCTCAGAGATCAACACCTGATCAAAAGTGTCGCGCTGTACTTGATTACCTAAATCAGTAGCCGTGTAGGTGTTGAAATCGCAATAACCACATCTAGTCGCGCAGAAAGGCACATGAACATAGACAGAGAAGGGCCGCACCTTGACCTATTTCTTGGTCGTGGTGTCCGAGGTGGAAAGCGCGGCGATGAAAGCCTCCTGCGGCACCTCAACCCGCCCCACCATCTTCATCCGCTTTTTGCCTTCTTTCTGCTTTTCCAGCAACTTGCGTTTACGGGTGATGTCACCGCCATAGCATTTAGCTAACACGTCTTTTCTGATTGCGCGGATAGTCTCGCGAGTTATCACGCGTGAGCCAATTGCCGCCTGAATTGGCACCTCAAATTGCTGACGTGGGATCAACTCCTTGAGCTTGCCGGTCATCATTACCCCGTATGCCATGGCCTTATCACGGTGCACGATGGCACTAAATGCATCGACGGCGTCACCGTGCAGCAAAATATCGACTTTGACGAGATCCGCTTCCTGTTCACCAGTCAATTCATAGTCGAGTGAGGCATAGCCCCGGGTACGCGACTTCAACTGATCAAAGAAGTCGAAGACGATCTCCGCGAGCGGGAGGTCATAGCGCAACTCAACTCTATCCTCGGATAGATAGTCCATGCCGAGCATCAGTCCCCGCCGCTGTTGGCAAAGTTCCATAACAGTGCCGACGAACTCACTTGGCAAAATCACGGTACCTCGAACAACCGGCTCGAAAATCTTGTCGACTTTTTGAGTCGGGAACTCACTCGGATTAGTGACCACCAACTCGATACCTTCATCATTTAGCACCCGATACACCACGTTGGGCGCCGTCGAGATCAAATCCAGATTCGCCTCACGCTCGAGGCGTTCCCGCACGATCTCCATATGTAGTAACCCCAGGAAACCGCACCGAAACCCGAACCCGAGCGCAAGGGAGGTCTCGGGTTCATAGACCAAAGCCGCGTCGTTCAGCTTCAGTTTGTCAAGTGCGTCACGCAATTCTGGATAGTCAGAGCCGTCGATTGGGTAAAGCCCGGAGAAAACCATTGGTTTTGGATCGCGGTAACCACCGAGCGCCTGTGTCGCACCATGCTGCGCCGTCGTGACGGTGTCGCCGACACGTGACTGACGAACATCCTTGACTCCCGTAATCAGGTAGCCGACCTCTCCGACTCCAATGCCTTTACCCGGCACCGGTTCAGGGGAGATAACGCCCACTTCAAGTAGTTCATGAACTTCACCGGTCATCATCATTTTAACGCGATCCCGCGTCGCAATGCGTCCGTCAATCACCCGTACATAAGTAACAACACCGCGGTAGGTGTCGTAAATCGAATCGAAGATTAGCGCGCGGGCGGGCGCATCGGCATCACCTTTGGGGGCCGGGATATCTCGAACGATGCGCTCGAGCAACTCAGGCACGCCCTCGCCAGTTTTCGCTGAGATTCGCATTACGTCATCAGGATCACAGCCAATGATGCGCGCAAGTTCCGCGGCGTATTTTTCTGGTTGAGCTGCTGGCAGATCAATTTTGTTGAGTACCGGCACAATCGTCAAATCATTTTCAAGGGCTAGGTAGAGGTTCGCCAGAGTCTGGGCCTCAATGCCCTGTGCGGCGTCGACAACTAAAACCGCCCCCTCGCACGCAGCCAGCGACCGGGAAACTTCATAAGTGAAATCGACGTGCCCTGGGGTGTCGATCAGGTTCAAGACATAGTCGCCACCACCCTGCCCACGGTAGGGTAGCCGGACCGCCTGCGACTTAATGGTGATTCCCCGCTCCCGCTCAATATCCATCCGGTCGAGGTACTGGGCCCTCATCGAGCGGGCGTCGACCACCCCGGTGGCCTGGAGCATGCGGTCGGCCAGGGTGGACTTGCCATGGTCAATATGGGCAATGATGCAGAAATTCCGGATGACCGTTGGGTCGGTGGCACCGGGCTGCGGGAGCGGCACTTTGGGTCCTTTAGGTAGATCGGGTGGGTGGGCCTGAGTTCTAGCAGGGATCCGATTTGGGTTAACGCCCAGCCTACGGGTAACCTTAGGTAGCACCCGCATCCGTGCGGGCTCAAGTACCGTCCCAGACCCCAGACCAGAAAGTTGTCCCGTGGCGAACATTAAGTCGCAGATCAAGCGTAATCGGACTAATGAGAAGGCCCGTGAGCGCAATAAGGCCGTTAAGTCATCCGTCAAGACGGCGGTGCGAAAGTTCCGCGAGGCAGCGGCCGCCGGCAAGAGCACCGAGGCCAAAGAACTTGCCCGTGATGCCAACAGGGCCCTCGACAAAGCAGCCAGTAAGGGCGTTATCCACGCCAATCAGGCAGCCAACCGCAAGTCGTCAATCGCCAAGCGCGTCGACTCCCTCTAGCTCGACCAGCAGGCAGATGCCTAAGATCAAAGCGCCCACGGTAATTGAACACCGTGAGCTTCGTCGCGCTGATCTCCTGGTTGCTGCCACCGCACTGATCAGAAGTGGCAGAGCATTCACCGTCGCCGAAGTTGCGACCCAGGTTGGACTCTCGCGGTCCGCCGTCTACGAGTACTACAGCAGCGCCGCGGACCTCATTGCCGACGTAATCGTGGACGAACTTGATTCGTGGGCCATCACCTTGCGGACCGCCACCACGGGCATCGACGATCCAAACTCACTGGTGGACGCTTGGGTAACTTCGGTCCTGACTTATGTAGCCGACGGTCAGCATTCCCTACTTAAATCAGCGGCCTCGATTGAACTTCCACCGGCACGTCGGGCACAGGTGGGTGCAATGCACGCTGATTTGATCAGCCCATTGATGACGGCACTATCAGGCCTTGGTAGCCCCAACCCGACTCAACTCGCGCACTATATTTGGGGGACGGTTCAGGCATCAATAGACCTTATTGAAACAACCGGCTGCGACCCCGTGGATGAAATCCAAGCAGTGTTGAATTTCATCCACGGAGGTCTAGCAACTTCCGGTTTTAACGCGAGCCTCGGAGCACCTACACCTAGCGGGTAAGTCGAAATACTCGCGTAGTTACCGTTGGCCGGAAATTCTTACCGCCTGTTGTGCTGATTGTCACATTACAAGTACCAGAATCTTTTAATGCTTTGATTGTCGAATTCGTGACCGCACAATTATCGGCCGTTAGATTGGGCACGAGCCCTGATTTCATCGAAACCTTCATCGGCGAGACCACATCTAGCTTCAATTGCATTTGGTCCTTCAACTTCACGACCTTATCCGAAACAACTACCGTGGCAGCGTCACTTGCACGATTGGGTGAGACCGGCGAAAACACCGTTGGATAGACCCGCATGTAGGCAGGATTAGCGCTTTCCCTGCCAGCGCCAAGTACGTAGACTGCGCAAGTTGTTGACCTAGGGTTGCCGGTGTTAACCCTGCAGTCGACAGGCCCAATAGGAGTAGCTACCGTCGATGGGTTGGGATTGGTACCCAAAAATTCTGCATTTACTCTGATCGGAATGGACACACTTGCTTTTGGAGCCGCATCCGCGGGGAGATAAGCGAGTGCAGCGGTCGATGAGTCACAAAGGGTCGGGGCAGACCTGGGGTTATCCGGGACCTTGCAATTTAGGACATAAAGACCGACATTCGCTGGCAGGTTCACCACATCAACTTTCAAAGTTGACGATTGCGCCAAGTTTACGAGCGGTGAATAGTTGGGCTGCCCAGCGATTGTTGCATTGAACCCGGTATCGGCAAACGCCGGCGACGTTGCTGCGCCACCCGCAACGCTCAGCGCGAGCCCGAAAATGACCACCAGAGACTTACTCTTCATTTCATTTACTCCTATCGTAGATACTTAATCGATTTACTGGGCTAAAAAACTTACGGGGAGAGCGGTATCAAAACGACGGTCCCCTGGGCGGGTGTGATCGGCCCGTGTTACTACCGCGCAAGAAACTTTTCGGCAGTCGACCGACCCGATGAGCGCCGAAACGGCGACTCTCACCTTGAATCTGCCCCCTGTCGAATACGGGGTAGCGAGTGAGCTGCCGTAGGGCGGTGGATTGGATGAAATCCAGACGGATGCTGCACTTGCACCACCGATATTTACTCCACCCCCACACGGTGATGGTTGTTGGCCCGCACTGGGAGTGACGCAAAACGCCACATAAATCCCAACCGACTGGTCGAAATTTCGCCCCGACACAGTTATTACATTGCCGGCTGGGTTGAGACCACGGGTAGGTGTTGCCGAGATGGTAGGTGCCTTTTTCCCTGATGGCTCCTTGGCAACAGCCACCAGGCTCTGCGAATTCGCCACCAGCATCACCGGGATGGCAGCAGTGAGAATTATTCTGGGAACCTTGAACACCGCATCACTGTATTTCACTTAGCGAGGCGCGCGCTTGACACAGTGTCGGGGTCATCCCGACGCTGTGTCAGGACTTCAAGGAAAGTAGCGCGCGATAATACTTCAATGAGAATGCGCCTAACCCTGCTAGTGCCGCTAGCTCTGTTCGCGTCTTTGGTTGGTGCCTGCTCAACAACAAATATTGCTACGCCGATCAGCCCGACTCCTAATTTGCTGTCTCACTTTCAGGCAATCACGTCAACCGATGTGCCAATGCCAAAGTTTGAACGCGCAGTCGTGGGCCCCCTCGCCCCTAAACGCATTGTCAGCCTCGCGACCGGAGTTGGTGAAACTCTCGTCGCACTAGGAGTTGGTGAAAGTGTGGTTGGCCGCGACGAAACGAGTAGCCTTCAAGAGATTTCTGGCGCGATGGTAGTGACCAAAGCTCATTCAGTCAGTGCCGAAAAAGTATTGTCGCTAAGCCCTGATTTAGTCCTAGTTGACGCCTCGACGTCGCCCCCGGAGGCGATTGAGCAAATTCGCGCTGCGGGTGTGCCGGTGGTAGAGATCCCTGAAGCCTGGAGCTTGACCGACATAGGCGCGCGCACCGCAGCAATTGCCGTGGCAGTTGGAGTCGACGAATCAACAGCAAATCGGGTGATTTCTGAAGCTACGACTTTCAATTCAGATGATGCCAGCTCGACCCCACCCGGTGCGACCAAAGCCCGCATAGCCTTTCTCTACCTAAGGGGCACTTCGGCAATCTACTTAATTGGCGGCTTGGGGTCTGGAGCAGATTCGCTAATTGAGGCGGCTGGCTCAATTGACGCAGGGGCTGCCGCGGGTTTAGGTGCGTTCACCCCGCTGACAGCGGAGGCAATCGCGCAGATTAACCCCGATCTTATTTTGGTGATGTCCAAAGGCTTAGATTCCGTTGGGGGGATCAACGGACTCGTTAATTTGCCGGGGATTGCCCAATCTGAGGCGGGCCGGGCCAAGAGAGTTATTGCCGTCGACGACACCCTGCTCCTGTCTTTCGGCCCGCGTACCGCCAACTTGGTTGACGCCCTGCGGGAAGCAATCACCAAAGCCATGACCGAATGAGAAGCCGCCCCGCCGCCCTCGCGGTAATTCTGTTGCTAATAGTGATAGCGATCGCAATAGGTGCGCTCTACATTGGTGTGGCAGACACAACTACGTCAATAATCTGGAATATCCGGGGCCCACGAGTCGTCATGGCCATTTTGATCGGGAGTGGATTGGCTCTCGCGGGTGTGCTCATGCAAGGGTCACTGAGCAATCCACTCGCCGACCCGGCGCTCGTTGGGGTATCCGCCGGTGCGGCCTTAGGTGGCGTCGCCGCGGTCAGTCTTGGAGCGTCGTTCAATACTGCTTTCTCCGCTCTGGGGGCATGCGCTGGCGGTGCCATTGCACTTGCAGTTGTAACTTCAATATCGATTCGGAACAGGGTGCCCGAGGTAGTCACACTGCTGCTGGCTGGTGTGGCAGTTACCGCATTTGCCGGAGCCTTGCTGACGGTGCTAGTTTCAGTGTCAGACTCAACTGCCACGAGATCTGTTACTTTCTGGTCCACGGGCAGTTTGTCACTCACTACCTGGGCCGCGGTTCTAACAGTGGCACCTTTCGTAATAGTTGGTGCCGGCATTTCAGCCACCATGGCCAACTCACTGGACGTGCTGTCACTCGGAGACCGTGCGGCGAACGCCTTAGGCGTAAACGTATCCGCGGTGAGATACCGCGCCTTGATTGCGGTGGTGCTGCTGGTATCGGTGGGTGTCTCCAGCGTCGGGGTAATCGCCTTCGTCGGATTGCTAGTGCCACATGCGGTGCGCATGGTTATCGGCCCGCGCCACGGACCCCTACTTTTAATCAGTGCCCTCGCCGGAACACTGCTTATTTTAGTTACCGATACCGCGTCCCGGGTAGTAGCAAATCCCATTGAAGTACCAATTGGGGCGATCACCGCGGTCGTGGGTGCCCCCATCTTCTTCATCCTTATTCGTAGGACCAGGGCGAGCCAAGGCGGTTGGGCCTAATGACTTTTCCAATTTTGGACCTGATCGACGTCTCTGCCCGCTCAAAGGAACTAATCCGATTACACGCTATAAATGTCTCAGTGCAAGCAGGATCACTGGCCTGCATTATTGGCCCGAACGGATCAGGTAAGTCCACTCTCCTCGCCCTCATGGCTGCCGATCTCGCACCAACTACCGGTCGGGTCATGTTGGCAGGCCAGGACCTTTCAAAAATGACCCTTGGTGAACGGGCAAAGCAAAGAGCCGTCCTGACACAAGAGACAACGGTCTCATTTCCGTTTACCGTTCGAGATGTCGTCGAATGGGGGCGCATCCCATGGTTGGGCACCACGACTTCTGCAGAAAATAACGAAATAGTCGCAGAGGTCATGACTCAATTGAAGCTTGATGAGTTGGCAAATCGACCGGTCACTTCACTTTCGGGTGGCGAACGTAAACGAGTTCACATTGCTAGGGTGCTGGTCCAAAAAGCTCCGCTACTTCTCCTTGATGAGGCTGATTCTGACCTGGATCTCATTGGCCGCCAGGAACTAGATCACTTGTTGCTTCAGCAGGTGAAATCCGGTGGAAGCGTTGTCGTGGTCACCCATGACGCACGTAGAGTCGGACCGATAAGCGATCAGGTGATCCTCATGAGTGCTGGGCGCGTGCACACCGTAGGCAAACCAAGTGAGGTGCTAACCACCGACTCCCTCAGTTCGGCGTTCGGGTCCCCGCTGAAGTGGTGATAACTAGCCTTTCAAGTGCGAGTAATTTCTGTTCGGCATCCAAACTCGAGCCAATTTTAACTCCGCCCTTGACGGCGCCGTCGGCATCGGCGAGCGCAACAGCAGCAGCGGCCAAGCGCCGCTGGTCACCACTCCACTTGGCCCATTGCTGACGTAACGTCTTGACCTTCCATGGCGGCACTCCGATGGTTTTGGCAACATCTAAATCCGATGCACCTGCCATGCCTCCGACACCGACCAAGGTTCGCAGCCCACTTGCCATCGCCAGCACCGTCGGCACTCCGACGCTGTCCGACGCCTCCATCGCCCACCGCAGGGAGCGGAGCGCCTCAACCGACCGTTTATCCCAGACCGCATCAGAGATCGTATAACCGGCCACATCAGCTACCCCGATGAAATATGAGTTGATATCTGCGATCGCAATCGGATCGTGTTCGACATCACTGCAAAGTTGCGATATCGCCCCTACCAACAGGCGTAAGTCGTGGCCGATGGCGTCATAAAGAGCCGTAATAGCCTCGGACGTCATTGCGCGCTTTT
>NSHP01000015.1 GCA_002737125.1 Actinomycetota bacterium | reverse complement strand
CCAAAGGAATCCGTCTGAGAAAAGGCAACCGGCCAACGGCCGATTAACCAAGCCCCAGAACGGGGTATTGGCATTGACATGTGACACGCTGTTGAGTTCTCAAGGAGCGGGCGCGCACCAAAAATAGGCCTCTCGGCCGTTTTTTAGGGCAACATTCCAAACTTAGTGAGTTTCACCCTGCAAGTCAAATCCCGGAAAATCGGGCTTTTCGCAGTTCTAGCTCTTAGGTTCGACCCCCCGGACCGGCCTACTGATAAATCAGTGTCCGTTGCTCCACGGGAGACCCGAAGGTTATGCCTAACAGGGGCCCTGAGTCAAGTCCACTCCCCCTTGGCGTACGGCCAACCCCGGGCCTTGCGGCTACGCTTCCTTCGCGATAGGTCACAGTGACGGCCTGAGTACCGATCCACTGTGAGTGGATAACCGTGATTTACCCAGAGCCCGCAATGCCGAGAATCTCCGTCCCCGGTATCAGCTGCTCCAGCCGGGCTTCTAATGGGGAGTTACGTGCATCAAACGCTGATTCCCCCACAGCATCTCCCTGTCAACTCGATTCGACCTAACTTGCGAGGTAGCCGACGGCCTAGATATCGGCCTACTCGACTCTCTCCTAGGAGCGTGTGTCGGTAATGCATCCGCCCAGAATCGATCCCAACCAGGGCTCAAAATCCGGCGTCAATCACGCTACGAGACCATCAACTGGCTCCAGAACGGGCTATCCACGGCAACATCCCTCCACGAGCGACTCGGCACCGCACTTCGGACACACCCTTCTGGGGGGAAGATCGGTGCAGCGTCAAAAGTGTTGACGACACCTAGTTTCGTGCTTACTGTCATCACATGCGAGTGATCTTCGGATTGGCTCTGGCGGCAGCCCTGATGCTCCTGGCTCCTACATCGGTGACGGCGGCTGAGCAGGCTAAACCCAAGCCCGGAGCGGCGTGCCCGAAGAAGGGGGTGATCAGCGGTGAGTACGTGTGCACCAGTCGGAAGGGCAAGCTCGTCTGGGTTGTCCGGAGCTCGACTAGCCCGGTTACGACTAAGTCCTGCACGGCGCGGACCGTGCCGTCGGGGAAGGCGGCTGGCAGCAATGAGCTCCAGCCCGGCGGCCAGCGGCTTCGATCGGCAACTTCACCCGATGGCATTGTCTGGACCAGGAGCAGCGACACGATCGTCGACCAAGCGGCGACGCCATCACTGACCCGCACATCGGACGGGCGGCCGATGCTGTTCATGACCGCGAACAAGGTAGCTGGAGGCCGCGATGGTTTTGCCTTGGCACTGGGCACGGCGAATGGCTTGAGCTGGACCCAGTGCTCGGCGCAACTGGTGGGTTTTCCGCCGGGATTGTCCGGGGTTGATCCGGATGTGGTCGCCTTGCCGGGTGGTGGCTACCGGGTATTCCTGACTGGATCGATAGGAAACGGTTCGGACCGAGTTGGTATCCACTATGCCGATAGCCCCGACGGGTTTGTCTGGACGTACGGCGGGGTGGCGTTCAGCACAGTTGGTTCGGTTATCGACTCGATGACCTTTCGAATGGGAGACATCTGGCATATGTATGTGCTGAACCAAACCTCGATGGCTATGTTTCATGCCACATCCGCCGACGGGAAGTCATTCGTCCAGCAGGACGAGTCCGAGCGCAAGGTGGACGGGAAAGCACAGGTTCTCTCCCAAGGCCTGATGGTCGGTGACCAGATGCGCATCTATGGTTTCGGGTCACGGGGCCAGACGGGGGGTGACTGGGAGATTCGCTCATTCGTCACAGCCGATGGCACCACTTTGATCGGTGACAGTCGATTGCTACTTTCGATCACGGGTGCACCGTCCTCGGAGAGCGTGTTCGTCAAGGACCCGGCGGTCACCCAACTCGCCGATGGGACGTACCTGATGGTGTACTCCACCGTCATCCCGTGACGAGGACAACCTCGTCGGGGTAGCTGCTTAAGGCCATGCCACGGCTGGTGTAGCGCTAGCGCTCTGGGGCCGCCGATCCGAGTTCGCGAATCTGATTCAGCTGTGCAATCCCGGCAATGGGAAAGCATTGCAATATGATTTCATTGCTTATTAAACTTCTTGATAGCCTGGTCCGAAGAATACTTGACCTGCCCAATGAGTTTCGAAGACTCGCTCAGAGTGGCTATGAGAAGCGACTCACTGGATTGAAATCGTCAGCCTCAAACTGAATCCGACTCCAGCATGAAGTCGGGTGGGCGTAAATATCTTGAACCTGCATGTCATCCTTTTTTAGGAAATCAGCAGATCAGAACAATCAAGCCTCCAGGCGGCAGCAGCGGGCATCTGGCTATGTGGACCACTTGGTCCATCTCCGATCTACCCCCACCACGGCCTTAAAGCAGTAAACCACGTGTTCAAAATACCCACCGTCCTCGGCATGCAGCAATCCGTCAGGTAACGGGGTTGTGCCCGAGCCCCTGAGGGAGAGAAAGTCTCACGTCGAGACGCATGGTCGTACCGGGGGCGGGATCGGTTAGGAAGAAATGCAGATACCGCCGACTGACTTCTTTCCGCGCCTCAGCACCAGCCACTTACCTTGCAGGAGGTCCGTTGTTGCCGGTTGGAAAGTTTCGGAAGTCACCCGTTCGTTATTGAGATATGCACCGCCTTCGGCAATGGTGCGGCGGGCCTGGGCTTTGCTGGTTACCAGGCCACAACGCACCAACAACTCATCGAAAGTAGGGAAAAGTCCATTAATAATCTCGGCCGCGGCGACCGCACCATTTGGTGTCTCCAGTAAGGCAGCCGTCAAAGTACCGGCCGGCAGACTCGCGAGGTCACCTTGGCCGAAAAGGGCTCGCCCGGCGGCTTCGGCCCCCGCCGCCTCGCTCGGACCGTGGACCAGGGCCGTCAGTTCACCAGCTAATGCCCGCTGGGCCGCGCGCTCATGCGGGCGCTCGGCCGTAGCCACCAACAACCCACCGACTTCTTCAGGGCCCTGGAAACTAAAGGTATGAAGCAAGGTTGCTACATCACGATCATCGGCATTCAGCCAGAACTGAAAAAAAGCGTAAGGGCTAGTCAACTCTGGGTCTAACCAGATGGTGCCCGATTCGGTCTTACCAAACTTGGTGCCATCGGCCTTGGTAATCAACGGTGTTGTGAGCGCGTGCACGCTCTTGCTCTCGACTCGGCGCACCAGATCAACCCCAGCGGTGATATTGCCCCACTGGTCTGAACCCCCGGTTTGCAGCACGCAGTCGTAGCGCCGATACAACTCTAGGTAATCAAATGACTGGAGTAACTGATAACTGAATTCGGTATATGAAATACCTCCCCCGGCAAGGCGTGCCGCAACGGCTTCGCGATCAAGCATTCGATTAACGCTGAAGTGCTTGCCGATATCACGCATGAACTCGAGCACGGTCACGTTTTCGGTCCAGTCGAAGTTGTTAACCATTACCGCGGCGTTACTACCGGAAAAGTCATAAAAGCGTTCAAGTTGGCCGCGAATGCGTGTCACCCACTCTTCAACAAGTTCACGTGGATTGAGCTGCCGCTCACCAGTTTCCTTCGGGTCGCCAATCAAGCCGGTGGCCCCACCAACTAGCGCAAGGGGACGGTGCCCAAACTGCTGGAAGCGGCGCACCGTAAGGATCTGCGCGAGGTTACCAAGGTGCAAACTCGGTGCGGTGGGATCAAAACCGCAATATAAGGTGATGGGTGCTGCCGCAGCGACGGCTTGCAGTGCTCCAATATCGGTGCTTTGCGCAATGAGCTCACGCCAAAGCAGCTCATCGATGATGTCGCCGGTGCCCATGGGCACCATCTTTGCCTACGTTGACACAATTACGTGTATGGCACCCACTTCCAAAGCGATGAGAAAAGCTGCCGATCACCTGGTCGCCGTAGATCCGGCATTTGGACCAATCGTTGAATTCTCCCCCCTTTGCAATATCGGACGCGAAAAATACGAGGATCGCACCCATTTTTCTACTCTTGTTACCTCGGTAATCGCCCAACAACTTTCGGTAAAGGCCGCGGATACCATCACCATACGAGTAACTACGAGCCTTGGCGGTGACATCACCCCACTGGCCGTAGTCCAAGCCAGCGAGGCTGACCTTCGAACCGCCGGACTTTCTGGAGCCAAGACGCGCACCATCAAGGGGCTGGCCGAAGCCGTGCACAGCGGGGACTTGGACCTTGAAGCCGCGGCCGCCCACTCCGAAGACCAACACATAGTTACCGAATTGACTCGCCTTTGGGGCATCGGTAGGTGGACCGCAGAAATGTTCTTGATGTTTACCTTGCACCGCCTCGATGTATGGCCGGTCGGTGACTTAGCGATGCGCAAAGGCTGGCAGCAAATTCACGGAAATAATGGCGACATCACCGAGAAGCAGATTGACCCACTCGGTGAACAATTTAGGCCGTACCGCAGTGTCGCAGCCTGGTACTGCTGGCGCGTGATAGATGGTGACAGTCAGACTTGGTAGGTGCTAAGCCCAACGACTTCGAAACACTGCATTTTGCTCGGCGAGGGTGGCAAGCTGCTCGCGCACGCGCACCGGAGCCGTGCCACCAAATGCCGACCGCGAATCCAGTGAGCCCTGCAGCGTGAGAACTGCGCTCACCTCCGGTGTCAGGTAACCGGATATTTCCGAAAAATCACGCGGCGAAAGATCCCAAAGTTCAATTCCACGTGACTCCGCCGCCCTCACGCAAGCACCCGCTATCTCATGGGCTTCGCGAAATGGCACTCCTTGGCGCACCAGCCACTCGGCAATATCAGTTGCCAAGGCGAAACCCTGTGGCGCAGAGCCAGCCATCAATTCGGTATTGAAAGTCAAGGTAGAGATCATGCCGGTCATCGCCGGCAAAACGAGGAGTAACTGTTCAACAGTGTCAAAGACCGGCTCCTTATCTTCTTGAAGATCTCGGTTATAAGCGAATGGCAAACCCTTCAAAGTGGCTAGCAAGCCAGTGAGGTTTCCGATCAGTCGACCCGATTTACCTCGAGCAAGTTCAGCTACATCTGGATTCTTTTTCTGCGGCATGATCGACGAACCGGTAGACCACGCATCATCAAGGCTGGCCCAGCCAAACTCACGTGATGTCATCAGAACAACTTCTTCGCCAATACGCGACAGGTGCACTCCGAGCATCGCACCTACGAAAAGAAACTCAGCAACCCAATCTCGATCACTGACCGCGTCAATTGAATTACCCAGCGCTGACTCAAAACCTAGGGCAATAGCTACCGATTCTGGATCTAGTCCAAGGCTTGACCCAGCCAACGCACCAGCGCCAAGTGGTGAGCGCGCTGCGCGAGCATCCCAATCACTCAACCGCTCTAAATCACGACCCAGTGCATGCACATGCTTTGCTAACTCATGCCCAAAAGACACCGGCTGCGCATGCTGAAGGTGAGTAAACCCTGGTGAGAATGTTTCAACATGCTGCTCGGCCTGCACGACGAAAGCATCCATCAAATCAATGACAGCCGTGGCAATGAACCGCGCATGGTCGCGTAAATACATTCGAAAGTCGGTCGCGACTTGATCATTGCGACTGCGCCCAGCACGTAATTTGCCACCTAAGTCCCCGAGCCGCTCAATTAAGGCACGCTCAATCGCGGTGTGGACATCCTCATCCCGAGCATCCGGGACCATCGCCCCACTTGCAACTGCTGTGGCAATGGCCGTTAACGCGCTATCAACCAAGGCAAATTCATCGGCAGCTAGCAGGCCCGCCACCTGAAGCACTTTCGCATGGGCACGGGTTTGCTCAATGTCATAGGGCGCTAGCCGCCAGTCAAAATGCACTGAAGCACTTAACGCCGCCATGGCATCGGCCGGCCCACCTTTGAACCGACCTCCCCAAAGCCGGGTAGGCTGATCACTTGTCATTGATTACTTCCCCTGTAGATCACGGCGAGCAGCGATGGAACTCGACATCCCGTAGATGTCGATGAATCCCTTGGCCTTGGTCTGGTCGTAGGTATCGCCGGTGTCGTAGGTGGCTAAGTCAAAGTCATAAAGAGACTCATCACTGCGGCGGCCAGTAACAACAGCACGACCAGCATGGAGTGTCATGCGGATCTCCCCCGAGATCGTCGAGTTCAAGTCGTCGAAGAAACCATCCAATGCACGCTTAAGTGGGCTGAACCACATTCCGTCGTAGACCAGTTCTGTCCAACGTTGGGAAACCACGCGACCAAAACGGGCAAGTTCACGCTCGACCGTGACATTGGCCAACTCCTCGTGGGCGGCAATTAATGCCATCGCACCTGGGGCTTCATACACCTCACGGCTCTTGATGCCCACTAATCGGTCTTCAACCATGTCGATCCGACCAACACCTTGTGCACCAGCGCGCCGATTCAACTCTTGGATTGCCTGCAACATGGTCACCGGGCGGCCATCGATTGCCACCGGCCCGCCATTTTTGAAGGTGATCAGGACTTCGTCAGGTTCGCGGGTAACGCGCGGATCTGAGGTATACGCATAAATATCCTCGATCGGCGCATTCCAGATATCTTCAAGGAACCCGGTCTCAATCGCCCGACCCCAAACATTGGCATCAATCGAATAGGGGTTCTTCTTATTTTGATCTATTGGCAAATTATTTAGTTCAGCAAACTCAATCGCCTTATCGCGAGTCATCGCATAATCACGCACGGGCGCAATACATGTCATATCAGGAATAAGGTTGGCAATTCCGACCTCAAAGCGAACCTGATCATTACCCTTGCCTGTGCATCCATGTGCCAAAATCGTTGCACCGTGCTTCTTGGCCGCATTCGCTAAATGCTTAACGATCACCGGGCGCGAAAGCGCACTGACCAGGGGATACCGATCCATGTAAAGCGCATTGGCTTTGAGCGCCGGCAGGCAGTACTCATCTGCGAACTCGTCCTTGGCATCTGACACTTCGGCTTCAACGGCACCACAAGCCAGTGCCCGCTTCCGGATCACCTCAAGGTCCTCTCCACCTTGACCAACGTCGACGGCAACCGCAATGACCTCTGCTCCGGTCTCCTTGGCTATCCAGCCAATTGCCACCGAGGTGTCCAGGCCGCCGCTGTAGGCGAGTACTACACGCTCCGTCACGATGTTCTCCTTTTTCTGGCGCCACCTACGGCGCTGGTTGGTATTGTGGTACCTGATCGTTCCGCAAGGCGCAATAACCGCACACATAGTTCGAGTGCAGCTTCGGCGGTGCGCATTACGACTAAAACTGTGTCATCACCAGCCACGGTTCCCACGATGTCCGTTGAACCGGATCTATCCAAAGTCCCCGCAAGATAGTGCGCCGCACCCGGCGGGGTGCGCAATACAGCAATATTCTGCGCAGCTTCTGCTCCGATGAGTACCTCAGCCACTATCTTGCTCACCGAGTCGGAATTAGGCCCGAACTCAACTCCAGCAATGTTGGTCACGTAACGCACTTGCCCGGACACATCGTTTTGCTTGACCGCACCTATCGCCTCAAGATCGCGCGACAAGGTGGTTTGGGTCACGCTTATCCCTTCAGCCAGCAGTAACTCGCCAAGTTCATGTTGCGAAGCAACCGGCTTGGTAGCCAAAATCGACGCAATGCGTGCTCGCCGCGCCGGCATAGTCTGGGGCATGGTCTGGGGAGTGGCCTGGGGTACCGTCACGATCTTCACCCGGCCACCTGACTAGTCGCTAGTTCCCACCGGGTGAACAGGTCGGCGATATCAGCGTCAGTAATGGTCAATGCCGGGGCCATTCGAATCGCATTCGGTGCGACTGCATTTACCAAAATCCCGTGTTCCCTTGCGGCCTTTTCCAACTCCGCTGCGCAATCGGACGCTAGTACGGCAGCGATAAGTAGGCCGCGACCGCGCACCGAAGTCACCAGCCCACTGCCACGTGCAACTAACTGCGCCGCCAACACCCCGTGCAAGGTGGTTGCGCGCGTTAATAGATCACCATCTTCGAGTACCCGAAGCACCGCTAACGCAGCTGCACAGGCGATTGGATTGCCCCCGAAAGTAGAGCCATGGGATCCGGGACCAAATAAGGAGGCGGCACCGCCATAGGCAATACAGGCCCCAATCGGGAACCCGCCACCGAGCCCCTTGGCCAACATGACGACATCAGGAGCGATGCCTTCACGCTGAAAGGCGAACCACTCACCCGTGCGGCCGATACCGGTTTGCACCTCGTCGATCATCAGTAATGCCCCATGACGATCACAAATCTCCCGGGCCTGCCGCAGGTATCCATCAGGTGGAACTAAGACACCTCCTTCGCCTTGGATTGGTTCTAGCACCACCGCGGCGCTCTCGCTGGTTACCGCAGCAGTAAGTGCTGCCGTATCACCGAATGGCACCACGGTCACCTCACCGGGAAGTGGCCGAAATGGATCCTGTTTGGTGGGTTGTGCGGTCCATGAGAGTGCGCCCATGGTGCGGCCATGGAAACTGCCTTGAGCGACAACGGTGTGAACGCGCCCTGTCAACCTGCCAAGCTTGAACGCTGCCTCATTGGCCTCGGTGCCAGAGTTGCAGAAAAATACGCGCGCCTCACTTGGCGCCTGCAACAGCGAAAGTAGCCGCTCAGCAAGTTCGATGGGGCCATTGGTTGCAACGAGATTGCTCGTATGGCCGAGGACGGATAACTGCTTGCTGATGGCCTCAACAACTTCTGGGTGTGCGTGCCCGACCGCATTGACGGCGATCCCAGCAATCATGTCGATATGATCCTTACCGGTCTCATCCCAAACCCTCGAGCCGGCTCCCCGAGCAATAAGTACCGGTGGGGTGCCGTAATTATTCATCAGCGCGCTTTGCCAACGCTCCTGCCAGGTCATGATGCAGCCACCGTCGTGCCCCCACCCAAATTACCAATGACTTCATCGCGCACGGCATGTATTTTGCGGCCATCTATTACCCGCGCAGTCGGTACGCCACCGCGAACCGCTCTCAGGCAGCCTTCCATCTTGGGCACCATGCCAGCCTCCAGTGAAGGAAGCAGCGCCTCCAAGTCAGCCGCAGTTATCTTCGAAATAACTTCGGTGCTGGTTGGCCAGTTTGCTGACAATCCGGCAACGTCGGTGAGCACCAGCATCATGCTGGCACTTAGTGCTGAAGCAAGCGCAGCTGCCGCGGTATCGGCATTCACGTTATAAACTTGGCCGTCAATGCCGCGAGCCAAAGTGGATACGACTGGGATGTATCCGTAATCAAGGAGCCTTGTCACCAGCTGCTCGCTCACCTCAACTACGTCACCAACAAGTCCGATGTCGACCAACTCACCGCCGATCATGGCACCGCGCCGCTGCGCGGTAAAGAGCCCGGCGTCCTCGCCAGAAAGGCCGACACCCAGTGGCCCGTGCACATTTATCAGGCCAACAAGTTCGCGCTGAACCTGCCCGACCAAAACCATTCGCACCACATCGAGGATCTCAGGGGTGGTCTTACGTAACCCGCCGATGAATTCACTATCGATGGCAAGTCTCTTCAACATAGCATTGATTTGTGGGCCGCCGCCGTGCACTACCACGGGCCGCAAACCAGCCGCGTGTAGTTCAACCACGTCTTGGGCAAAAGCCACCTGCAAGGCTTCGTCGGTCATGGCATTGCCGCCATACTTAATCAATATCGTCATGATGCGTATGCCGAATTCTCGTGGACGTATTCGGCAGTCAAGTCGTTGGTGAGCACCGTGGCAGATTCGGCGCCGGCGCGCAGTGCAACCCGTATCTCAACTGCCCGGCCACTCAAATTAACCAAATCCCGATCGACTCCGATCGCACCGCCCTTGCAGATCCAAATGCCATTGATGGCAACATCAACTAGATCTGGATTAAATACCGCATTCGTGGTGCCAATCGCAGACAGGACTCGGCCCCAATTCGGGTCCGCACCGTGGATTGCGCACTTCAATAGATTGCTCCGGGCGATTGCCCGGGCCACCTCAACCGCATCGTCCGCAGTTAAGGCCTCATCCACCACAATGGCGATATCTTTTGATGCGCCCTCGGCGTCGGCGATAATTTGGCCGGCCAAATCCCAACACACGCCCGTAAGTGCAGCCGTGAACCCGGCGAAATCTGGAGTTACCCCACTTGCTCCGCTCGCTAAGAGCAGCACGGTGTCATTGGTTGACATGCAGCCATCAGAATCTATGCGGTCAAAAGTAACTGCGGTTGCTGACCGCAACGCAGAATCGGCCTGCTCTGCGGTAATCACTGCATCAGTGGTAACAACCACGAGCATTGTCGCCAACGCTGGCGCGATCATCCCGGCACCCTTGGCCATGCCACCGATTGCGTAACCACCGATATCTATTTCAGCCAGCTTGGGAACACTGTCGGTGGTCATGATGGCGGTCGCGGCGTCACCTCCCCCGTCAATGTCGAGTTCGGCAACCGCTTTGTCGACACCAGCCAAGATCTTGGCCATCGGCAATCGTTCACCGATCAACCCCGTTGAGCACACGGCGACATCACCGGCGCTAATTCCCAGTAACTGCGCAACTCGTTCGGCTGTTTGATGGGTATCAACAAATCCAGGCGACCCGGTACAGGCGTTTGCTCCACCGGAGTTCAGCACCACCGCACAAAGTTCACCGTCTGCTACCACCTGCTGGGACCAAAGCACCGGCGCCGCCTTGAACCGATTAGCGGTGAAAACCCCGGCCGCAACCGCCAGCGGACCATCGTTGACAACTAGTGCTACATCTGGTGCACCGGACTTCTTAAGGCCGGCACGAACCCCGGCGGCCCGAAATCCCATTGCTGCGGTGACGCTCATGTGGTCATCTTCATGGCGCCACCCCATCGCATGTCAGGCCAAGGGTTTCCGGTAATCCGAGCATGATATTGGCATTTTGCAAAGCTTGGCCGGCCGCACCTTTGCCCAAATTATCGATGGCGCTCACCACGATTACCCGACCCGAATGCTCGTCATAAGCAACCTGCAACTGTGCCGCGTTGGTGCCAAATACCGACGCGGTCTGCGGCCACTGGCCGGGTGGCAGAAGGTGTACAAATGGCTCTTTTTCGTAGGCCCAGGCCAAAGACTGCTGAATACCAGCTGATGTGGCACCTGCAACAGCAGTGCCGCTGCAGGTAGCCAGGATGCCTCGCGACATCGGTGCCAGCATTGGAGTGAACGACAGTCGTACAAGTTGGCCAGCCGCATCTGAGAGCGACTGCTCCATCTCGGGGGTGTGCTGGTGCCCGCCACCAACTTTGTAAGCCGAGATTGATCCCATGATTTCACTGGCGATGAGGTGTTCGGCTGCTTTACGTCCGGCACCGGAGGTACCCGAAGCCGCTGTGATAACTATGTCATCGCATTCGATTAGGCCATCGACCAACAAAGGAGCAAGTGCTAAAGCAACTGCGGTGGGGAAGCACCCCGGGTTTGCCGTGCGCGAGGCATTTTTAATCTGCTCGCGCACCCCCGGTAACTCCGGCATCCCATAAACCCAAGACCCCGCGTACGGAGCGTCGTAGAACTGCTGCCAAGCAGCGCTATCACGCAACCTGAAATCTGCCCCCAGGTCAACAACTTTGCAGGTATCGGGAAGTTGCGCCACCAAAGCCGCCGACTCCCCGTGGGGCAGGGCCAGGAAAACTACGTCAGCCGCACCAAGTGCTGAAGCTGTGGTGGGTTCAAATACTCGATCGGCCAATGACACCAATTGCGGGTGCACTTGGCCGAGTTGCTGCCCGGCTTTACCCCCGGCCGCTACCGGCCCCACCACAAAATCTGGATGCCCAAGGAGTAAACGTAAAAGTTCGCCTCCGGCATAGCCCGAGGCACCGGCGACCGCGGCGGTGATCATGTGTTTATTATACGCATACGCGCATAATATCCGGTTAGCCGCCCCTGATGACCGCGCCGCAATCAAGCCCGGCCCGGTTAATAGCCCCCTGACGGGCCGCCGCGGTCTCGGCCGCGGACAAAGTGCGGTCCGGGGCGCGAAAGCGCAGTGCAAAAGCCAGCGAACAGTGCCCATCGGGCACCTGCGGGCCGCTATAAATATCAAAGAGCCGAATTGATTCGAGGAGATCACCGGCCCCCGCGCGCAGTGCCGCAGTTACCGCAGCAACGGTCACTGAGTCTGCAACAACCACCGCAAGATCTTCCTTGGCTACCGGGTGCGCACTGACCGCGGGAGCGGGCCGCAGCGCGGGAGCCGACGCGATAAGCGCATCAAGGTCAAGCTCTAGCGCACTTGAGCGCGTCGGCAGCGACCAAGCTTGGATAACCCGCGGGTGCAGTTCACCGGCAACGCCAATCGGTTTTCCGGCGCAGTTGATCGTGGCACAACGACCCGGGTGAAATACCAGATCACCACCTTGCTCAATGGTGATTTCGGACCCGATCACCTCAGCAATCACCTGTGCCATCTGTACCGCATCGTGCCAACCGTGGTCATCACTTGGCCCCCACCAACCTGCAGCCTCACGCTCCCCCGCAAGAACTATGCCAAGATGCATCGGCTGGCTTGGCAGTAACCCATTTAATGCGGCCCACTCATCGGCGCCCGGCCGCTCCAGGACGCTGGGCCGGGGCGCCACGCCAACACTTTCACCTTGGAAAACTGAGCCCAATTCAAATAGGGATACGCCACTGCTTCCGCGGCCGATGTTACGACGCGCCGTGGAAAGCAGGCCGGGCAATAGTGAAGCGCGAAGGTATGGCTGCTCGTCAGACAGTGGGTTCGCCAAGCGAACTTTTGATCTACGAATATCAGCGACCGGGATTTGCATATCATCTAATTCGCTATCGCCAACAAAGGGATAGGTGAGGACTTCGACCGCACCGCGGGCCGCCAGAGTCATCCCTATTCGCCGCTTTAGCCGCTGCGAGTTCGATAAACCATGACCGGCAGCCGCGATTGGCAGCGTTGAAGGCAAATTTTCATAGCCCACCAAGCGAACAACTTCCTCGACTAAATCTGCGGGATCGGTGAGGTCAGCACGCCACGGTGGCGCTTGGACTTCCAGTTGATTACCATTGATGAGAACTCCACAACCAACCGCCTCTAGTAGTCTGGTAACGGTTTCTTCGTCGATTGGCATCCCAGCTACCGCGGCCGGCTCACTGACTCGCATCGATATCACCCCGGGGTCATAAGGTGCTTCTACCGCGGTCATGCCAACGTAGTGACCGCCGCCGAATTCAATTAGCAAGGCCGCTGCCCGAGCTGAGGCATAAGGGGCAAGTGTTCGGTCGACTCCCCGCTCAAAGCGCCGCGACGCCTCGGACGAAAGTCTGTGGCGTCTTGCCATGCGGGCAATGACCCTGGGCGCAAAGTGTGCCGCCTCGATCGCAATATTAATCGTGTCATCATCAATTTCACTGTCTAGGCCGCCCATCGTCCCGGCTAGCCCAATGATGCCGTCATCGTCCAAAATCACTAAGTCATCTGAGCCAAGTTTTCGGGTGACGTGGTCGAGGGTCTCAAGGGTCGAACCTGGTTCAGCCCAACCTGCGCGCACTGGTCCATTTAACTTATCAAGATCAAATGCATGTAGCGGCTGCCCAAGTTCGAGCATGACGTAGTTGGTCACATCTACCGCGAGTGACACCGGGCGCATACCGCCAGCCGTTAGCCGTTGCTTCATCCACTGTGGTGAGGCCGCTTTGGGGTCGAATCCAACGATAGTTCGTAATGTGAAAAGGGCGCAGGCTTCGAAATCATCGCTACCACATTGAGCGGGAACCGCATCGGGAGCAGGTGCCGGCAGGTCAGCGACATTGAGCCCTGGATCTTGAAAAGGCACGCCGTATGAAATTGCCAGTTCACGAGAGATACCGCGCAGAGACAATGCGTATCCGCGGTCAGGGGTCACGGCAATATCGAGGACCTCTTCGCCCACGCCGATCAGCGGCCTTGCATCAGCACCGGCAGTGCCCGCAGGAAGCACCATGATGCCGTCTTGCTCTTCACTTAATGCCAGTTCACGCTCAGAGCAGATCATGCCATCAGAGAGATGCCCGTAAGTTTCGCGCGACGCAATTTCGAAACCACCGGGTAGCACAGTTCCGGGAAGGGCGACAACCACCATGTCGCCAACCGTGAAATTGCGTGCACCACAAATTATGCCCCGGACACCGCCCCCGGTCGCGCCGACGTCGACCTGGCACCACCTGATCGGCTTCTTGAATTCGGTTAACTCCTCAATTTCAAGAACCTTGCCTACATAAAGCGCACCGTTAACGCCACCACCTATTGTCTCCACAGTTTCAACTTCAAGACCAGCATTAATCAATCGCGCGGCAATATCACGACCGGTTTGATCCACGGGGATATCGATCAGTTCGCGAAGCCACGACACCGGCGCTCTCATCAGGACTCCAACCCGAAGGCCAAGGAGAACCGCAAATCGCCTTCGACCATATCGCGCATGTCGGTGACACCATTTCTGAACATCAAAGTGCGCTCAATGCCCATGCCAAATGCAAAGCCTCGATACTTAGCAGGATCAATACCTACGGCCTGCAAAACTCGGGGATTGACCATGCCACAGCCACCCCATTCGATCCAGCCCTCACTTCCGCAGGTTCGGCAGGGTTCGGCAGAGTTATCTATCGAGGCGCCGCGGCACACAAAACACTGAACATCAAGCTCTGCGCTGGGTTCGGTGAATGGGAAATACGAAGGGCGCAGCCGGGTAACGATGCCTGGATCGAACATTTCTTGGGCGAAGTGGTCAAGGGTGCCTTTTAAGTCACCCATGGTTAGTCCTACGTCAACCGCGAGGCCTTCAACCTGATGGAATACGGGAGTGTGAGTGGCATCAAGTTCATCGGTGCGATAAACCCGACCGGGTGCAACCACATAAATTGGCAACTGCCGATCGAGCATGGCGCGAATTTGAATGGGTGAGGTCTGGGTGCGTAAAACCACACCACTTTCGGGTGAACCCACATAGAAGGTATCTTGCATCGTGCGCGCCGGATGATCTGGCGGCACATTTAGTGCATCGAAGTTAACCCATTCAGCCTCTGCCTCTGGACCCTCGGCGATGTCGTATCCCATCGCAATGAAAACATCGCAGATTCGCTCCATCACCGTTGTCAGTGGATGCCGGGCACCCAGCGGAACTCGCATCGCTGGCAAAGTGACATCGATGAACTCCTCGGCGAGCACGAATTCATCACGGGCTCGTTCGAGCTCAATCTGACGAGAGCCAAGGGCAGCTTTAACCGCCCCCCTGGCCTCACCAACCCGCTTACCCACCTCCGCCTTGGCGGCCGGCGGCAAAGCCCCGATATCGCGGTTAGCCAAGGCCAATGGTGAGCGGTCCCCCGCATGAGCCAAGCGCACCTCTTTAAGTACCGCGAGGTCACCGGCGGCCGAAACCGCCGCGAGGGCTTCAGCGACCATCGTGGCGATGGCCTCGGCGCCCAGCACGGCGACCTGCTTAGGGTCGAATGAGGTATTTGGTCCGGACATCAGGTCGGAAGTATCTCACTCGCCGAGGATCGCCTTGGCCAATTGCTCCACCGTGGCGTCAAGATCTCCAGTTCCGTGCAAAATCAGGTCAGGGTGCTCCGGTACCTCATACACCTGACCGCGCCCGGTCATATTGGGCAGGTTGCCCGCGGCCGCTTTGGCATAGAGGCCCTTTGGATCGCGTTCGGCGCACACCTCGACCGGGGTGTCGACATAAACCTCGAGGAACTCCCCCTCGGAAAACAGCTCGCGCGCAGCGGCTCGATCCCCGCGATAAGGCGAAACCAAAGCCACCAACACCACTAATCCGGCATCGCTCATCAATTTGCCGACCTCAGCAACCCGACGCACATTCTCGGCGCGATCCTCGGGAGTGAACCCAAGATCCTTATTCAAGCCGGTGCGCACATTGTCACCGTCAAGTACATAGGTGTGAACGCCCATGGCGTGGAGTCGCGCTACCGTAGCATCAGCGATGGTTGATTTGCCCGACCCGGGTAGCCCGGTAAGCCACGCCACCTTGCCTCCGTGACCCATTAAACGAACTCTAGCCTCGCGATCAACGTCATACGTGTGCGGGACGACATTGAAGGCGCGACGCATTACATGGCGCACCAACCCAGCCGCGACGGTGTCAGCGGTGACGCGATCAACAAGCAGGAACCCACCGGTGTCGCGGCAAAGTGCATAAGGATCCATCGGGATTGGCTTATCCGTGGCAATTTCGACTCGCCCGACATCATTCATGTTAAGTAGCCGGGCAGCATGCTCAAAACCAGATTCAACATCTAGCTGGAATCGCACACTGGTGACGGTCGCGGGCACCGACCGAGACCCCGAAACCAGCAGGTAGGAGCGGCCGTGGGCTAAAGGTTCTTCACCTAGCCAGACGAGGTCGGCGCCAAATCGGTCAGCGGGCTGCACTAAATCTGGACCGCTAGCCGCAAGGAGATCACCTCGAGTTACGTCAACCTCATGATCCAAGGTCAAAGTTACTGCTTGCCCCGCAACCGCCTTGGCTAAATCCTTTTCATAAGTAACGATGCGATCAATAATTGCGGTTCGGCCCGAATCTGCGACGGTGATCTCATCACCTGGCGAGATCTCACCGGCCACTACCGTACCGGCATAGCCCCGGAAATTACCTTCCGCACGCACCACAAACTGAACGGGGAACCGGAACGTTGATGATGTGGTATCGGCGAGCGGAACCCAAGCCGATAAGAACTCCAACAGGTGCGGGCCATCGTACCAAGGCATGGTGGTTGAAGCGGCGGTAACGTTCTCGCCCGCGAATGCACTAAGTGGGATCGCGACCACCTGCGGTACGCCAAGGCGCGATGCAGTGGCTTTAATCTCTTCGACTAATTGCTCAAAAGTGCCACGGTCATAATCAATTAGGTCCATTTTATTGACCGCAATCACCACCGTCTTGACACCCATCAAGGCGCAGACGGTTAAATGCCGGTGCGTTTGCTTACGCACCCCACGCGCAGCGTCAACGAGCAGCACCGCGACATCGCCATTTGAGGCGGCTACCGCCATATTGCGGGTGTACTGCTCATGCCCTGGGGCATCGGCAATCAGCACGCGGCGGCCATTAGGCAAGTTCATATGTCGATATGCAACATCGATAGTGATGCCCTGCTCGCGTTCCGCTTCAAGGCCATCGGTCAAAAGGGAGAAATCAATTCCACCCACCGGAATGGTGGAACCACCGCGCCGGGTTTGGCGGGCGTACTCGAGTTGATCACCCGGGACGCTGCCGGTTTCGGCCAGTAACCGACCAATGAGGGTCGATTTACCGTCATCAACCGAACCGCAGGTAACTAGGTGCAGGACCGGGGTCAGCGATGTGGCCATCAGAAGTAGCCCTCCGCCTTCTTGGACTCCATCGAACTGCCACCTTCTCCATCGATCAACCTGCCGGCGCGCTCTGAAACATTTGATGACTCCATCTCGGCGATTAGGTCAGCGATGGTGTCGGCCGTCGACTCCACCGCGCCACTAAGCGGATAGCAGCCAAGAGTACGAAAACGCACGGACCGCATCTGCGCTTGCTCGCCTTCGCGCAGCGGGAATCTGTCATCATCGACCATGATCAGCACACCATCGCGCTCCACGACCGGGCGTGGCTTGGCTAGATACAGTGATGGAATTGGGATAACTTCGCGCTCGATATAACGCCAGACATCAAGTTCGGTCCAATTGGAAAGCGGAAACACCCGCATACTTTGGCCCTCGGATAATGTCGTGTTGGCCGTGCGCCAGAACTCTGGCCGCTGCTTACGCGGGTCCCAGCGGTGCCCCGGCTCGCGAAGGCTAAAAATCCGCTCCTTAGCTCGACTGCGCTCTTCATCACGGCGGGCACCGCCAATTGCGGCGTCAAACCCAAACTTATCAATCCCTTCGCGAAGTGCCACTGTCTTCATTAGACGCGTGTACTCGTGAGTGCCGTGAGTAAATGGTGAGACACCTTCAGCGATCGCGGCTTCATTCTTTGCAATCCGCAGATCAAGGCCAAGTTGCTCCGCGCGAAGGTCACGAAACTCGATCATCTCACGGAATTTCCAGGTGGTATCTATATGCATAACCGGAAATGGCAGGGGCGCTGGCGCGAAAGCCTTAAGCGCTAGATGGAGCAGCACCGAAGAGTCTTTGCCAATGCTATAAAGCAAGACAGGGTTTCGGAAAGCTGCCGCGGTTTCACGATAAATGTGGATCGCCTCAGCTTCAAGCTCATCAAGAACTGCGATATATGGAACGGCTAACTCGGTCATGCTTCGGAAAGCACCTCCATGCCTGCCGATAACGTGCCGTTACCGAAAGTGGGATCTGCGCCCTGGGCCGCAATGGCCGCAGCCCGTGCTGCGCGCCTTGCCTCCGCGCCCGCATAAGCCTCTTGCGCAAAATCGGGATCAACGGGCACCGACGGCACCAGCGCGACCGGATGGAGCCCGATGAGCCATGCATCAAGTTCGGGGCCAGATTCGTATGAGGTGATTAAGCAATATCTGGGATCATCACCCGCGTGCCAAACTGCGTGATAAAGCCGTTGCGTATCAATAACTACTTGGGCGCCGGCCGGCAACGGGATTCGCGTTTCGGTCGCCGGGTTCTCCTTGTCTTCACGCAGAATCATCACTGAGTCACGATTATCGGTCAAATTGCAAAAAGCGCGAACTATCCACCCGGTACCTTCAGGGTTGAGTCGATTATTGTCATCTCGGTGCAGGTTATAGATCGCATCCGCATAGGTGTTTGGCTGTAATTCGATAACCCGACAGCGGCCAATATTTGCACCTGGCTCTTGGGCCCGCTCGGTTAATCTGGGAGCAAGTGCCACATTCTCTGGCACCCACACACCATCTTTGTCAGTCTTGGCGGGGGTGTGATTCCAGAATCCATCACATTCCATCTCCCCGTAGGCACTTGCCAGCGGGGCGAAGCGGGTCTCACCAGATGACTTCCAGTCAACGAAAACCAAATTCTCCCACTCGCGGACATCTTGTGACTGGTCATAGGAATCCAACACGACATAACCGGTCTGCTCAAAGATAGGTAGTTTCAGGTAAGTCATTGGTCCCCTTCTCCCTCGCGCGTGTTAACTGATTCTCGCACGCCGACGGTCTGCGTCCGAGTACAGACATACGGCTACCGCCGATGCAATATTTAGGGATTCAGCCGATCCATGAATTGGAATACGAACCCGGACATCGGCCGCCTCCTGTAGATCAACACCGACCCCGTGGGCTTCCGACCCAAACACCCACAACGTGGGATTCATCACAGGGGCCGAATCCAGCCACTCAAACAACTCACGTTCACCATCTGCCGCCGTTACCACTAGCACTGCGCCCTGCTGCCGCGCTGCTGCTACTAGGTGGTCGGCACGCACCTGCGGCACCACCGGCAAATGAAATATTGATCCCGCGCTCGCCCGAACGCATTTGCCATTGAATGGATCGACGGACTCACCTGTCAACAGCACTGCGCGCGCACCAGCCGCATCGGCAGTTCGAATAATTGTGCCGACATTGCCAGGGTCAGAAACCTGATCAAGTACCACCAAAACTGAAGGTCGCTCGGCCATAATTTCATCGAGGGTGGCGATCTCCATTCCGCAGGTGGCCAGCCAGCCCTGGGGTGACTTGGTTTCTGCCATCGCCTCGAGAACGCCTTCAGAAACAATCGTTACTTCAACGTCTGCGGCACGCGCCGCCTGCATTATTTCGCCCCATCGCGCGATTGCGCCGGTGGTCACAAACACCTGGCGAATATCGGCTCGGTGCGCAAATGCCTCGCGCAAGGCCTGCGGGCCCTCAACAATAAAAGTCGCAGAGTCCTTGCGGCCGGCCTTGGTCTGCAGTCTTTTGACCGCAGCTACCGTTGCCGATCGCCGAGAAGTTAGATCAGCCGGCGCCACGAACTTTTAGGACGCAGGAACTGCGGCGCGAGCAACCTCGACAAGCACGGCGAATGCCGGCGCGTCATTAACCGCAAGTTCTGCGAGCATACGGCGATCAACTTCAACGCCAGCAGCCTTAAGGCCTTGGATCATGCGGTTGTAGGTCATGCCGTTCGCTCGGGCGCCTGCGTTGATGCGTTGGATCCAAAGGCGGCGGAAGTCACCCTTACGCGCGCGACGATCTGCATACGCGTAGACGAGTGAGTGAGTGACCTGCTCCTTGGCCTTACGGTACAAACGTGAACGCTGCCCACGGTAGCCGCTGGCGCGCTCGAGGATCTCACGACGCTTTTTGTGCGCATTTACTGCGCGTTTCACACGTGCCATGTCAGTCTCCTGAAAACGAGGTGGATGGTTGGACGAAAGTGGTTAGCGGCCGAGAAGTTTCTTGACCCTCTTGCGGTCTGCCGGAGCGACCACCTGATCCGACTCAAGGCGACGGGTGCGCTTGGCGGACTTGCTTTCCATCAGGTGACGGCGATTGGCTTGCTCATGGGTGATTTTCCCGGAGCCGGTGATCTTGAACCGCTTCTTCGCACCACTGTGTGTCTTTTGCTTCGGCATATCGTCCTCGCTTGTCTAGGGAAGTACCTTGGTCCTGCTTGCTATTCGGCGTTACTTGGCCGCTGCTGCATCGAACTCTTCTACCACGTCGGTCACAGATTCGGTCACAGCTTCGGCTTCAGCCACTCCTTCGAGAGTAAACTCTGCTCGCGGCTCGCGACGAACTGAGTCTGGCTTACGTCTTAGCGGTGCAAGCACCATGATCATGTTGCGGCCGTCTTGCTTTGGTGTTGCTTCAACAAAACCGATTTCACCAATATCATCGGCGAGTTTGGCTAGTAGCCGAAGTCCAAGTTCTGGGCGACTTTGCTCACGACCACGGAACATGATCGTGATCTTGACTTTGTCACCCGCCTTGAGGAACCGCTCGATGTGACCCTTCTTGGTCTCGTAATCGTGCGGATCGATCTTCGGTCGGAGCTTCATTTCCTTGATAACGGTGTGAATCTGATTGCGCCTAGACTCGCGCTCCTTCATGGCTGCTTCGTATTTGAATTTTCCGAAGTCCATAAGTTTGCAAACCGGCGGCTTCGACATCGGGGCCACCTCGACTAGGTCGAGATCTGCTTCAACTGCCAATCGCAACGCATCCTCGATGCGAACGATGCCTACCTGCTCACCATTTGGTCCGACAAGTCGAACTTCAGGCACGCGGATTCGGTCATTGATCCGGGGCTCGACGCTGATGGTGCCTCCAAGCTGTAGTGGGCTGATCTACCCCGGAAACCACAATGACCTCCGGCGCGGCGCACGGAGGTCTCGGCACGACACAACAATGCGCCAAGTTAAGGCGCTCTGCTGAGCACATGACCCGTGGCACCTTTTTAACCAGTTGAACCAGTTGATCCAGTTCATCCAGCGGTGCACGGGTGGGAGCCGAGGCTCCGCTTGCATGATCTGGCCTAGGCCAGGCCATTCCCCAGAAGCGTACCAGCCCGTCAGTGAATCAATAAACCGCGCTTCAACGGGAGCACGGTTAGGAGTTGACACAGGGCCACCGCGGCTAAGAATTCAAAGACCAATGGCCAAGAATCCCAGACCTGCAAAATCACCCCGGTTAGCAGTGGCCCGAGGGCGGCCAGTGCATAACTGACGAAAAAAGCCATGGCGGTGAGCCGGGCGGCCCCGGCCGCATCCACGCAATACTCGCTGAGCAGCACTAATCCAAGGGCAAAAGTGCCGCCTAGGCCGATCCCGCCAACAATGAGCACCCCAGCGGGAAGGAAGCCGGGAGCTAGCCCAATTAGCAGCAGGGCCGCCGTGCTGATCAACACCACGAAGGAGTACATGGAGCGGCGAAATCTAGTTCGGTCAGCCAATGGGGGTAAGACGAACGCGGCGACCACCATCGCCACTGTGAATAGGCCAAATAGGCCACCACCGGCGGCCTGATCCCAGCCCCGCTCGTCATATGAGGCAGCCAGCCAGGCCACGGTGCTGTAGAAGATGACTGAATTTAGGGCCAAGAACATGGTCAAAGCCCAAGCGGTTTTGTTGCGCCAAGGCAGGGCTCCCAGGCGCACCTTCGAGCTCGGCGCCCGCTCATGACCCCCGGTGGGCCGCTCTATAACGATCCACCCGATCAGGGCAACCAGTGCTGGAATAGCCCAAAAAGCCAAGGCGATAGTCCAAGAATGTGTCCAGATGGCGATTGGTACCGTGAGCGCCCCGCCGATCCCGGCCCCCAGCATTAGTACCGCACTCCAGATACCGGTTGCCCGGCCTACCGCACCGGGTACTTGCTCCCGAACGATGCCGGGTACCAAACCGGCGGCTAAGGCGATCCCCACCCCGGCGAGAAAGGCGGAGACATACAAAACCCCAGGCACCGCACCAAAGAGGCGCATCAGCAACGCGAAAACCAAAATGGCAAGGGCGATGGCCACCGTTCGGCCGCGGCCGAACCGGTTCGAAACCGCCGGCACCGCGAGCGCAAAAATCCCCATGCAAAGCACCGGGATAGTGGTGAGTGCCCCAAGTGCTACGTCATTCCAGCCCAGTTCTGCTCGAATATCAACAATTACTTCGGGAACACTTGAAATTGCCGCCCGCAGGTTGGCCGCCACCAAAACGAGGCCGAGCATCGGAGCGAAGGCCAAGGGCACCCGGGCGGTCGGTCCTTGGGGTGAGATCACTTGCTGAATACTTCACCCGTACCCTCACGCCATGACATCGGGGGGCAAGAAGTTGGCGCGACCGGCGTTTGCCGATGATGACGGCTCACCGGATTTAGAGTTGCGAGCTGAGCTGAGCTCCCCTACCGCTTCGTTGATCGCGCGCTTGAAAACCAGTCGACTCTTGGTGGCGGTGGTAGCAGTTGCAGGCGAGACTAGTGCCGACGGCTCCGATAAGAGCAGCCACCTGGCAGCGGTTTCGATGATCAACGATGCTGGCCAAAAAGGCTTGCTGGCGTTCACCGGCCTTGACTCACTCGCCTTTTGGGATCCTTCCGCGCGTCCGGTGCCGGTGCTCGGCGCTGAAGCAGCGCAATCAGCGATCGCCGATGGCGCCAAGGCACTTGTTATTGATGTCGCCGGGCCGCAGCGCTACGTCGTGACCGGCATTGCCCTCGTTGAATTAGCCGCCGGGGACTAAAGGCGGCAAGCGTGGATATCGGTGACCAAGATTCCGCGAGCTCCTAGGTCATACAGCTCATCCATTATCCGGTGCACATCAGCACTTGGCACCATCGCGCGCACGGCACGCCAATTTGGGTCATGCAGTGATGAAATCGTCGGTGACTCTATGCCGGGTGTGATAGCACATGCATTTTCGAGTGACTCAAGTCGAATATCGTAGTCAACCAGTACGAATGAGCGCGCGACCATGACTCCATTTAGTCGTCGAATGAATGTTTCAACAGCCGGATTCACTTGCGCATCGCGGCGCTGGATTAATAATGCTTCGGAGACGAGTAACGGTTCACCTATTAGCTCAAGACCAGCGCGCTTGATAGTGGCTCCGGTGGCAACGACATCGGCAATAGCATCAGCAACACCTAGGGCCACCGCATTCTCGACTGCACCATCAAGGCGGACCACTCGTACCGAAATACCGTGCTCGGTGAGCCACGAATCAAGTAATCCCGGGTACGAAGTCGCGATACGGAGCCCCGCTAAGTCTGCGGGCGACTTTGCGCTGCCTAACGGCGCTGCAAAACGAAAACTCGAGGGAGCAAATCCCAAAGCCAGCATCTCCTCGGCATCCGAACCAGAATCCAGCAGCATGTCACGGCCGGTGATACCCAAATCTAAAGTGCCCTCGCCGACGTAGATAGCAATATCCTTCGGCCGCAAGAAATAGAATTCAACATCGTTATCAGGATCACTGATGAAAAGATCTCGCAACCCACCATTACGCAGGTAGCCAGCCTCAGTAAGCATCGCTCGTGCTGGATCGGCAAGTTGCCCTTTATTTGGAACAGCGATTTTCAGCATCGTCATCACAGTCGCCGATAAACATCGTCGAGGCTGACTTTGCTGGCCAGCATTAACACCTGGACGTGGTAGAGCAACTGCGCTATCTCTTCAGCGGTGCGCTCTTGGCCTTCGTACTCGGCCGCCATCCAAGCCTCGGCGGCTTCCTCGACGACCTTCTTGCCGATGGCGTGCACCCCTTGGTCCAGCAACTTAACCGTGCCTGAGTTCACGTCCTGATGGGCGATTTTGTGCGCCAACTCAGCGTAGAGGTCATCGAAGGTTTTCACGTGCCTAGCCTATGGCGCTGGCTAAACGGTGAGATCGCGCAGGGTAATTGCGGTAGCAATGGCCGCCCCGGTGGCCTCAGCGCCTTTATCCTCGCTGGATCCAGGTAGCCCCGCACGATCAATCGCCTGGGCCTCGGTATCACAGGTGAGCAAGCCAAAGCCGACTGGAATTAGGTGGTCAAGTGCCACCCGGTTCAGCCCGGC
>NSHP01000014.1 GCA_002737125.1 Actinomycetota bacterium | reverse complement strand
AGCCGTTGCTCGGCAGCCCTGCGGTTTTGCAATTGCGATCTCTGCTCGGATGCGGTGATCACCAAGCACCCATCGACCAACTTGGATTCAAGTCGGGCCAAGGCCCGGGTCCGAAGGTGTTCACTTAAGGCGCGCGAATTCAAAAGATCAAATACCAATTGGACTCTCGAGTCGGTGGTGTTGACGCTTTGGCCACCTGGCCCAGATGACCTGGAAAACTTCCACGTCAGTTCCGCCTGCGGGATCACCACAGACTTACTAACTATTAGGTCGTCGGTCACCTAATAAGCATGGCGCATTCACGGGCCCGGCCATCACTCGAGCCCGCTATTCGGTCAGCAGTTCGATCTCAACGAAGACCGCGATCTGGTGCCCAGCGTTAGTAACGTCGTGGGTTACACCAACTGATCTAGAGTAGGACTCTCCCGGAAGCTGCAACATGGACACCTTAGAATCATCAGGTTGAGTTATGATGAAATTACCACCGGTAATCGGCACCACGACATAGTCGAACTCGTGGGTATGCATTCCAGTTGAGGCTCCCGGCTCAAAGTGCCACCTGGTTACGCGAATTCTCCCGTCATCAACCATTACTTGAGGCGCTGCAGCAGTCATTCTTCCCCCTGGATCATTTCAAAGGTCACTTGCAGTTCAACAGGGCTGCACAGCGGCAACGAAGCCACGCCTATGTTGGTGCGAGTATGCCGGCCGCCTTCGCCGAATACCTCCACGAAGAGATCACTTGCACCATTGAGTACGAGGCTATGCCCGGTAAATCCTTCAGCACAGGCCAGATATCCGGTTATCTGCAATACACCGGCAACCTGGTCGACACCACCCACTTTCGCAGCCGCAGCCGCTATCGAGTTCAGGGCGCAATCTCGTGCCGCGGCAGATCCTTCACCAGCATCTAATGCCACGCCCAGCAGCCCCGGGTTAGGTATGACTCCGTCGACAAACGCCAATTGCCCGGTGACGAAAATGAGGCCATCGTGCACTTTGGCTTGCACGTATGACCCAACCGGCGGCGCCACTGTTGGCAAAACAACTCCAAGTGCAGCTAGTCTCTGCGAAGGTTTCACGCACCTAGCTCCACTTGGCTTGAACAGTTCGCAAGCGTTGTTGACCAATACCGCGCGCGGCCAGCGCCTCATCCAAGGTCACTGGCTTGAAGTTGGTCATCGTGCCTGGTGCACACTGACCAACCAGACTCATGTCTGCACTAATGACAGTGGCAACCATTGCGTAGCCTCCCCCGGAGACAGCATCTCGATGCAAGATGATGGGCTCAACGCCACCGGGCACTTGGATTGAGCCCACCGGGTAACCGGCATCAACAATATTAGACGGGTCCGAGCCAGCACCGAATGGCTGCACACGATCGCGCCACTCGAGTTTTTGCCCCGAGTATCGGAACCCAATGCGATCGGCCACCGGAGACAGCTTCCATGGTTTATCCAAAAGTGCACTCAGGCCCACATCTGTGAGCCGATAGTCATAGAGCCCGAGTACAACTCGAACATCTATTTCACGTGGGAATTCAGGCCGCCACTCGCTCGTTATGATGCGACCAACCGGACCCGACTCCATCCCAACAGGGAGCAGGTCACCAGATTTCAGCGATCGCCCCTCGAATCCTCCGAAGGCACCAAGGGCGTAAGTCGACCTACTACCTAAGATCTCCGGGACGGTGATTCCGCCTGCCACTGCAACGTAGAATCGAGCTCCAGCCTGCAAGATACCGAAAGTTAGAACGTCATCAGCGTTAACCGAAACTGACTCCCATTGCGGTATCTCTTGGCCGTTGATCTGTACCGGGATTTGCGCCCCTGTTACCGCAATGACCGTTGGGGTCGTGAATCTCAGCTTGGGACCCATGTATGTCGCTTCAATAACCGCCATCGCAGGCAAATTACCCACAAGTACGTTGGCAAGCGCCGCCGAATAAAGGTCCAGCGCTCCAGAGGGCGGGATCCCAACACTGTAATACCCTGGCCGACCTTGGTCTTGGATCGAAGTCGCAAGCCCAGGCTCGATTATTTCAATTCCCATAAAGCGCCTCCAGCAGTGTGGCGTTGTACTTATCAGGATCTTCATGGAATTCATTCAGTACGAATTCCACCGGTGCCTGTCGATATCGGTAGGTACCTGCTTCAACTTCGGACAGGATTGCGTAGTACTCGACCTCGTCGATTGATCTGAATTTGACGATGTCTCCGGGGCGAAAGAAAATCATGAAATCTTTAAAATCCCGAAGTTTTTGTTCCGGATCAAAGATAGGAACGGGAGTGATCCCGAACATCTGATAACCGCCAGCTCCGCGAACACTGTAGATCGCCGTGAAACACCCGCCGTGCCCAATAGTCTGCTTCGGCGTATCGGTTCTCGGACGCACATACTTCGGCACTTCAAGTTGACGCTCCTGCGGCACCATTTGAAATAGGAAAGGCAGCCCCGCGACGAAACCCACCATCGAAGTTATCCAAGGCGAGTCCGCATGTGCCTTAATGAACGCCGCTGGACCATCCAGCCCATTTTCTATTGCTGCGAATTCAAGGTCATCTCCTTCTGGCCGCTGATGACGATCGCGAAAGCGCGCACCCGTTTCGACTGTGAACGGATCGCCGTACCACACAGGCACCTCAAAGATTCGCGTACTTATTTTCGGCGATGAGCTGACCGCAACCCGAGCTTCCACCTCGCGAACCATAGTCTCCAAATCAGCCGGCGCGAGTTGGTCGGGGTCAAAGCGCACAAGCAGCGATGCATTGGACGGACAAATGTCGATGATCCCAGGAACCTGCCGCTCCCCTAGTTCGCTCGACATCGCCATTGCACGAAAATTCGCATCCAAGCTCATGGACTCAGCCAGTTGAACAACCAAGTGCTCGTCCGCCCCCCAT
This sequence comes from Actinomycetota bacterium, assembly GCA_002737125.1. Lineage (GTDB taxonomy): Bacteria > Actinomycetota > Actinomycetes > S36-B12 > S36-B12. Next base: position 22,838 of record NSHP01000014.1, on the reverse strand, counting down.
GAGTAGCGACTGGTATTACTACTCATTGCATATCCCTCTCGATCGTCACTGATTTCATCTCAAACTCTACTCATGCCTTGGCTAGGTATTTCGAGTCTCAAGAAAAGTGGTGTCATAATTTCCCGACACAAATTCCGGAGTCTGGAGGATTTCATCCAGAAACTCCGCAGTAGTGCTAACTCCCTGTATGTCTATTTCCGCGATCGCACGGCGCGCTCTGTTGAGTGCTTCCTCGCGGGTTCGGCCCCACACGATGATCTTGGCAAGCAAAGAATCGTAATAGGGGCTCACGACGCTACCGGCGGCAAAACCACTATCAATTCTCACAAATGGACCTGCAGGCATCGTAAATGATGTAACCGTGCCGGGTGACGGCAAAAAATTCATCGCTGCATTCTCAGCATTCAATCGGATTTCGATCGCATGCCCACGTGGCTGAACATCATTTTGCGAGAAAGACAGGGGCTGCCCTGAGGCAACCCGCAGCTGCTCAGCTACTAAGTCGATTCCGGTGACCTCCTCTGTGATCGGATGCTCTACCTGGATACGAGTGTTCATCTCGATGAAGAAGAATTCACCGGTTGATTGTTCATAGAGAAACTCCACCGTGCCAGCTCCTTGGTATCCTACGGCCGCTGCCAGCGCGACCGCGGCAGCACACAGCGCCTCTCGCACCTGCGGAGGTAGGCCATGAGCTGGAGTCTCCTCAATCAGCTTTTGACGGCGGCGCTGGACTGAGCAGTCACGTTCGCCTAAGTGAACGAAGTTTTCGCCGTCACCGAATACCTGCACTTCTATGTGTTTGGCACCTTGAATCATTCGCTCTATGTACACTTCGCCACTGCCAAATGCTGATAGTGCCTCCGCCTGGGCCACTGGCAGCACACTTCGTAATTCGTTCTCGTCTCCTGCGATGCGGATACCTCGGCCGCCACCGCCGGCCGAGGCCTTCACTGCCACCGGGTATCCAGTACGAGCGGCCACGATCACCGCGTCCTCAATACCAACTACCGGTCCGTTGGACCCTGGGATAGTTGGCACTCCAGCGGCGATGGCAGCCTTGATTGCCTGAGCCTTATCACCCATCTGAGTGATGGCAGCCGGGCTCGGGCCGACAAATATTAGGTTATTGGCCGCTAGCCGCTCCGCGAACTCGGCCCGCTCGGATAAAAAACCATAACCAGGGTGAACCGCATCGGCTCCGGAGCGAATCGCCGCATCGATGACATTATCAATGACCAAGTAGCTCTTATTGGCAGGTGCAGGACCAATTATTTCAAAATGATCGGCCGTCCGAGTGTGTAGTGCATCAACATCAGCTTCACTGCACACAGCTACTGTCTCAATACCAAGTTCTCTCGCGGCTCGCATAATGCGCACTGCTATCTCACCACGATTGGCGACAAGCAACTTCTTCATCTAGGAATCAGTCTCCAGCACCGCTATGACATCACCAGGTCCAATAATGTCCTCTGCCTGTACCTCAAATGAAATGATTTTGCCCGCCGCACCCGCCTTGATCTCGGCATACTGCTTCATAATTTCTACGAGTCCGATGGTCGTATCGGGAGTTACCACATCTCCGATGGCAACGTACTCATCCTGATCTGGGCTGGGCCGCCGGTAAAACACTCCCGGAAGCGGGGCCTGAATCTCATGCGCACCCACGTTAATCCCTTCCTCTCGGACTCTTAAACGGATTCAAAACTTGAGACAACTTCACGGACCGCCCTTGCAACGTCTACAGCATTTGGAGTGTCAGAGTGCACGCAGATACTTTCGAATCGAATGGGCACACTCTCACCAGTATCAGCAATTAGTACCCCGTCCACAAGGCCTCTGCGCGCCCGGTCGGCAGCCGTATCAGGTGGAGTCGCACTCGGACGGCGCACAATTATCAATGACCCATCCGCTCGATAACTGAGATCAACATAAAGCTCACCGACGAAGGGAATACCGCGTCGTTTTGCCACATTTTCATGTGCCGTATTTGACATCCCGTAGACGGGTACCCCATAAAGCTCTGCAACATCGCAGACCGCATCCATCAAACGCTCATCGCGGGCCACCATGCCGTATAGCGATCCATGCGGCTTGATGTGGTCAAGTTCAACCCCGGTCGCCCTTAGAAATGCCGACAGTGCACCGACCTGATAAAGCACTATGTCGCGGACTTCCTCGGGCTCCATTTTCATTTCACGCCTGCCAAAACCCCAGATATCAGGCAACCCCGGGTGCGCCCCAATGGTCACGCCCGCCGCGGCGGCCTTCAGCACGGTCTCGTGCATACCGGTCGGGTCACCAGAATGAAAACCGCAAGCGACATTGGCAGTATCGATTAAACCGAGCAGCCCTTCATCATTTCCGAATGAGTGAATACCAAGGGACTCGCCCATATCTGAATTAACACTTATGCTCACTTTAGAATCCCTTTCAGGTCGGCAGGGAGCTCACCTGGGACCATGTCATAGGTCACCCACATGGTTCGACTCGCGTAATGGTCGTAAACCGAACGCGCTCGGTGATTGTCATCAGCGGTTATCCAGCGAACAACCGTCCAACCATTGTCGGCAGCAATCTGCTTCAAGCCATATAGCAGCGCATCGGCGACGGCCGACCCGCGTGCATCATGATCGACTAAAAGATCGTCCAAGAAGCAGCCGACACTCCCCGCAAGAGGCCTGATGAACGGCCGGTAATGCGCCAACCCCTGTGCCACACCGTCAGCATCTTTTGCTAGCAAGCAATTAAGCGGGTGCTCAGAATCCATCAGCCATGACCAAATCAAATCCTGATGCTCTTCGCGAACCGGCACCCCGTAGTGCTCCGCGAACTGCCGATAGAGATGGCGCCACCGAGTGAGATCCGCTGGCGTTGCTGGCACCAGGGTGTAGCCAGCAGCCTTTGCCACTAGGTGAGGCCGGCAATGCTTAGTTGTAGCGGTCGGTGCACCACTCGGAATCGCACTATTCATGTGGCGCCCTGGGCAACGTTACCCTTGCGGCGGCGAACCCAACTGGTGATTTCTCGGCCTCCGGTTATTCCAGCCGGCCGCGCAATCAGCACCAGTAGCAAAATTAAAGCTAAAACCATTTCCGTCAGACCGGGTGCATCAATTTGTGGAACTGGCCCAATCCCCTGTGTTTCTACAGTGCGAAGCAGTTCGGCAAGTACCTGAACCACGATCACACCGACCACGGCGCCGGTTAGACTTCCGAGCCCGCCAATAACGAGCATCGCAATGATGAAGAATGTCAAGGCGATACTAAATGTTTGGGCCGAGAACGTAGCGATGTAATGCCCATAAAGGGCACCGCCGAGACCGGCAATACTGCAACTGGCCACCCAGCCCCAAAGTCGCTCAATCGGGATAGAAATCCCTATCGACATCGCAGCTTTATCATCCTCACGGGTGGCGATAAGCCGTCTCCCGCGTCTGGTTACTTGGTAAAGGGCGGCGATTGCAATAACCAGCACAACCGCCCCAAGAGCCCACCACAAGGTCGTCTCTTTAGGCACCCCGACCATTGTGCTTTCACCACGGGTGACCGCTTTCCACTTTGTCACGATGACCTGTACCACGACCAAGAAGGCCAAAGTTCCGATACCCGCGGCCAAACCGCTCAGTCGGACCAGCGGAATACCAACCAGGAGCGCTATGACAGCGGTGAACGCAACCGAAATCAAGATACCTAAGGGCACCGGTACCGTAAAACTCCAAAGCCAATTCAGAAAATTGGGCATATCGGGGAACAGGCTGGGCTTCTTCTCCGCCGGGATTGTGATAAGCGCCGAGGTGAAGGCCGCAATCATCGCGAAAGCGACTGAACCGAATGACACGACTCCTGAGTTACCCGAAAACACGTGAAGCCCAATAACCATCACCATGAGAATTAGCGCAGTAGTGCAGCGCTGGATCAAAGACACGTCATTGGTCAGCGAAATGAGAAAGGTCACGATAATGATTGGCACTGCTAGTAAACCTGCAAGCCAAGCCCAGCGAGACCAAGTGGAAACGGAACTTTTCACTAGACCCGCACCCCCTTAGCCGCAATCAGGCCGCCCGGTCTAATTAGTAGAACCATAATTACCAGGGTGTATAGGAACGCATCGGCGAAAACTCGAAGCTCCATAGGCAAGAGCGCATTTAGCATCGTGTAGACAAAACCCATTAGGAAGCCGCCAAGGGCCGCACCAACCATGCTCCCGAGGCCCCCAATCACCGCACCAACAAAAGCGATTAGCACGATCGAATCCCCGCTGGACCAACTGACGTTGGTACGAGTCGCGAAGAACAAGATGGCAACGATTGCGGCTATAGTTCCCGAAATTACAAATGCTGCCGCGATGACCCGGTTTGATTTAATTCCAACCAGCGCCGCCATACCGACATCCTCGGTCGACGCCCGCAGTTGAATTCCAATATTGGTCTTGCGGAGCAATAGAGCCAAACCAATCAAGACTAAGATGGTGGTCACCAAGGTCAAAATAATTTGCCGCGAAACAATCAACCCGGCGAACTCGTACTGCACCGACAACTCAGAAAACTGCTCCAGCGGCTTTGGATTAGCACCGAAGGCCACACGCGCCAGTTGCTGCAGAAATTGCGCAAGCGCAAATGAAGTTACCAGCATGGTCATTGCCGTGGCATTTCGCACCGGTCTAAATGCCAGTCGCTCCATCAATAGCGAAAAAAATACGACTACCAGAATTGTCCCGAGTATCAAGAGCCACCAAGGCTGTGAGCGCAGTAAAATAATAGAGAAGCCGCCGATCATCACCAACTGGCCATAGGCGAAGTTCATCAGACCCATGACACTGAAGACAAGGGCCAATCCCAATGTCATTAATGAGTACAGGGCCCCTGTCCCGATTGCATCGACTATGTACTGCGGGTTCATCTCAGGCCTTCCCAAAATGCAAGTATGCAGATTCCACCTGATCAGCTTTAGCCTGATCGCCGCCAGCAGCTTCCGACTCGATGACACCACCCGTGCGCATGAGGTAATAACGATCCGCTGCCCGAATTGCCTGCGCCGCATTTTGCTCTACGAGAAGAATGCTTGAGCCCTGCTTGCGTAATTCTTCGAGGAGATCGAATACCTGCTCCACGATTTGCGGCGCCAGGCCAAGGGATGGCTCATCAAGTAGGAGGAGTCTTGGCTTGCTCATCAGCGCCCGCGCGATCGCCAGCTGCTGCTGCTCACCTCCAGAGAGTAGGCCGGCCATTCGATCCGCGTACTTACCCAGAACAGGAAATCTCGCCATCATCTCCGCACTTGATTTCTTTACTTCAACGCGATCACTTCGAACGGTTCCCCCGACGGTTAAGTTCTCCCCCACGGTGAGCCGAGTGAAAATACGGCGCCCCTCGGGAACCACCGCTATTCCACGTCTCAAAATCGCCCCAGGCTGTTGGCCCAAGATGTCATTGCCCTCAAATTTGATAGAACCGGAGGTGGGCTTGACAACCCCGGCAATGGCTTTCACCGTGGAAGACTTACCTACTCCATTATGCCCAATCAGCGCTACAAACTCACCCTCATCAACATGCAGATCTAGAGCTTTAACCGCAACCGCGTTGCCGTAGCAGATCCGCACACCACTCAGCTCCAGCAAACTCATGAGTGTTCCCGTCCAAAGTACGCCTCGATGACCGACGGGTTCGTACGGATTTGCTCCGGGGAGCCAACCGCGATGGTTCTTCCCGAATCCATCACGTGGATTTCTTCACAAATTGCGAAAATCACCGACATGTCATGCTCGACAAGTAACACACCGCAGCCAAGGGCATCCCTGATGGCCACGATGGTGCCAGACAATGCCGCGGTTTCGTCATCATCAAGCCCGGCCGCAGGTTCATCAAGGAGTAGGAAATCCGGTTCGGTGGCGACCGCTCTGGCGATACCCGCTCGACGCTCATCGCCGAGTGCCACATTGGCAGCCAGCTCATCACTTAGGTGGCTCACCCCGAGGAGTTCTAACGCATCACCAGCCGCTTTTCGAGCCTTAACCCCCGACAATCCGGAACCCATTGAGCCCAGCTCAACATTTTCAAGGATGGTCAAACGCTTGAAGATTCGAGTTTCCTGAAAAGTGCGGACGAGACCGAGCTGCGCGATTCTGGTAGGTGACCACCCGGAAATATCCTGCGCTCCACAGTGCACTGTCCCCGCGGTCAGCGGCACGAAGCCGCTGACCGCGTTGAACAATGTTGATTTGCCGGCACCATTTGGCCCGATCAACCCGGTGATGCGCCCACGAGGTACCTCGAGATCTACTTCATCGACGGCTTTAACGCCTTCGAAGTACACGCAGACCTTCGTGGTGCTCAGCACATCAAGCGGGCTGACCGAATCCATCTGACACCTTTCCGTGCTAATCAATTACTCAGTTAGACTACTGGGCCGTTTCGCATGGGTTACCAGGATCGATCGTCGCGATCTTTTCTGGTGTGATCAACATGACGAACTTAGCCTTACCATTTTGGTATTCAACCACTCGCTGCAGACGGCCGGTAGTGTGATGACAGAAAGGTGACCACTTGATTGGGCCTGTCAGATAGTCGGTTGCCGGCAGTGTTTCGAAGGCATTGATGATCGCTGGCCCATCTGTTGCCTGCGCCTGCTCCACCGCGGCACCTAGCGCCTTGGCAAGTTCATAAGACAGTACCGGGTAGGCCAGGGTCGGAGGTGCGCCCCACTTGGCCGTGAAGGCATCCGAGAACACCTTTACGTTTGGATTCGGATCACCCTCGCAGTAAGCGGGCATGCAGGCGAACGGTAGCGAGTAGAAGTCGCTGATGTCCGGGATGGAGCCGGTGACCAAAGTTCCGTCAACAGCCGCACCTGGCATCATGATTGGGGTATCGATACCCGCGTCGCGGATCGCCTTGATCATCGTGGTGGCCGCCGGGACAACCGACGGGATGATGATGACATCAGCATTTGCAGCCGCATCGCGTAGACGAGTGACGTTTACCGACGGGTCAAGCTGCTCGTTACCGGTGAAAACATCCTCGCCGACCAAGGTACCGCCAAGCTCAGCAAAACGCCCCTTGAAGTAGGCCCCTAGTGACTTGGTGTACTCCAGCAGGTCATCCTGCAAGACATATGCAGTCTTCCAACCCTTGGTGTTGTAGGCGAACTCGGCAGCAGCCGACCCCTTGAATGCATTACCCGGTGATGGGCTCAGCGACATTGGACCGATTGTTACGAGGTCAGTGCCCTTACGATCACCCAGGCAAAGTGAAAGTGCCGGGATGTTATTCGCTTGAGCAACCGTTGCCGCCGGGGCCGCAAAGTCGAAGTCGCAGGTCGTGACAATGATGTTTGCGCCCGCAGCTACCGCCTCTTCAGCGATCTGGGTGGTCAGAGCGGGGTCAGACTTGGTGTCTGTCCACGTGTAGGTAGCCTGCTGCCCGCAGATCCCTCCTGCAGCGTTCATTTCATCGATAGCCATCTCGAAGGCCTGTGCCGGCTCGACATCGAATGGCGAAATGATGCCAGTCTTTGCGACTACGAGGTGAATGTTCAGCGGTTCGCATGATGCAGCGGCCGCGGATGCAGCTGGCTCGGCTGGGGCTACTGATGCAGCCGGTGCTGCTGAAGCTGCAGCCGAACTCTCGGTGGTCGTGCCGCTTGAACTACATGCGGCAAGCAGAAGTGTCGCAGCAGCAGTCGCTGCAACACCAATCAATGCACTCTTCTTCATAACTTCTCCTTTAAATGGGTGAACCATGCACTATCTCCGAACCCCGTTGCTGTTCTTAGGCCGGGGCCTTCCAATATTCGACCGAGCGCTTTCGCAGAAGTTCGCGAAATTGCCCTGTCGTTTTCGGGAACAACTCCCCGGTACCCCAGTCGACGATAACGCCGTACTGGCGAATCAGATCGAGGTCACTGAGTTCACCTGAGCGATAGCGCTCGGCGATCTCCTGTGCATCCTCAGAAAGCCAAGACGTCCTCTTGGCGGCGATACTCGCGCGCATCGATTTGGTGGCTTCCTCATCTACTTCATACTCATCCAGGTCAGCGTCAATCTCGGTCACCACCACCCCGTAATCAATTGCGGCCCGCGTGATCGACACGTATGCATCAATAACATCCTCAAGTACTTCAGCTGCGGGCCGCAATAGCGGATCCCCGTAGCCCCCGCCCCCTGCCGATGGCCGCGTAAATGTATCGCCATTTTGAATCGGCACGTTCGAGAAAACCGCTCCGAGGTACTTCTCGGCCGGGAGCCCCTTGTTCATCCAGACTCCATGGGGGGTCGATGGCAGCCCACCGGCTATCCCCCAGGCCACATTACGTGATCGATCACAGCAATACGACATGACCGAGCGTTCAGAGTTCGTCAGCATTCCGCCCTTTTCGACTCCGCAGCCCCCGCGGTACCGACCCGGCCCGCCCGAGTCGGTGACGATCTCATGCTTGGAGGTTATAACCGGGGTAAGTCGCTCTTGGCCTTCAAATGGTTGTACCGCCAAGCCAACGCCAAACAGCGGCGAAGTGCAGTTCGCGCCATCCTTGCCGTTTCTACCGCCCCAACCACCGACCATCCAGTCATACCACATGAAGTAGGGCTTATTTTCGGTGCGCGCATCACGCCCGCCAATAAGCAAGTACTCAAGGTTGAAAGAACACGCAATGGCCCGCTCAGGCATGATTCCGGACCAAAGTTCGAAAATCGCGCTCATGATTTTTTCGTAAGGGCCCGAGCAAAATCCGGTTACCGCTATCGGCCAGCCGGCATTTACCACGGTGCCTTCCGGACCGAGATCACACGTTATCGCGCGATAGAAACCGGAATTGAGCGGAATGTCCGGGAAAAATGTCTTTGTTCCGGCAACTACCCCTGAAAATGAGGCACCAAAGCCCGAATTCAAGAAACTTGAGACTGCCGGTGCCGACTTTGACAGGTCGTAGTGGATCTGATCACCGGTAATTGTCATCCGAACATTTACCGGGATGAGGCCTTCACCAAATGCCGGGTCAAAGTCAATGTAATCGGATGTCTCCCACTCACCATCGGGAAGTTCTGAAATTCGCTTGCGGGTTAGCCGCTCTACGTAATCTTGAACCTCCTCAAATGCAGTGACGATTGTGTCCTTCCCGTATTTATCAACCAGACGATGGATATCACGTTCGCATACCCCGGTGGCCTCTGCCTGGGCATGCATGTCACCCAAGTTTGCCTCTGCCGCACGAGTGTTAGCAACAATCAACTCGGCGACATCCTGACGGAATACACCACGATCCCAAAGCTTTACCGGCACCATGCGAAAACCTTCACCAAAATGTTCCTTGGCGTTAACGTCAAAGGACCCAGGCACTGTGCCACCAACATCGGACCAGTGACCCATCGACATTGCGAAGGCAATCAACTCGTCCTCGGAGAAGATCGGGCGCACAATCCGGACGTCATTGAAATGAGTGCCGCCCGAATACGGATCATTCACACCAAAAATATCTCCCGGGTGAATATCACCTTCGAATCTCTTCAAAATTGCTTGGGCTCCAAAATGCAGCGTGCCTACGTGCACAGCGACATCTTGACTGCCTTGCATAACAGTGTTGCCCTTTGCGTCAACCAACGCGCAAGAGAAGTCACGTGCATAAATGACGAATGAGTGGCAGGTGCGCAAAATCTGCTCGCTCATCAGGTCGACCGATGTCGTGAAGGAGTTCTTCAAGACCTCAAAAGTCACCGGATCCAGCACAGTCTTTTGTTTGGGCTCGATTGTTGTCGTCACGCCGATACCTCCTCAATTTGGATCAGAATGTTCCAGTTCGCATCTATCTTCCACGAGGTATGCGGCGGCACCACCGTTGTCGCGTCAAGTTGATCGATAACCGCCGGGCCTCGAGCCCCCATGCCAGGCAGTAATTCAGCTCTCTCATAAACCGGGGTGGCAATTGGAACAGCGCTGCCAATGCCTTCCGCCTCGAACCACACTTCACGAACAGACTTGGGTACCGGCAACTCCGCAGCCACCGGGTCTTGCTTAGCTAACTTGGGCTTCGGGGTTAGACCGATCGCGCGCAGCCCCAGTTGGTAGATCTCGATTGGCGCGTCCTCACGGCTGTAGGAAAACTCCCGGGCATGTTCGCGATGGAATCGCGCAACGGCTTCGCCAAGCGCCTCGCTACCTGCCCCGACGGCTACTGTGAGTGAACGCCACTGCCCCAGATAGCGCATTGCCGCGGTGCGCTCAAGAAGCACTTGGTCAGGGGCCACCCCCTCAAGTTTCAGATGCGCCGAAGCTTCCGCCTCCATCGTTTGATACAGGCCTTCCATCTCCGCTGGATCGGCAGCACCGAGTGACTTTTGATACATGACCGACAAGTCATGACGAATATCGACCAGCAAGCACCCGAGCGCAGAAGTCACACCGGGGTTAGGTGGGACCAAGACGGTTGGAATTGAGAGCTCACGAGCTAACGCTGCACCGTGCAGCGCCCCGGCACCACCAAAGGCAACTAGCACGAACTCCCTAGGGTCGTAACCGCGGCGGATGGAAACTAGTCGTACGGCATCAGCCATATTCGCATTCGCCACTTTAACTACGGCTAGCGCTGCGTCCTCCACGCTCATGTTAAATGGCTGCGCTACTCCCTGCTCGATCGCCGATCTAGCAAGATCCGGCGACAGTGTCATGGCCCCACCAACAAGTGAGGTACCAAGTCGGTTGAGCACCACATTCGCATCAGTGTTTGTCGGGTTCACACCACCAGTCCCGTAACAGGCAGGCCCGGGGGTGGCTCCAGCGGACTGCGGGCCATTGCGCAGTGACCCCGCCGGGTCGATCCATGCTAGCGATCCACCGCCGGCCCCAATGGTCATTACCTCGATGCTCGGGAAGCAAATCGGGTAGCCGTACTCAACGGACCACTCTTTGGTGATTCGAACTTCACCGCCGTAAACGAGAGTGATATCCGTGCTCGTGCCACCCATGTCCAGCCCAATCGCATTTGGAAACCCGGCTGCCGTCGCCAAGTGACGGCAAGCGATCGCCCCAGCCGCGATACCAGACGCGGCAATCCGGGCCGCATACTTTTGGACCATTCTCGGTGTCATTGACCCACCACCTGAATGCAAGAGCAGGAGGTCACCTTTATAGCCGCCAAGCTCCAAGTTGGTGCTCAACTTCGCAACGTAGTCCCCGACTAGCGGCGCCAGTACGGCATTGGCAACCGTGGTGTTGAACCGATCATGCTCAAATATTTCTGGTAGTACTTCACTCGATGTAGAAATCCGGACACCTGGAAGTTCTTCGGTGAGGATTTCTTTCATCCGTTTCTCATGCGCGCCGTTTGCATAGGAGTTTGCAAAACAGACAGCAACAGTCTTCACGCCTTTCTTGCGCAGCCGGCCCGCCAGTACCCGAGCCTCATTCTCATCCAAAGCTTCGAGTTCATTGCCCTCAAAATCAATCCGCTCGGTAACGTCATACCGGTCCCGACGCTTGATGTACGGACCCGCCACATCCTTGTACGCATCCCAAAGATCGTTCTTGGTCCCGTCTCGAATCTCGATTACGTCTCTAAACCCTTTGGTGGTGACCATGGCGGCCGGGGGGAAATTCCGTGTTATTAGGGCATTGGTGGCCACCGTGGTGCCATGGCTAAACAGCACGACATCCTTAAGGTCCACCCCAACAGCCTTAGCCGCCTCGAGCACGGCCCGTCCTGGGTCATCCGGGGTTGACGGCACTTTTCCGACCCGGCTTTCGCCGGTTTCGTCATCCAGGACGAAAACATCCGTGAACGTCCCTCCAGTGTCTACAGCAACCCGAAGTGAGCCCACCGACTACCTCCTACAATTAGCGCCTAAATGCCCGCGCCCGTTCTCTTTCTTAGGTGACCGAAAGGTAGCCCCTATGAGGACACGAAGCAATTGACTCGGGTACGTAATTTCCGGTATGTTTTTGGAGATTTCACAAAAATAGGTGCTTTGCCACATTACCATGAGGTTGCAAATGCATTAATCGCGCTGCTGGGTCAGTAAATGAGGTGACTACCTTTGTGACTGTTACAAAATTGTTACCCAATAATCCCAGCGTCGGCGTCCTGCTCACCCTCGGCGACCTGATCGCCTTGGCGGGCATCAAGCCTCTACCCGGCCATGGCTATGACCAACTTCAAGAGGTCACTGGTGCCTGCGTCGTCGAGCGGCCATTGGCGGTTTACCAGCTCGAACCTAGGTGGCTGGCGGTCACCGAAGGCAGCGGATTTGTCGGCATTGAGTCCAATGACCCAATCGCAAGAGATTTCATCCGCCAGCTGGACTTCCGAGGTGCGGCTGGCCTCGTGATTCGTCTTGGTGCCGGGTGGGACACCGTGCCGCCCGCGATGATTGACGAGGCCCAACACCTAAACCTGCCGCTCTTTACCATGGCACCGGACGAAACACCTGCCATGCTCCTGCGCCTTATTCATCAAGCAGTTGGACATCAGGAGATCGCTATCCTAAGCCGCGCCCTAAGTATCCAGACTGAACTCATTGACGCTCTTACCTATCCAGAAGTCGAACGAGAGTTGATCAATCGGCTCTCTACTCGACTTGGAGTCTCCGCAATACTCTACGACTCCGCCATAAACGTCTTGGCAAGCCAAGGTGAGGCTCCGGTTCACCTCATACGAGATCAAATTCAGAACGAAAGTGACTCTGAGACTAATTTTGCCGTAGGGCGCTGGCAAGTCTCGCTGGCTCCAATTGCGGTACCGACCGGCACCTACTGGCTGGCACTGGCGTGGCATGAATCTGCCGAATTCTCTCATGAAATTGTTCGCTCAACCCGTTTCGCTTTACAACAGCTCTTGCGAGCACATATGACCACCCAACAAAACTCTCGGCGCCACGACCTAATGCAACGGGCGGAATTATTGTCTGAAATCACTGAGGGCGTGACAGGGGCTCGGCTTGCACGCCTGAGCGACCGCCTTGTGCTGCTTCATTTTCAGCGCGATGGTGTCTATCAATTTCATGTCATGCAACGCAGATGGCAAAATCCACAGGAAGCGTCGAGCGTGGGTAACTACAGCATCGGAATCGATCCGACCCTGAACCTAATTCAAGACACCGCCGAAAAATGCGGTATTTCGGTGCTCCTACGGGCTGAGAATGAAGAATATCTAATTCTATTTCCAAAAAATGAGACTTTTACTCGTGAACTTCTACTTCGAACCGGCGACTTTCACCACGGAACTAGTTCCCCGTTCAACGATCTTACTGAATCTCGAATTCCGCTGCGACAGGCCCAGGTGTCGTTACTCGCTAGTGCTCGAAGCGGCGCACTAACCCCCTTCCACCAAGTAGGCTTCATTGACTTCGTGCTAGCGCAGGTCCCAGCGGAAACGTTTGCCGAAAAAACAACAGAAGTGTTAGCGGGGCTTCGGTCTAATGAATCACTAGAGGAAACCGTCCTTGAATTTCTGCGCAACGGGATGGACATCCAATCGACTGCTCGATCGATGCATTTACACCCAAACTCAATTCGCTACCGACTCTCACGCGCAGAGGCTCTCCTGGGATGTTCAATGTCGGACCCGGAGACGATAACGCTACTCTACCTAGCGCTCAATGACAGACTCGAGACCGCCAAAATCGTTCATCTTGGAGTCGGCATCAATGGCAATCAGTAAGCTCACTCGACCCACATTTCGATTATCGATCGACGTGGGCGGCACTTTCACCGACGTATGCCTACTCGATGAGGAAACCTCAGAACTTCGTACCGCCAAAGTGCCATCGTCCAGCTCCGATCCCCTGGCTTCAGTTCTTGCGGCAATAGCCGAGCTGGACCTCGATCTTGCCGATGTTCGATTAGTTACTCACAGCACCACACTCACCACCAACGCCCTTATAACTCGGGAGTTCCCACCGGCAGCGATGATCACCACCCAAGGGTTTCGAGACGTAATTGAAATGCGCGATGGGACTCAAGAGGATGTGTGGGACTCATTTCGCGAAGTCGGAAAGCCATATATTGCAAGACGTGATCGTTACGAGATTTCAGAACGAACTGATTATTCGGGACGCATACTAACCCCTCTTGATATCGAGCAGGCGAATCAGTTGGCATCAACTTTGAAAATTCGCGGGATCAAAACTGTTGCCATCTGCTTCATGAATTCGTACGCGAATTCGGCCCATGAGCGGGCGATGCGCGAGGCACTAATAGCGGTGGATCCGACCATGACTATCAGCATCTCAGGCGAAGTGCTGCCCGAGATCAATGAGTATGAGCGTTTTTCTACAACCGTCGCCAATGCGCTTCTCGCCTCTCTGGTAAGCAACTACATCAGTCGCCTCGACACCGCACTCAGCCACTTAGGATACCGTGGAGACCTACTCTTGATGCACTCAGGCGGCGGATCCATGACGGCAGGGCTCGCTCAAATATTACCCTTGCGACTTGCGGCATCAAGTATCGCCGGCGGCGCCATGGCAGCCAAGCACATTGCCCACCAGTGCGGCTTCCAAGATGCTATAGCCCTCGATATGGGTGGTACCAGTACAGACATCACATTGATTTTGAATGGCCAAGTTCGCGTAGTTCAAAAATGGTCTGTGGAATACGGACACCCGATTTCATTTCCCGGGATTGAGTTCGCCACGATCGGCTCCGGTGGCGGGACAATTGCCTGGGTAGATGCAGCCGGTGCTTTGCGCAGTGGTCCGCAGTCGGCCGGAGCCGTGCCTGGACCCGCTTCGTATGACCGAGGTGGATTACGCGCCACAAATACCGATGCAAATTTGTATCTAGGCCGGTTAGGCCGTGTTCTCGCCGGGGGGCAAGTTGAGCTAAGTCTTGAGTGCGCCCAGCTAGCAATATCGGCTGATGTGAGCGAGAAATTGGGGTTAAGCGAACTTTCCGCTTCACTCGCCATCGTGCAGATCGCGGATGCGGCTACCGCGAGCGCCGTGCGCCTGCTGCGCAATGCCCGTCGTTCGCTCTCGCCGAGTGCACCACTAATTGCTTTTGGCGGAGCAGGCCCAATGCACGCCGTTGCCGTGGCTAAGGAGTTGAACATCCCCCTCGTCATAATTCCGCCGCACCCGGGCATAACCTCCGCCCTTGGCTGCCTGCTCGTCGATATTCGCCATGACTTTTCTTCCATGTTTCAATGCATTGCAAACGTAATTGAACCAGGTGCGCTTGAGGCTCAGTTTTCGAGTCTCGAGCGCGAAGCCCGAGATCGACTATCCAGGGAAGGGATCCCGCCAAACCACATGATTTTAGAGCGGGAAATAAGTATGAGGTATGCGGGGCAGTGGCGCTCACTGACAATTCCAATTGGTAAAGAACAAGATTGCATCGCGGATGCCATCTCCAGATTTCAGGAGGATTATCAGGCTCAATACACTTACATGAATACTGCGGTTCCTGTCGAGGTGTATCAACTCTCGCTAACCGCAATAGGGATCCTACCAAAAGTTCAATTTCGAAATCATGAAGTCATCGGGGGCGTCCCTGTTGGCAAGGCTCACCGACACATCGCCTTCGATGAAACCGCACATTTTATCTTGACTGACATCTACTCACGCAGTTCGCTGGTTTCCGGAATGACTGTTTCGGGTCCAGCAGTGATAGAACAACTTGATGCGACGGTGCTTATACCGCCTGGCTACGAGGCTTTTGTTGACGAGTGGCTGAACCTGCGAATCAGCGAGGTCAACTAACCATGGCTCAGATTCGTACCCGGAAAAGCGCCAATGCGCGGGCCCTTGACCCCGTGACCTTCGAAATTCTGCGCAATTCATTCTCGAACTCCGTGGAGCTTATGGCCCAACAATTCAGACTGACCTGTCACTCATTCGTAATTTACGCCCAAGACTTTTCGTGTGGCTTGGCTGACGCGAATGGCGACACTGTTTCACAAGGTGAGCAAGATATCGCAGTTCAAGTGGGTACCCAGCACCTAGTTTGCAAAAACATCATTGAGGAGTATCAAAGCGATATCCACCCTGGAGATGTTTTCGTCTCCAATGATCCATATGCCGGCGGTACCCACTTCAACGATGTTCGAGTGCTGCGTCCAATTTTCGCCGGAGACGACCTAATCGCCTGGGCCATGGCCAACGGCCACTGGAGCGATGTCGGGGGCAGCGTTCCCGGCTCATTTGACGTTCGGGCCCGTGAACATTTCGGCGAAGGGCTGCGCATTAGCCCCGTGCGCGTATGGTCACGCGGTGATTTCCTAAGTGACGTAGCCAAGTTGATAGTTGGAAATACCAGAGCCCCGGAAGACAACTTGAGTGATCTCAACTCGCAAGCCGAGGCTACACGCGTTTGCGAACGCGAAATACTTAGATTAGTTGGGCGGTATGGTAAAGGGGTCATAACTCTCGCGTTTAGTGAGGTGATCGCTCATGTTGCTGCCCTTTTCCGGTCAAGAATTGCTGAACTTGAAGATGGAACCTGGACTACTTCAGACTACCTCGATTCTGACCCTGCCCACGGCGAGGGGATGATTCCGATCACCGTCTCTCTAACCATTAAGGGTGACCAACTCAGTTATGACCTGTCCAAATCATCGCCCGCTGTTGCTTCCTTCATGAATTCGGCAGCCGGCGCCACCTTGTCCGGAATTATCGCCGGCACCAAGCGCTTCTTCCCTGATATCCCGATCAACGCCGGTCTCATCAACTCCATCAATGTTGAGCTAGGACCGGTTGGTTCCGTTATAAACGCAGCGTGGCCGACAGCAGTCTCCGGGTTTGTCTCTGGCTCCTTTGAAAAAGTCATTAGTGCTATCTTTGAACTTTGGTCGCAGATCATGCCCGAACGTGCGATCGCTTGCTCGTTCAACCTCGAGTACCTACTCATTGGTGGCCGAGATGTTCGATTGGCGGAGCGACCAATTTTCATGTGGTACGACTGGATGGTTGGCGGGTGGGGGGCGCGCAATGGCTTTGACGGAGCCTCAGCCGCATCGGCACTTTTTGGCGCCGGATTCGCTTCCCAGCCAATTGAGGGCCAAGAGCGGCTCAATCCCGTTGTAACTACGCATTGTCGAATTGTCGCCGACTCTGGTGGACCTGGTGAGTTTCGAGGTGGCTGCGGAGTCGAAAAGGGCGGGCAGTTAACCGATGCTGAGTTGACTATCATGTCCTACTGTTGCGATCGGTCGCGCTCAATTCCTTGGGGAGTGAGCGGTGGGCTGCCCGCGACTCCACAAGGCCTATGGATGAATCCGGATTCCCCGCGGGCCGAATACCTCGGGGCTGTGTTCTCAAATGTCGAACTCGTTTCCGGTGATGCCTTTTCGCGCCCGAGTTCAGGAGGAGGCGGATTCGGAGACCCGCTAAATCGAGATTTACAGGCCGTACTGGATGACGTTATCGACGGTTATGTCACGACCAGCCGCGCCGGATTGGACTACGGAGTAATAATTAATAGCGCCGACCCAACGATCCATAATTGGATTGTGGACTCCGATGCCACCTTGAGTAAGCGCGAATACATCCGTCAGAATCGTCACACCTGGCTGGCAGAGGATGCTGAAGTCATCGCCCGTCGCTATCGATCTGGTGAACTTTCACAACTGGATCTAATTCGGCAATATGGAGTGATCGTCGAATGGGGTACCGGTGAGCTTCTTGTAAATACCACAAAGCAGCACCGTGAACTCCTGCGTCAGCGCGCCGCAACTAGTTGGGCCCACTGAGAAATTCTCAATACCCGTCCCCGCAGTTACGCCGCCGGGTTCTCCGCTGCAGCATCAGCAGGTGCAACTTCATCTACTGGCGCCGCACCACTTAATAACGCCTGAGCATCAGCGGCTCGCTGCAAGGCAGCTGCAAGTTTCTTCTGAGCAACGTCATAGGCGGTGAAGTCTCCAGTGACTAGCGCCCGCTGGCCGGCTTCATAAGCTGCCTGGGCATCGGCGATCGCGAACGCCAGGTCAGTTGCTGGATCACCTGAGGACGGCGTAGTTGGTGCCGGCGTTGGCGTCGGAGTGACGGTTCCACCAGAACCGTCATCAGGCGCCGGATCTACTGTCGCAATTGGTGAACTGTCGAACACCTTGTACAGCGCGGCACTCAACGTGTCTTCGAACGCGACATTTGATCCGTAACCAACAAGCACCTTGCGCAGTAGCGGGTAGCCGTCGGTGGTGGCGCGAATATAGACCGGCTCTACGTAAAGCAAGCCGCCGTTAAATGGCAACGACAGTAGGTTCCCGAGATCAACCTCAGATCCACCGCGGCGCAGCAAAGACAACTGCGAACTCACCAATGGATCAGACTCGAAATTGTTCTGCACCTGTTGCGGGCCAGGGATAGTGGTATTGCTCGGCAGTTGCAGCACCCGAATCTTGCCGTAACCCTCCCCTGGCGCCGAATCGGCCGCCATGAATGCAGCTAGCGTCTGCCGGCGCTGCGGGGCGAAAGTCGTCGTGAGCGAGAAAGCCGGGCCGCTTTGATCTGGCATTTGCAAAGTTAGGTAATAAGGCGGCTGGAAAACCTGAGCCGGTGAAACCGTTGGGTCAAATGGCACGATCCACACATCGGTGCCGTTATAGAAAGTTGCCGGATCGGTCACGTGGTAACGACTAAGGATGACCCGCTGCACCTTAAAGATATCCTGCGGATACCGCACATGGTCCATCAACTCAGCCGACATGTCGGCTACCGGGCTAACCACCCCCGGAAAAGCTTTCATCCAAGTTCGAAGTACTGGGTCATTTGGCTCCCAGGCGTAGATGGTTACCGTGCCGTCGTAGGAGTCAACAACCGCTTTGACCGAGTTGCGCATGTAGTTCAGCTGGTCTTGGGGCAGTAATCCAGATGACACCGTTCGCGAGCCGAATGAATCACTTGTGGCATCGGCAAGTGATACGCGACTTGAGTAGGGGTACTGGTTAGACGTCGTATATGCATCTACAATCCATTTAATACGGCCGTCCGCGACAACTGGGTACGGGTCTTGATCCAAGGTCAGCCAAGGGGCCACCTTCTCAACCCGCGTCAACGGGTCGCGATCCCAAAGGATCCGCGAATCTGAGTTGACCAGATCCGAGAGCAAAATGTTGCTGTCTTGGAACTTGGTGGCAAATACCAATCGACCCAAAATTGAGCCCATCGGTACCCCGCCGG
This sequence comes from Actinomycetota bacterium, assembly GCA_002737125.1. Taxonomy (GTDB): domain Bacteria; phylum Actinomycetota; class Actinomycetes; order S36-B12; family S36-B12. The sequence goes on along the minus strand of NSHP01000014.1, from coordinate 3,731 downwards.
TGCCATCATAAGTATTTGTCTTTTGACCGGTCGGGCTCGCGTCATCTGGGTAGTCAAGTTCGCGGGATTCAGCTCCGGCCGGGGCGCCCACGATGCTGTAGCTAGGTGAGAGTTCGCCAAAGTAGACGCGCGGCTGATCGACCAGGAGTTCACCCTTGGATGGGATCTCGCTTTCAAAGAAATCAGGCTGCCCATTACTGAGCGCCGTATTGTCGTAAGCGGAGACGAATCCGTAACCGTGGGTGTAAACGGCTCGATCATTGGTCCAGTTGCGCTGACCATCCGGGATACCCGCGAGGTTGATCTCCCGCACCGCAACTACCGCACCACGTTGCTGTCCCGAAATGTTGTAGCGGTCTATGTCGAGTTTATTGTTGAACGAGTAATAGCCGCGAATCTGCTGCAACTGGTTATAGGTGGGCGAGACAACGGCGGGGTCGAGAAGGCGAATATTCTCCAGCGTGCCCTTGCTCGCGACAATCTCATCCTGCGTGGGCGGATTAACGGTGCCGGCGTAATCCGCAACGCTCACATCAGTTATGCCGTACGCATCTCGTGTGGCATTGATATTGCGCTCAATGTATGGCTGCTCTTTGACTAGCTCACTCGGGCGTACGGTGAATTGCTGAATGATAAATGGGTAGAGAGCGCCAACTACAATCGTCGTTAAGAGCATTAGCCCAAGGCCCAAGGTGGGCAGCACCCAAGAGCGACGGAAGATATTGACGATGAAAAGAACCGCCACAATAATCGCGACGAATGTCAAAATGTTCAGAGATGGCAACACCGCATAGACATCGGTGTATTTAAGACCAGTGAAGCCGGTTACCAAAGCTTGGCTCTGGGTCGCGAGTGAGAAGCGGTCAAACCAGTAGGCGACCGCCTTCAGCAGTAAAATAATTGCGATGATCGTAGAAAGTTGCACCTGCGCTCCGGCACTGGCACGGTCACCACGCGGCTGCAACCGCAGGCCACCGTAGAGAAACTGCACCGCAACGGCTGCAACCAGCGACAATATGGTTACCGCAAAACCGAAGTCCAGCAGGAACCTAATGAACGGCAAAGTGAAAGTGTAGAAAGCTAAGTCCAAGCCGAACTGCGGATCGACAATGCCAAACTCGGTCGCATTGCGCCAAAGCAGGAACGTGCCCCACTCAGAAGCTGCCGCCAACCCCGCCATCAACCCCAGACCAGCCGCGACAATTATCGTCACCCGTTTGCGATATGGATCTAACCCGATCCGGTATCGCTCCAAGCTGGCTTGATCCGGTGTCAGGCCGCGAAATATCGGGCGCGTTCGCCACGCCCACCACATGACAAGCGTTATCACTAATGTCATCGTGAGGCCGAATGCGAAGAATAAAATCGATCGTGTTTCAAGTGAGGTCGTGAACACCTGGGTCTTCTGCACCGACTGGTACCACAGCCAATCGGTATAGAAACCGGTGAACAGCACAAATGCAACAACGAGCACACCCAAAACGATCAAAGTCGGGAGCAGCACTCCCCCGCGACGGCGCGGGCCTTCACTCGAGGCTCCCGCGGATCCGCTCATCCCAGGCATATTAAAAGTCATACTCTGAACCTACGGCACTGACCGGGCACGAAGAAACAGTGCCTCCACTGGTCCAGACTTCTACGGCTGTCACGGCATCGGTCAAGGTAGTGATCGGGGTCACAGTTAAACCATCAGGGATGAAACCCTCAGCCTCTTTGCAGTGCACCGCCGGGATCAAGAAGAGCTCGGCGCCGGCGCCGCGGGCCCCGGCAAGTTTTTGTCGAATACCGCCGATCGCACCAACATTGCCATCTGGTGACATTGTGCCCGTGCCTGCGATGTGCCGGTCTTTAGCAAGATCTCTCGGCGTTAGTTTGTCGATGATGCCGAGCGAGAACATCGTGCCAGCACTTGGGCCACCAATATCTTGCAAGGTGAAGTTTATATCAAACTCTGCTGCGTAGTACATCCCAACGCCTATGCCAATGTATGGCGTCCCAGGCTTATCGGGGTTTTCGGCCGAAGTCACCGAAACGTTCTTGACTTCGCCGTCGCGATTTATAGCGAATGCGAATGCGGTTCCGACCGGGCTGGACTGCACAGCCTCACTAACATTCTTAGGCTCAGTAACTTCAGCTCCATCGACAGTCACGATCTGGTCCTTTGGCTCTAAAATGCCAGCTGCTGGTGTCTGGGTGTAAACCGCGGTAACAACAACTTCAGTCTTAATCGGCAATTTCAAGTAATTCAATGCCGCGGCGATTGCATCGGACTCTGAGGTGTTGAACAGCATCGCTTGACGCGTCTGAACATCTTCACCTGAAACGTCATCTGGATAAATAAGCTCACGTGGTACCACTGCATCAGCCGAATTGAACCAAGAAGCCATCGCGTCGACAAAAGTCAAACCGCCACGTGGGCCACCTGACTCCATCACCGTGGTCATGTCCAGGCTGCCGGTGGTCGGGTAGGTCTGCGTTCCGGTGATTCGGATTACCTCGGTGCCATCGACCTCGCCAACAACGTTGTAGGTCGGTCCGGGCGCAAGTTTCACGAAAGGCACCGGCAGTAGCAATGCGACAAAGATGAGAATCAGCAAACTCACTGCACTGATTGCTAAAGCGCGGCCTCTACGCGGTTCTTTTATTGACGCAACCGCAGTAGTTGGCTCCTGGGTGGCATCGCTCACGTGGCTTGACCACCTGGTTGCTGCGCATCAGGGCTGGGGCCGGGACCTGGGTACCGCGACGGGTCTTGGGTTGGCAGCGGGCGCTCCATGGCATCGTTGAGTCGGCGGAGGTTCTCCATGGCATCTGCCGCCTCGGTGGGCTGGCGCGGTCGACTGCGTAATGCTGCCCAAACAACGGCCAAAACCGTGGCCCCGATCGGGATCAACCACCAAGCTAGATTTGACACCTCCTAAGACTACGTTACGGCAAATTGCGGAGGGAAAGCGAAACCCCCGGGGCTCACAGTGCAGGTCCACCTTCCCCTTGCGGACCAGCACCCGTTATCCCGGAGGTTTCGTCGTGACGAACTTATGGACCTAACCAGAGCCAAGTCAACGCTTTAGCTCTATTTGCCCAGTTGTCCTGTGGACCTAGCTGGGGACAAAGTGTGGACAGGCTGGTATTACTAGTGGAAACGCGGTGTACAACTTTGTGGATGAACCTAAGGATTGATCTCACAAAGGTGAAATTCCCTAGGACCACAAGCCATTCAAGTTGTGGATAAAAAGTTTATTACGAAACGCCTACTGTTTACCTGCCTGCTAGCGGTCGTCCACCTACCTCCGGCTCAGCTCAATTAGCCGTCGCACACTTGTTTCTAAGTCCAAAGGCAAGTGATCGAAGGTGAACCAGCGCAAATCATCAGACTCAGCACTAATTACCGCGGTCGCGGTATTTGGCACCAAGGCAAGGTATTGCACATCCAGATGCTCACTTTGTGCACCGGCACATGGCACCGGATGTCGATCAAGACAAATTGGCTCTGCGCTGATTCGGATTTCGTTGATCCCACTTTCTTCGATTGCCTCACGCAATGCCGCAGCACGCAGTGATGCATCACCGGGCTCAATGTGGCCCCCAAGTTGCAACCACCTACCAACCTTGGGATGCAAGGTGAGCAGGACCCGCTGCTTCTGCTCATCCATCACCAACGCACTTGCAGTCAGGTGGCCGACTCGACATTCGCGCCACACTCCGTCTGCGTGCGCATCTAAGAAAGTTAG
>NSHP01000013.1 GCA_002737125.1 Actinomycetota bacterium | reverse complement strand
TGCAGTTTTGGGATCAGGTGTTGCATCTTCGGTATAGGGGGTGCACGCATCACCGGCGAAGACATAGTCGGTGGATATCTGCACCAACCAAGCGGCCGCGGCCTTGCAGGCTTCGGCAAGTACCCGTGGGCCGTCACCATTTACTTTCAGGGCCTCGGCTTCGCGCTCCTCAGCGGCATCGACCGCCGTCCAAGCCGCGCAATTGATGACGACATCCGGAGAAAATAGCGCGAGGACTTGTGCAACTGAGGTAGGTGACGTTATGTCAATGGCCGGTAGGTCAACGCCCATAAACACATCGGCTGGTCGCGCCGATAAAAGGTCAACTAGCACACTGCCCAATTGACCATTGCCGCCGGTGACAAGTACCCGCATGCGTACTACAACGCTGCTTTAGCTTTAAGGGGGCGCCACCATGGCTCATTGGCTCGGTACCAAGCAACGGTTTCGGCGAGTCCTTCATCGAAGGGGTGTTGCGGGGCGTAACCGAGAGCTCGAACTTTGGAGTCATCAACCGAATAACGACGGTCATGGCCTTTGCGATCATCGACCGGCTGCACCGAACTCCAGTCGGCTCCCATTGCTGCGAGCACTCGCTCGGTTAGTTCACGGTTATTTAGTTCTAGGCCGCCGCCGATGTTGTATGACTCACCAGCCCGGCCCTTGGCGATGACAACCGCGATGCCGCGGCAGTGGTCATCAACATGCAGCCAATCGCGCACATTCATCCCATCGCCATAAAGGGGCACCTTGCCACCATCGATCAAGTTGGTGACAAACAGCGGCACTACCTTTTCCGGGAATTGATACGGGCCGTAGTTATTCGAGCATCTGGTGCTGGAGATATTCAGTCCGTAGGTAACGAAGTAAGCGCGGACCAGCATCTCGGCCGCCGCTTTCGCCGCTGAGTATGGTGAGTTCGGCAGCAGTGGTTCGCTTTCGGTCCACGAGCCCACATCAATTGATCCGTACACCTCGTCGGTGCCGATATGGACGGTGCGCGCGATGCCGTGGCGCAGGCAGGCGTCCAAAATTGTCTGGGTGCCGACGACATTGGTGATGATGAAATCCTGCGGGCCGTGAATCGAGCGATCAACGTGGGTCTCGGCCGCAAAGTTCACCACTACATCGTGGCCCGGGAGCACCTGATCCAGGAGCTCACCGTCGCAGATGTCGCCCTGCACAAAGGTGTAGCGGGGGTCATCGGCAATCGAGGCCAAGTTTTCGAGATTGCCCGCGTAGGTGAGCTTGTCATAGACCGTGACCGCGGTGACGTCGGTGCCGTAATCACCCGCAAGTAACTGACGCACGAAGTGTGAGCCAATGAAACCGGCCGCACCGGTGACAAAGTAACGCACGGTTAGTTTCCTTTCAGTTTCGTGAGCCAGACCTGTGCTTGCGCATACTCCGCATCAGTAACTCCCGCGCGCAAGACCGCCACATTGCCGTCATGGCGCGGATACGAGCCTAGATAGCGTACATCAAGGCAGACCCGATGCCGGCCCATCAAAGCCTCTGCTACCCGCGAATCCGATACGTGGCCTTCAATATCAACACTGAAGTAGTAATCACCTAGTTGCTTTCGGGTCGGCCGCGACTCAATGCGGGTCAAGTTGATTCCGCGTACGGCGAATTCGGTGAGAATAGAAAGCAGAGCACCTGGTTGATCTTGATGGATGAACAAACTCAACGTGGTCTTATCGGCTCCCGTAGATGCGGGCACCGACCCCGGCAATTGCACCAGCACGAAGCGCGTCGTCGCATCCGGATTATCCGCGATCTGATCAGCCAACACTTCAAGGCCGTAAATCTCAGCTGTGGTGACTTGTGCCACGGCAGCGTCGTAATTGCAGCCCCCATCAACGAGTTCTGCGGCAGCAGCAGATGTCGAAAGCGCAGGAATCACGATCGCTTTAGGCAAGTTCACATCGAGCCACCCGCGCACCTGAGCTTGGGCATGTGGATGCGTTGCAATGCGGCGGACACCAGCCAATTTGGTACCGCGCGGAGCAACCAGAGCGAATTGAACTGCAACAACGGCTTCGTCAACGATGACCAGCGGCACGCCATTGGAGAGTTCGTCCAAAGTGAGCGGCACTGAACCTTCAACTGAGTTTTCGATCGGTACCAACGCTGCATCTACGACGCCGGTGCGCGCCGCATTAAGTGCCGCAGGAACTGAAATCTCTGCGAGCATTTCAGCCGATGCGGCAGCGGGAAGTGACCGCAGAGCTGCTTCAGAAAATGAGCCACGAGGGCCAAGGTAAGCAATGCGGCTCATTGCTTTGTCCCTTTCGCAAATTCCACGGCTTTCATCTCCTCTGGGGACAATTCAATATCTGGCTTGCCGCCGGTTATCCCCTTCAAGTAAGTACGTGTCTCGGCCCGCCCATGAATCGAGGTAAGCACTAAGCCATCACCAGCATCGTCGAGGAGCGCTGCCGAGAATGAGTAGCGGCCCCCAAGATCACCTAGCGCGTCGTACCGGATGACCGAAACATGCCTAAGGGACTCGGCCACCTCGAGGCGGGTTTTGGTAAGCACCCGGTCCAGGTCGGCCACGTCTTGGCGCAACTCCTGAACATCCTCTACCGCACCGGCCACCACATCCACGAAGGTTTCGCGGCCATCGATCGCCTCCAAGAGCACCAAAGAGCGCCGCAGGTGTGACAGGCGAATCAGGGCCACCATGGCCACTACTAGACCCGCCACACCAATAAGGACGCCGGCCAGCGCAATCACGCTCAGAACACTGGAGTCCACGCCCGAAAGCCTAGCCGGAGATCCCCGGAGATCTTGTAGGGTGATGGGTCATGACCCTCACAGCCGAGCTAACCTCGCGCGGGGCGGGGTTTGCTTTCGGGGTCTTGCTGTTCATCATAACCACGCTGAGCTTGATACGCACCGTGGTGGTGCCGCGCAATTTGCCCTCTCTCGTCACAAATTTGGTGATCGGCACTGTTGTCGGCACCAGCCGGTTGTTCGCCAAAGTTGGCCGCACCTATATGAGGCGTGACGCGGCACTTGCCTGGGCCGGCCCCTTGATCATCATCGCGCTGCTAATCACTTGGCTGATTGGCTACATCTTCGCCTACGGATTCTTGATCTACGGACGCAGCGGGAGGCCACTGGGGAATTCAATTCTCGAATCCGGATCAAGTCTGCTCACATTAGGCATTGCAAGTGACATGAGTAGCAGTGACGCGATATTGCTTGAATTCTTTGCCGCTACAACGGGCCCGGTAGTGATCGCCTTGATGATTGGGTACCTGCCCACCATCTACCAAACCTTCATCGAACGCGAAGTGCGAGTTACCCTCATGACAACGGACGCGGGTGAGCCATCCTGGGGCCCTGAACTTCTTTCCCGCATTTGCCTAACGAAACGTATTGCGGATTTACCGACGTATCTAGGTGACTGGGCATCATGGGCTACAAGACTTCGCGTGACGCATACCACCTACCCAATGTTGATGTATGTGCGATCTGGTAGTTGCACCAGGCACTTCTTGGTTTCACTATTGACCGTAATGGATGCCAGCGCTTTGATGATTGCACTCAACACCAGTTTGCCGCGCACTCCGGGATTCCGCACTTTGCTGGACGGCTCTGAATCCATTCAGACTCTGTACGTATTTTTCGGAGCGAAGAAACCGAGACTATATTATTTGCCATTGCGAAGTCTCTGGAGGCGCAAAGTCGCGAGCCCGAATGATGTCAGTGCGGAACAACTAATAGTGCCGGCACGCGATGCCAACATAGCCGCGGTTCATGGGGCCGCAGCGGCCGATGTTACAAGTGCGCTAGCAGTGAATGGCTATAAGAGTTTCATTAATGCGGAGTATATGACATCAACTCTTACTCGAGCGGAGTTCGATTACGCCGTTGACATCCTGCGCAGATCTGACTTCCCTATTGAAGCTGAAGTCGATGAAGCATGGGAACGGTTTCGTTCCATTCGAGCCACTTATGAGTATCCGCTTTACGCCCTTATGCGCAGATTAGATGCCACCCCAGCGCCTTGGACCGGACCGCGCAATACTCCGACACCAGTAATGTGGCCTACTTTAGCTACCGACATACTTGAGCAGAATAAAAGGGCTAACGCAAAGTCACTTGACGCGTCGTCAAACCCGCCCGCGCCCGACGCTCCGCATCAGTAAGCGGAGCGCTCTCTTTCAATGCAGCCGCAAGGCGCTCAGCGAACTTAGCCGCCGGCACTTCGCATGCCTCAGCGCCAAATCCCAGCGGTAAATCCCAAACCGGAGCCATCAATCCCTGCGCCCGAAACATGCCGACGAGGCGGGTGTCCGCGCCTAGTGCCGTCTCCTCACGCGCATGTAACCGCGAGAGCGCATTAAGTAGTGGTTCTTCTTCCTGGGGCATCACCCAACGCAAGTGCTCCTTCGGACCCATCTGCGTCCAGTAGGCCGCCTCCACAGATTTAAGTCGCGTCGTTGGGTGGGCGTATGAATTTGCCCGCTCCAACGATTCTTTCACCTCCGTGATCAGTTCATCGCCATCGATCCAGAAGTCAAAACCTTCGTGCACGCTGATGGCCAGCGGCACCGAAACCTCCACTAGATCCTGCAGCCTGGGGGCACCTTTCATGTCGCGAGTTGGTGGCACCGGATTACCAGGTTCGGTTTCCAAAGCGCGGGCTAACGCCGAGCCAAGATCGCGGCTAACGTCACCGTTGTCGGTGTTGACCTGCAAGCCCAACATGATGGTGCCATCGGCGCGCACGAGAGCCGGCCAAGCCATCGGCAACACCGAGGCAATTGTTACGGCGCGACCCGAGCCATCACTCAAAGTCAGCGGTGCGGTAGCCGCCGGCACGAGTTCGCGCATGGCGATTAGGTCGCACTCGGAAGCGAAGCCTTCGAAGGCCCGCAGGGTGCTAACCGAACTCGAAGATTTGCCGTGGCAAGCCTTGTAGCGACGGCCAGAACCACATGGGCACGGCTCTCGCAGCCCAACAACTGGCAAATCCACCGCATCGACATTCTTGCCTGCTACGACATGGGCAGCTGCTTGCTTAACCTGCTTGGCCATTTTCGATTGTTTACCCATGGCGCAAATCTACGCAGTGCCCAAAATCTCCCGAACCATGGCAGGGGAGTTGCTGATGATCGCGTCGACTCCGGTCTCAACACAAAGCGCGACATCAGCTGGTTGATCCACTGTCCAGACATGTACCTGATGGCCTTTAGCATGCGAAAGTGCCACATAGCCAGGGTTTTTGCGCAGAGCGGTAATAGAGATGCCCGCGACATCAACCTCACGGGGCAGCCAACCACTCTTACGCCAAAGGTGCAGGTTGCCCATCAGGAGCACCGTCGGGGTTCCCGGTGCCATCTTGTGCATTCGCCGCAGCGCCAACGAGCTAAATGACATCAGGCGCACCCGCGACGATCCATCCTTAGCCGGGCGCAGTAAGCCGAAGTACTCAAGGAGTTCGACCAAGGACTCCTCCACATAAGCGCCGTAACGCGTTGGATGCTTGGTCTCGATTGAGAAACTGATGGTCGATGACGCATCAAGTAACGTCGCCACCATGGTGCGTAACGTCAAGATGCGACTTCTTGTTTCATCGGGCCACGGGTCTTCAAAGTCACGCCAAACTGACGGACCGCCACTGAAATCGTGGCGTTCAAGTTCCGCTAGTGTCAGCGACGACACCACCCCGCGCCCATTACTGGTGCGGCTCACCCGGCGGTCATGAACACACACTAAAGTGCCATCGGCGGTTAGCCGAACATCACACTCAACCCCGTCAACGCCTTCCTCCACGGCCAACAAATAGGCGGCCAGACTGTGCTCCGGTTCATCCTTATTCGAGCCGCGATGGGCCACCACCATGATTGACACGAGCCAAGGTTCCCATACGTCGGCCCAATGTTCGATCATGACATGATGCCGCGGTGACTAACTCGCGCGTAGTGCTCTTTGATCTTGACGGCACCATTACCGACTCAGCGCCCGGCATTATCGCCTGCATTCGCTACGCCCTCGCAGATATGGGTTTGGAAGGCCCTGATGACGATGCCATGCGCAGCTTTCTCGGCCCGCCACTTGTCGAAACCTTCATCAATCATTTTGGGGTAACTCCAGCGGAGAGCACGCAGATGATCGCCAAATATCGCGAGCGATACCACGACGTTGGTGAGTATGAAAACGCCGTCTACCCGGGGCTACCAGAAATTCTCTCCGACCTCCAAGCCCAAGGCACAACTATCGCTACCGCGACTTCGAAGCCCACCGCATCGGCAACCCGAATCCTGACCCACTTTGGGCTCGACAGCTATTTCACCTTTATCGGTGGCGCCGAGATGCATGGCGCCCGCCAACATAAGGCCGACGTCATTGCCCACACCCTCGAAGAACTCGGTATTGGCGACCCAGCTGCCGTTGACATCCATATGGTCGGCGACCGCAGCCATGATGTGCTCGGTGCCAAAGCGTTCGGGATCCCAACCATCGGGGTGCTCTGGGGGTACGGGTCGCGCGCGGAGTTGGCCGATGCCGGAGCGGTGGCCATTGTTGATGATGCCGCGCAGTTGCGGGCCCTGCTCCGAATCTAGACAAACAGCACACCGGGGTTCATCAGCCCCTGCGGGTCTAATGCCCCCTTTATCGCCCGCATCGCGGTGATCTCGGCTGCCGAACGGCACAGGTGAAGATGCGCAGCCTTCGCGCGGCCAACACCATGCTCGGCGGAGATTGACCCGCCGTAACGCGAAACGCATTCGAGCACGGCAAGGTCAGCGCGCAGATCATCGGCCGCCGGGCCAACAATCTCAACATGCATGTTGCCGTCGGCAAGGTGACCAAAGATGCCAAAGGTGTCGACATCGGGCAAGGTATTGATAAGTGCAACAAGTTCATCCGCACATGCGGCAAGTTTCGATAGTGGTACCGACACATCAAGTTTGTGAACCACTCCGGTGACGCCATATGCCTCGGCTTGGCGTTCACGATAGGCCCAAAGGCGCTCTTGATCGGAGGCACTGAATGCAACTACCGCATCCGCGGACTCATCAAGTGGTAGGCCAGACCCATCGCCACCGTCAACTATTTCAAGTAGTACTACGATTGACCAGCGCTGCTCGAGTGGCCACGGCAGATCGGCTACCGAGCAAACTAAATCCATACTCGGTGCATCGATTACCTCCGCGGCAAGTAATCGTGACCCGGGGGCATTCGACTCAGACGCTATCCCCGCGCGCGACATGAGCTCCAGCGCTTCAGCGTACGAACCGACACCGATCAAACTCACGGTGGTACGGCCAAGTGGTCGATGTAGCCGCACGCGCACCGCGGTGATGATCCCCAGGGTGCCCTCTGATCCGCAAAGCAAAGAGGCGAGGTCGTAACCGGTGTTGTCTTTCAACATCCCACTCAGATGCGTGATGACCGATCCGTCAGCAAGTACCGCCTCGATACCAACAACTTGCGCGCGGGTCATGCCGTGGGCAATAACGTGGACACCACCTGCATTAGTAGCAACTGTCCCACCGATCGTTGCTGAGTCGCGGGCGGCGAGATCGACCCCGTATCGCCAACCGGCTCGCACCGCGTGGCGTTGCACTTCTCCCAAGGTGGCGCCGGCCCCGACAGTTACCTGCCCCGAGAGCTCATCAACTGCACCAAGGTCCGTTAGTCGGAGCATCGAAATGATCACCGGCGGTTGGTTGCCACCCGCCGCCGGCACCGACCCGCCCACCAGCCCGGTGTTGCCGCCCTGGGGTAAGACAGGCACCCTCGCAGCCGCGCAAGCCCGCAAGATTTCGGCGATTTCGCCTGCGTCCCCCGGTCGCACCACAGCAAGGCACGGCCCCCCAAAGCGCCGCGTCCAATCGGTGACAAAAGGGGCCACTCGATCACTACCTGTATATACGTGCGCATCGCCCACGATCTGGGCCAAGGTTTTGACCAGTTCTGGCCGCACGGTTCTGGTACTCACGCCGCCATCTTGCCCGATGTTGAAGTCAGGTGGAAGTGCGCAGGGCTTGGGCAACCCGCGAGGCCACCGGCCGGCCCAGTTCGCGCGCGAGCCAGGTCGAGGTTGCGACGAGGGCGCCGAGGTCGACTCCCGTTTGGATGCCGAGGCCGTCAAGCATCCAGACGAGATCTTCGGTAGCTAGGTTACCGGTCGCCGATTCGGCGTACGGGCACCCGCCCAGCCCACCGGTTGAGGCATCGACGGTGCTGACCCCGGCTTGCAACGCCGCCAAAGTATTGGCAAGTGCCTGCCCGTACGTATCATGGAAATGCACACCGATGCTACCTAGGCCGATACCCGAATCAACAAGTAAGCCGATCAACTCACCAACCTGGCCCGGCGTTGCCACCCCAATGGTGTCGCCCACACTGATATCACCGCACCCAACACCAACAAGCTGCTGGCAGACGTCAACAACTTGGCGTGGATCGACCTTGCCTTCCCATGGGTCACCGAAACACATTGATATGTAACCGCGAACCGGGATGTCTAGCCCGACCGCACGTTGCACGACGGGAGTGAACATCTCCATTTGGTTGGCGAGGGTGCGCCCCAAGTTTCGTTCCGCGAAAGTATTCGTGGCACTTGCAAACACCGCGATATCGCGAGCATCAACTGCCACCGCCGCATCCAAGCCCCGATCATTTGGCACCAGCACCGGATACCGCACCCCGGGCTTGCGGGCAATGCGCGACATCACCTGCGCACCGTCGGCTAATTGCGGTATGCGATCGGCCCGCACGAAACTCGTGGCCTCGATCACCGGGAGCCCCGCCGCGCTCAACCGATCGATGAACGCCACCTTGTGATCGGTGTCGATGATCTGCTGCTCATTTTGGAGGCCATCGCGGGGGCCGACCTCCCAGATGCGGACGCTCGACGGAAGATTGGCTGCTCCTACCGGCGCCGGGCTTTGGCGGGTCCCCATCAAATCCCCTCCGCCCACGTGATTTCAGCCCTCCGGGCCAAAATATAACAGATAGTGACGTCACTTGTTTCTTTTGCTATAATCATTTAGTTACAAGGCTATGCCATAAGTGCAGTCCACCAACAGAGCGGAAAAGCCGATGACCGTCAGTGCTGTTAATTGGGAGCCATTCCTCACCTGCGCCGTCACCGGTGCCGGGGACACCCTGGCTAAACACCCAGACCTGCCGGTTACCCCGGAACAAGTAGCCACCGCAGCCATCGAGGCCGCGAAGGCCGGCGCTGCGATCGTCCATATCCATGTGCGCGAACCCGAAACTGGTCAAGGTAGCCGAAAGCCCGCTTACTTCCGCGAGGTGGTCGAGCGAATTCGCGATAGCAAGGTTGACGTCGTAATCAACCTAACCACCGGCATGGGCGGCGACATGATTGTCGGTGCCGACGGTGCCAATGACACCCCCGCCCCCGGTGGCGACTTCGTAGGGCCGATGGAACGACTCATCCACGTCGCAGAACTACTTCCGGACATCTGCTCCCTTGACTGCGGCAGCATGAACTTCGATGACGACAGCACTTTGTACATCATGCCGCCGTCTTATCTGCGGGTCAGTGCAAAGCGCATCAAAGAATTGGGGGTAAAGCCCGAACTTGAAGTATTCGATCTAGGCCATATTGAACTCGCCAAGCGCTTGATCACCGAGGGCTTAATCGATGCTCCCGCACTATTCCAGATCTGCCTGGGCCTGACTTATGGTGCGCCGGCCACCCCAGAGGCTATGCAGACAATGCGTGATCACCTTCCCGCCGGCTCACATTGGAGTGGATTTGCGATCAGCCGGATGGAGATGCCAATGGTTGCTCAAGCGATGCTGATGGGCGGCAACCTTCGAGTCGGCCTAGAAGATAACTTGTTCTTAGACCGCGGCGTGCTGGCGTCTAATGCTGACCTCGTGACCCGGGCCAAGGAAATCGTGCAACGCCTCGGCGGCAAATTAGCAAGCGCCGAGGAAGCCCGAGACCGCCTGCTTCGTTAGTCTTGCAACTGACAATGGGCGACGTCAGCGGCCCTTCCAAACTGGGTCGCGCTTTTCAGCAAAAGCTCTTGCACCTTCGAGGGTGTCATCGCTGGCATACAGCGTCGCTACCGCATTCAAGCGCCCGCTATTGACCTCATCGAAAGCTTCCTGAACCATCATTTCCTCGGTCTCCCGGAGTGTTTCCTTAATCGCTGGGTAAAGCAACGGGGGGCCGGCCGCGATCATGTCAGCTAGATCGCGCGCCGTGGCCATCAAATCTGCTAGCGGTACCACATCACGTAATAACCCCCACTGCTTGGCTTCTTGGGCATCCATCCATCTGCCAGTCATTAGCAAATCCACCGCAACGTGATACGGCATGCGCCTGCGGAGTTTCACTGTTGCCGCATCCGCCAAAATCCCAGCCTTGATTTCGGGGAGCGCAAACTGCGCGTGATCGGCTGCAACAATTAGATCTGCAGCAAGCGCGAGTTCGAAGCCACCCCCAAGGGCCATGCCGTTGACTGCAGCAATAACCGGCTTATTGAGTCCTGGTAGCTCCTGGAGCCCGCCCCAACCGCCTTCACCAAAGTCAGTGTCGGGCTCTCCCCTTTCGGAAATCTCCTTCAAGTCCCAGCCAGCGCAAAAGAACCGCTCGCCGGCGCCGGTCAAGATCGCAACTCGATACTTTGGGTTATCTCGAAATTCAACAAAGATCTTGCTCATCGCCCGGCTGGTTGGCCCATCAATGGCATTCGCCTTCGGTTTATCCAAAGTGACCTCAAGGACATGCCCTCGTTCTTCAACTCGCACCGTATCCATTGCAGTCAACTCCCCTTCAGATTAAACATTAGTTAGATGACAAACCAATAAGCGCGTCTACTGCGACACATCCATCTGCGCTCACCAGAACCGGATTGATATCAAGTTCGCTCACCACCCCGCCAAAAGCAAATGCAAGGTGCGAAATCCTGCTGATGAGCTCGTACAATTTCGTGTCAGCAACCGCATTCAACCCTAATGATTCCGAGATAACGCGCATCACCTGAAGATCCTCAACCGCACTTTTGACTTCTTCTGGCGAAACCGGCCCAAGTAGGTAGCAACGATCTTTGAGCAGTTCGATCAACACACCACCCGCACTAATCATCATCGTCGGTCCAAATTGGCCATAAACCATGCCTATTGCGATTTCACGACCAGACGCCATCGGGGCGATGATGACTTTGGGGCCAAGGCCGGCCGCCACCTTAGAGTAGGCACTACGAACCGCATTGGAGTCCTGAAGTGCAAGATGTACTCCTCCATGTGCCGCTTTGTGTGCGAGGCCCTCATCGGTCTTTAGGACAACGGGATACCCAAGCTCTTCGGCTGCATCTACCGCGCCGTCCACGGTGTTCGCGCGGATTGTTCGCACACAGGGGATATCAAAATCCGACAGGAATGCCAGTGCATCAGCTTCAGCAAGTTGCGAGGCCCCACCAAACCGCCGCTTCCATGAATCAATCTGAGCGGTATCGATGATGTTCGATGCGACAGCATTGCTGGACAAGTGATTTCGCAGAGTTTGGAATGATCGGTACCGAAAGGCGTGCCTGAAGGCAATAAGGGCTGTCTTCATCCCATCGAGAATCGGGATCCCTGCATCAGCAATCCTTAGCATTAGGTCTGGCTGTAACTGCCTGCTCGTGTAGGTGGCCGCCACGATTGGCTTTGCTGTCTGGGTGATCACCTGCAGGCACGCATCTGCCACGCTCTCAGCGAAGCCAGCGCTCTTGGACTCAGCGTAAGTCGTGAATGCCATCACCGCAGCCGTGTCATCATCCGCGGCCAAGGTCGCTATTAGCTTTTCGGTTCGCGCATGTCTATCTGAGTCGCCAATCCAAAAATCCAGCGCACTGCCAATTTCACCGTCATAGCCCAAAAGCACCGATATCTCAATCTTGGTTGCAGGGCTCAATTCCGCCAGCGGTACCCCGAGTTCCTCGGCGAAATCCAGATACATCGCGAGACCGCCGCCAGAGTCCATTACCGCGGCAAGGCCGCCGGTACCAATGCGGCGCTCGCTCCCCAAGAGCGCGAGTGTCGTCCACCACTCATCCGGTGAGGTGGCCCGGGCTACGCCATAACGGTTCAAAATGCCTTCCAGGTCTGAGCGGCCTCCCGTAAGGCGACCAGCGTGGGTCATCATTTGGGTTCGCGAATTATCCGTACGACCCGCATACAGTGCAACTACGGGGATTTCGCGGTCAGCTGCTTCAGCTAAGGATTGTTCAAATCCTTCCGCATCGCGCACGGTCTCGACGTAGATCCCGATAACGCGTGTTGAATCTATTGTCAGGCAGTATTTGATCAGATCCGCCATCGTTAACGTCGACTCGAGGCCGCTATGGCCCGAGAACGAAAATCTTAGGCGCGGATCGTTGGTGATGGCCTCCCAGTAAACGGTGCCCGACTGTGAAACTATTGCAATGCCACCAGGTTCGATCTGTTCGGGAATTGCCCAGGTAGCTCCACATTTTTGCGAGTAGTTGACAAATCCGAGCGTGTCCGGACCAAGCATGCTTACCTCAGCTTCGCGGGCCATGTCGCCGATTCGGCACAGCCACTTTGGCCGATCAGGATTCGAGGACGGCGCGCCGAAAACTAACAGACTCTTGGCCCCGCAGGCAATGGCAGCAGAAACCTCAGTCTCAATTCGATCACTTGAACCCGCAATGATGGCGAGCTCAGCGGCGGGCGCCTCCCCAATATCGGAGAAACATTTCAGGCCGAGAATCTCTTCGTATCGGGGGGTAATCGGGTAGATACTCTTACTCGGATCAATCCTTTGCAACGCTTCAAGGACTTGGTAACCGGGCCGCCCCTGCCGGCTACTCGCGCCGAACACCGCTATCGAGTTCGGTGCAAACAGCGACGTGAGGTTCTGCGCCGCAGGTTTCGCTGTCACGCAGGCACACCAGATGCTGAACCCGGCGCCTTGCCCGCATTCGGGATCTGGATCGCATCACGGGCACGCATGATTGCGACGAGGCATCTATCGCGCTCTGCCACCAAATCCGCCACCGACCTTCCAGCCGCCTCGCGGTCACACCCATCAATCACCCGCTGGCGCAATTCATCCGTGAGCTCTGGTGCCACCAGTCTGGTCCACGGCTCGGTCAATGTCGGCCCAAAGTGATCGAGTACATGCGCCATCCCACCCGGACCGCCGGCCAAGTGGAAATTCATCATGGGGCCGGTTATCGCCCAACGCAATCCCGGGCCTTGACGCACA
The DNA here is from genome assembly GCA_002737125.1 of Actinomycetota bacterium. Taxonomy (GTDB): domain Bacteria; phylum Actinomycetota; class Actinomycetes; order S36-B12; family S36-B12. Next base: position 13,151 of record NSHP01000013.1, on the reverse strand, counting down.
CTGATGTCAATCTGTTCTACCGTTGCTTCCCCCTCCGCAATCATGTGCAACGCCTCACGCCACATCGCCTCCTGGAGCCGGCTAGCAATGAATGCGGGCACCTCACGCTCCAGCACAATCGGGTCTTTCTCATTGAGTGAGTAGAACTCCCGAGCCCACTCAACGGCCGCTGGTGCCGTCCTTGCGCCACCAAGAATCTCAACAAGCGGGACGAGGTATGGCGGGTTGAAGGGGTGGCCTACCACCATGCGTTCTGGGTGCTCGGACTCAGACTGGATAACTGTCATGCTGATGCCTGACGTACTAGTTAGCAAGACTGCGTGCGATGGAGCAAACTTGTCCATCTCCGCAAATACCTTAGTCTTCATTTCTGGAACTTCTGGTACCGCCTCCTGAACTACGTCGGCATTGCAAACAGCATCACTCAGGGTGCTGACAATCGTCAGCCGATCGCGTGAAGCACCAGGACGTAAGCCCAAATCAACCATCAGCGGCCAAGTGTCATCAACCATCGATTGAATGCGAACTCGGGCTTCCGGCATCGGGTCGTAGGCCGTAACATCAAATCCCATCCGCAAGTAGTGCAGTACCCACCCAATGCCGATTACCCCGCCACCTACAACTCCCACGCGCTTAACATCGCCGGGTGCGATGAGTTTCGGTTCCATTTCGTCTCTTCCCTTAGCTGGTAGGTTTGTGACTTACACAATTATCTAGATCTAGGCAGTCCGAGCACGCGTTCAGCTACGACACTCTTAATGATCTCTGAAGTACCGGCGTAAATGGTTAAGGATCGAGCAACAAGGTAATTCCATCGCCAATACTCCGAATTATTGGACCCCGGTCCGCGGTTGGTCGTACCTGAGGCAAATAGTTCGACGGCTAACTTCGCAACCTCCTGAGCGATCTCGGACCACACAAGTTTAACGATCTCGCTTTCAGACGGTGGGGTATCTGAGTGCTCGAGCGCCAACACGCACCGGTATTGAACCAACCTGACGGCCTGCAATTGGCTCCATAACCTAGCGATGCGATCTCGGGAGAGTGAGTTCTCGGCCGCCGAACCACCAGCACTCCCGTTAGAATCCCACCCCTCTACCAATCGGTACCCATCTAGTAGCCGATCGAAGACAAAGCCGAGTTCACCGATATCCTCGTATGACTCAATGACGCGCTCATGAGCCAAAGTCATTACTGCGACGCCCCAGCCCTCATTGACCCCCCCGAGCATATTGGCGTCCGGCACCTGTACGTCGGTGAAAAAGATCTCCCCGAACTCGCTATCCCCGGAAATATCTCGGATGGGACGGATCTCAACACCCGGAGATCTAGCGTCAACTAGGAAGCAAGAGATCCCGCGGTGCCTCTTGGCCTCAGGATCCGTGCGGGCAAGTACGAAAATCCAGTCCGCGACCGGAGCGTAGGTCGCCCAAATCTTATTGCCGTTCAAGATCCAATTAGAGCCGTCGTTGACCGCCCGGGTCTGCAATGCAGCCAAATCTGATCCCGCATTGGGTTCGGAGAAGCCCTGAGTCCAAATCTCAGATTCCATGCGGATCGGCTCCAAGAACCGCTCGCGCTGGGCGGCGGTGCCGTAACGCATCAGCAACGGTGCCACCAGATCTACTCCGCAATCACCATGCGAAACCCGCGGATGGGCCTTAATCGCCTCCTCGCGAAAGATTGCCGTGTAGACATCTGATAGGCCCTTACCGCCATATTCCACCGGCCAGTGCGCGATTAGGTTTCCGGTGTCACACATTGCAGCGCGCCATAACCGCTTTGTCTGCTCATAGGACTCCAGCGAACTAATCAGATCAAGTCCACTACCCGCCCCTTTTAAGTTTTGGCTGATCCACTCACGAACTTCCTGCCTATACTCCACCGCAGCGACATCATCCAGCAACTCAACTGTTTTGATTGTAGATCTCTGGTCCATTAAGGCTGCCGCAACCTTCGCCCGCAGAGTCGTTGAAGTGCCCTCGAAAGATTCGAGCCAGATGCTGCGTCGCAAAAAGCGATGCAGGTGATACTCCCACGTAAAGCCGATAGCACCGGCCACTTGGATGGCCCGCTCGACGGTTTTCGAGGCTGCTTCGCAGGCACTGGCTTTGGCGGCGGCAATAGCGATATCGGTTGCCGGATCACCCTGCTCGAAAGCCAGCACTCCCCACTCCGCGAGCGCGCGAGCCAATTGAATAGCTACGAAACAATCAGCTAATGGTCCCGAAACCGCTTGGAAGGCACCGATGGGTTTACCGAACTGCTCGCGTGAGTTCGCATACTGGACGATGTCAGTAAGTACCCGTTCTGCAACCCCGAGCGCTTCGAAGGCAGCGGCTAGGCTCGAGCGGCGACTAGTTTCCGCAAGCAGCACCGGGGTCCGTGCCGGTGTGGCCAACATGGTGGCGCTGGCACCATCCAAATTGATTTCATATTCGCGGCGCGTGCCATCAATGCCTTCCTGGGGAGACACCGTGACGCCAGGCCCGGAGAGTTCGATCAGGTAGAGGCTAACTCCGTCCGGTCCTTGGGCAAGTACCACGGCGCTCGTCACCAAGGCGGCATCGGGCACTGCGATTTTTGTCCCAAAAAGTTGCCAAAAATCACCAGCAGGTTCGGCCCGGCAAAGTACCGCAGCATCGCCATTGATAAGTCGATCGCTCCCGGGCTCCGCCCACGCCAAGGTAAATGTCTTCTTACCGGAGATTAATTCTTCAACGAGGTGCGGGTCAGTTTCGATACAGGCAGCCGCCAAAGCGAAGTTCGAGAAATATGGCCCCGGATAAAGCACCCGCCCGAGTTCTTCAAACAAGAACACTTGATCACTGAATCGAAGTCCCGCCCCACCGGCATCTTCGGGAAAGGTGATTCCGGTCCAGCCCATGTCAACAAATTCATGCCAGAGGTAGTCTCCCTGGCGGGTCTGGGTTTCATCGGCCCTGATCGCTAGCCAATCAAGTGGCGCCTTTGCTTCAAAGAAACGCCGTGCCGTTGTCCGGAACAGATCCTGAACGTCGGCATCAGTCCCAAAATCCGTTGACATGTCTCTCTCAAACCTAGCGGTTTCAACCGGCACTAACACTCTCACACGAAACTCCGGACCACGACACAGGTGTCGTGGTCCGGAGTTTGCGGATGGGTACCGCTAGTTACTACTCAGCCCTCGCTGGCAGTAACGCCCTTCACGTACCAATCCCAGTCATGGAACAAGAACTTGTCCTCAAGTTCCACACCTGCCTTGACCTTCTCCTTGCCCTTTTGGTCGTAGATCGGGCCCACGAAGAAGTTCTTGCCAGCGACCATTTCCGCGAAGATTCCTTCGACCTGAGCCTTTACATCAGCCGGTACGAAGGCCCCGAAGGTACCCAGGCGCGGGCCGCCAAGACCGATCTTCAACGGGGTGATCTCGGGGAAACCACTATCGCCGGTGCTTTGGAACATCCCGGCTTGAATCTCCTTGGCCTCCTCGATCATGTAGTCTGAAAAGTCCCAGACCGTTGAGGTGATGATGGAGTTCGGGCACGCAGATGCGAAGTCGTTGTACTCACCGACTGCGTAAACGCCCTCTTCTTCAGCTACCTTGCAAAAACTTGCATCATCGGTGAGATTGCGGAGTACGTCTGCGCCCGCATTAACCAAGGTCTTCGAAGCCTTCGTTGCGGCGGTCGGATCGAAGTAGCTGTTCATGTAAACAACTTTGACTTCACACGCAGGATTCACGCTCTGGCACCCAAGCGCGTAGCCATTAATCCCTTGAACCGCGATCGGGATCTCATATGGGACTACAGCTCCGATGATGTTGGACTTGGTCATCAATCCGGCAGCGACGCCCGCAGCGTAACTTAGATCCCAATCAGGTAGCCACCAGCTTGCTGAATTCGCCGGCTGTGGGCCAGCATCAGCACCTGAGTAGCAGTACACCTTGTCTAGGTTCTCCGCACACACATCTGTGAGATAGGTGCCGATGCCGGTGGTGTCGACGATTACCTGAGCACCATTTGCAATTGCCTGGCGAACGATTTGTGAGGCCTCATCTGAGTAAGGCACTTCAAATATGCCATTCACCTTGACTCCTGGAACCGTCCCCATGGCATTCATTGCCACCTCATTGATGACGTTGTAACCGCCGTCATTTTCTGGGCCGGTATAGAGCCACGTGATATTGAGCGGGACTACTGGAGCCTCGCTTACAGCCGGGGCTGCGGCTTCGGTCGCCGCCGGGGCTTCGGTCGCCGCCGGGGCTGCGCTGTCCGTGGCAGCTGGAGTAGAGCTACTGCAAGCTGCAACAAGACTGACGAGTCCAACTAAAAGGACCGCCGGTACGATTTTTCTATTCCTCATATGGGTTCCTGTCATGTCTAGGGTCCGACTATCCAACGCATGTGCCGCAATCCGGTGCTGCTCTTCCACCCCAAAATCCGGGGCCAAAAACCATCATCAGCGCATTTCTGCCACCTAGGACGGCAACTTTCAACAACTTTGTGGAGCCTAGCGAGACCCCGTTTGCCTGTCAAGAGAGTGACGTCACTTTTTTACTTGAGGCCAAAACGTTATATTTGTGGTCGTTTCGGAATCGAAATTCAGCCCCGGTAGAAGGGCAACCCCAAGGCCGCCGGCCAACTAACCGCACCCTTGCTTTTTTGTTTCCAGGCCCGCAGCATCATCACGGCCACCGTGCCCACATAAGGCAAGACCGTGAACGCCTCACTCGGCACCCCCCAGCCCATAACCTGGCCAACATCACCCAGCACGCTCAGCGCCCCAAAGAAATAGGCCCCCACCAAAATCCAAAGTGGCTGCCAGCCCGCAAAGAAGACAATCGCGAATGCAATCCAACCTTGGCCTGCGGTGACATTGCCGGCCCAACTATCGACGATCCCAAGGGTTATGTATGCCCCACCAACGCCGGCCAAGACCCCGCCCACTGCCACATAAAACAGCCGCCAGCCTACAATTGATAGGCCAGCGGTGTCCGCAGCATTTGGATTTTCGCCAATAGCTCGCATGTTCAGGCCATGCCGAGTTCTGAAAAGAATAAAAGCAACAACAAATGGAAGTGCCATCGCGATGTAGGTTACCCAAGTCTGTTGGAACAACGCGGTGCCAATAAACGGCAGTGAAGAAAGTACCGGAATATCGGCATTTGGGATCTTAGTTACAGCCTCTACAGCCACGTAACTTGAACCGATGGTTTGCGTAGTGCCGAGCGCCACCAGGATCAACGCGACGCCTACGACGATCATGTCGGTGCGCAAAACTACGGTAATCAACCCAAAGACCATCGCGAAAGCGCACCCGGCTACACCACCAGCGATCAGGCCAAGAACCCAAGACCCGGTCGTTTGTCCCGCGATGAACCCCGTTAGCGCGCCTACCAGCATCACGCCCTCAAGGGCGATGTTGTAGACCCCGACTTTTTCAACTAGTAATTCGCCGGTGGCGGCTACCAGAATTGCAGTACTTATTCCAATCGCCGTGGCAATTGTTAGTGCGAGGAATTGATAGTCCACGGTGCCTCCTTGACTTTCGAGTCAGACCGCGCACCGGCACTTTTAGTCCTTACCAAGCGGAGTCGGGCGTAGGCTTCGCCAAAAGATCCAAAAATCAATGTGATACCAATAATTGCAAAAACCAAGTCTGAATCAACGCCAACTATACCGAGTGATCCACCACCCGCTAGCAAAAGCGAGTAAATGAAAGCAAGTGCAAGCACCGCTAGTTCATTCGAACCGGCAAGAACTGCAATCACTAACCCGTTGAACCCGGTGTTGTTAGTCAGACTGGTGGAAAGTTGTCCTGACGTGCCCATCATGTATATAGTCCCGCCGAACCCGGCCAACAAGCCACCCATAAGCATTGAGGTGACAAGAAGCCTGCGCACGTTCATGCCGCCGTACCGACCTGCTCGGTGGTTGTCACCGATCATGGTGACTTCGTAGCCCCAGCGAGTGAAGCGAAAAGCCGCCCAGAAAACAAATGGCAGTGCGATGGAGATAAGGATACCCCAAGTGACCACGATCCCTTGGATGTCCATTTTGCCGATTTCACCCTGGATCGGTATCGGCTCAGCCCGCACGCCACCCGCTGAACTTTTTGGGTACCAAGGGCCGGTACACCAGAACGCCACCCAACCAACCGCCACGAAGTTGAGCAGGAAGGTGGTTATCACCTCGCTCACTCCCAGGACCAACCGAGCAAAAGTCGGGATGATGATCCAAAGTGCGCCACCGATCATCCCGGCAATCATCATGGTCGGGATCATCAGGAAACCCGGAGCTTGCGGCATGGCGAAGGCGACCGCGGTCGCTGTCCAGGCGCCCATCAGCATCTGGCCATCAATACCGACGTTCCATAGACCAAGTCGATATGGGATTGATGCTGCCAAGCCGGCCAAGATCAATGGTGTGGCGATGGTAAGAACATTGGACATACCCAATGGCGACCCGAATGTTCCAGACCAAATCGCGCCGTAGAACTCCGCAGGTGGGGTGCTCGTGAAGAAGGGGGCGACCACCAATGACACGGCAAGGCCAAGAAGTACCGCGGAGATTCGATAAAGGCTAATTCGCTCGGGGTCCGGGCGGCGCTCAATGCGCCACGGCGAAAAACTACGTTTCGGGGTCGGCGGCAATACGGCGACAGCGTCGATCAAACTTTCCTTCATGATCGGCCACCTGACCAGTTACAAATCAGCTTAGGAATTTCCATTGCTGGTCTCGCCTCCCATGAGCCTGCCAATTTCATCCAGGTCTGCATCTTCGGCCGCGAACTCGCCCACCACCGACCCCTCGTAAAGAACCACGATTCGATCCGAAAGCAGGACAACTTCATCTAGATCGGCGGAGATAAGTAGGACCGCGAAACCATCTTCACGGGCTTGGATTAAGCGCTCACGCACAGCGGCGGCGGCTTTTACATCTAGCCCTTGCGTCGGGTTTACGGCTACCACCGCACTCTTGTCGCCACTGAGTTCGCGGCCTGCTAGTAACTTCTGGGCATTACCGCCAGATAGGTGCTGCACCAGCGTCGTTACATCATTTGTCGATAGATTAACTGACTCGGCGAGGTCACGCGCATACTTCTTGGCTTTTCCGGTCTTGATTATCAAGCCCTTGGATACCAAATTGTCTTTGTAAATTCGTAGAATCGAATTTAGCCAGATTGGCTGCGCTGGCACCAGACCTGTGCCACGGCGATCTTCTGGGATGTAGCCCAAACCAGCCTTGAGGGCATCTTGTACGTTACCAACCTGGGTCCCGTGAATCGATACGGTGCCACTATCCGGTTTACGGATTCCAGCGACTATCTGCTCGAGTTCCTGCTGACCATTGCCCGCCACACCTACCAAACCCACGATTTCATGAGCGTGCACACTCAATGAAAGGCCTTTAAGTGCAACCGCCCCGCGCTCATCGCGCGCCTGAATACCGCGCACGACCAATACCTCTTCGCCAATTGAAGTGGCTGATTGAGTTCTGGGTCTTTCATCAGCCGTGCCAAAATCATCAAACATGCTCTTGGCCAATGATTGAAGATTGCATTCACGTCGCTCGAGGGAGTCGACTAGTGCTCCACCTCGCATAACTGAGACGTGATCAGCAACCGATAGCACTTCATTGAGTTTGTGTGAGATGAAAATAATGGTGGCACCTGCCCCTGCCATTGATCGCAGGTTTACGCAGAGTTGCTCGCTCTCCTCGGGGGTCAAAACCGCGGTGGGCTCATCAAGGATTAGAACTCTGGCACCCCGTGACAAGGTGCGCAAAATCTCAACACGCTGCTTTTCCCCGACCGAAAGTGACCCTACAACTTTCGAAGGGCTTACTTTTAGCCCATATCTTTCACCAATTTCTAATGCCCTGGTATTTAGTTCTTTTGTCGAAGTCAATCTTCCAATATCCCGCGCACCAATCGCCAAGTTTTGGGCCACCGTGAATTGCTCCACTAAACTAAAGTGTTGGTGGACCATTCCGATACCAGCGTCAATCGCATCCTTAGGCGACCCAAATCTCACCTGCTGACCGCCCACAGCTATCTCACCAACATCGGGTGTCAAGAATCCGGCAGCTACGTTCATCAAAGTGGATTTGCCAGCACCATTTTCGCCGAGGAGCGCGTGTACCTGGCCAGGGGCAAATGAAATATCAAAGCTGCTCACCGCGGTTAGATCACCAAATCTTTTGACAATGCCATTTAATTCAAGTGACACCCCAGCGCCGTCGGTCACCACCGTCATGTTTGACACGCCATCCCAACACTGGTAATCGGATTCACTTCGCGGACCGCTGACTAGAACCCGGGCCTAGGTTAAGGTACTGGGCATCCAGGGCCTGCTTTCGGGAATTTGGAAATTTCAGCGCATCTAGGGCGGCTGCGGGAGGACCAACGCCAACCACCATTGACATCTCCCTCCCGATAGCCGCATTCACTGAAAAGCCCACCTGAATTAATGATTAACTGAACATTGTTACTCAGTTAACTCCGATTGTAGTAAAGTGACGTCGCTCTCGTCAATAATAGAGCTCCCTCCGCCGGAAGGTAATTTGATCCTATGGGCACCGGCGACCAGACCACTTTTTGGGACACCGGAGCGGAGCGGGTAGCAGGGGCAGTTAGTGGTGCCGGCCCGCGGTTGGTTCTTATCCACGGGTTAGGCCAGGACCATCGAATCTGGGCTGAAATCCAGCGAGCCTTCCCCGAGTACCACTGTTTCGCCTATGACATTCGAGGACATGGCGCCTCGCCACTTGGTGCCGGCGCCGGCACTTTGGCCCAACTCGGACAAGACCTGGTCGAGTTCTTGACAGCGGTGGGACCAGCCACCTGCGTTGGTTTTTCACTCGGTGGGGTAATCGCCTTGTGGGCGGCCGCCGAGCGGCCCGACCTCGTCTCGGGGGTCATCGCGGTTGCCACCTCATCGGTCGTTGGCAAGACGGCGGCCGCCGCAATGGTCGAGCGGATTGAAGTATTTAAGACGGCGCCCGACGAGCGTGTATATGAACTTATGTACAACGACACCACCGCACAGCTTGCTAAGCCCGGGAATAATGTCTCCACCATCACGGCTTCACGCATTGAAGCCATCGGCGACCGAGGCGGATACATAAATGGGGCTCGTGCGGTTTGCTCAATGCGAGCCGAATCAATTAATGACCGCCTACCGGCGATTTCTGCCCCAGTTCTTATTATCAATGGCGAGAACGACCTTTGGTGCCCCAGGCGTGCCGCGGAAATTATGCTCGAACAGCTGCGGGATGCTGAATTTGTCGAGCTCCCCGGCGTCGGGCACCTAATTACCGATGAAGATCCATCCGGTTTGGTTTCAACAATGCGTAACTGGCTGCAATCCGAGAGGTAACGATGACCAATAAAGTGACCGCGGTAACGCCTGGCAAAGAAGGTTTCAGTTTGAAGGACAGGGTCGCAATCGTGACCGGCGCTGGCGCTGGACTCGGCCGCAGTTACGCAATCGCCCTAGCCGCGCGCGGCGCCAAAGTATTGGTAAATGATCTTGGATCAGCCCTTGACGGTGTTGGCGGTGATACCTCCCCGGCCGACATGGTCGTTGCCGAGATCTTGGCTCATGGTGGCCAAGCAGCAGCGAATTACACCTCGGTTGCCAGTGCTGATGGCGGCGAAGAAATCGTCAACCACGCAATTTCGGAGTTCGGTGGAGTCGATATTGTCGTCAACAATGCCGGTAATATGCGGTTGTCCTCCTTCGCCAAGCTCGATGTGCGAACCATCAGCGACGTTCTTGATGTGCATCTAGGCGGCGCCTTCTATGTGACCAAACCTGCCTACCTTGTCATGATGGAACAAAAGCGCGGTCGCATCATCTTCACCACCTCAGGGCTCGGTGTGTTTGGTATTTATGGGGCCGACGTCTATGCAGCGGCCAAGGGTGGCATCGGTGGGCTACTCACTGTGCTCGCACTTGAAGGTGAACGCCACGGTATTCGCGTGAACGGGGTGGCCCCAATGGCCCGCACCCGGATGTCTGGCGATGATCTCTACTCGGCGCTACCGGATGAATACGTCGGCTCCGAGCACGTGGCACCGGTCGTGGAGTATTTCGCAGCTGATGAATGCACCGTAAATGGTGAAGTTTGGTCGGTGGGTGCGGGCAGTGTTTCCCGGCTGTTCAGTGCCCGAACCAAAGGCTATTTCAAACACCCAGGCGCCCAAGGGCAGGTGACCGCCGAAGACCTCGCTGCGCACCTCGCGGAGATCAGCGATGTCACAGCCTTCTCGCAGCCGGCCAATTGGTTGGCCGAATGGGATGAAGTCGTGCAAATGTTCCAATCCCAGTAAGCCAGACGGCCCCGCATGGCCCTAGATAAGCAACTTATTGGCACCTCTTGCCAGCCTTGGGATCTGGCAGTAAAGTGACATCGCTCTCGCTAATACATTTGCCTCACCAATAGCTACGTACCACCCGCCCAACCCAGTAAAGGACGCAGCCATGGCACTGGAACTGAGTATTCACGAAATCACCATCGCGGTTAATGACATTGAGACGGCCTCGAAGACCTTTGGCGGTGCCCTGCAGGGCACCATCGATGAGGTTCAGGACTTCCCGAACGAAGGCTTTGAGTTAAAAATGGGTGGCGTCTGGATCGGCGATTTCCACATCGCAATGGTCAATGACCCGTCCGGGGTGGGGCCGGTTGGCAAATTCTTGTCCAAGCGCGGTGAGGGTGTTTTCGAGGTAAATGTTCGCACTAACGACCTACCAGCTGCAATTGAGCATTTCAAGAGCCAGGGACTGCGCTTTATAAATGAAGAGCCCAAAGTTCTTAAAAACTACGATGCCGGACATGGACAAGTACTTTCTGAGTTGCGGATCGCATTTGTTGACCCTCGCTCAACGCACGGTGTGCTAATCGAAGTCGCACAGTGGGTCGACTAGCCGCAAAAACTTAGAGCAACTTTAAGATTTGCACCAGGTAGTGGAAACAGAGTTCGTAACGGAAGTGGGATGAACTGTGAGTAATGATAAGTTAGTACGCCCCGGAGTTTGGTTTCAAGGCGGCCTGAAAATCAAAGTCGCGACCGAGTTAGCCGTGCGGGCCGAAGACGCTGGGGTGGATTCCATTTGGGTAGCCGAAGGTCCGGTCACCCGCGATGCCTTTATCACCCTAAGCGCCCTCGCCGTTGCCACCAATCGGGTCGAGCTGGCAACCGGGGTTGTCAATCCGTTCACCAGGCATCCTGCGCAGTTGGCTGCCACTTTCACTACCCTTGATGAACTTTCGCAGGGCCGGGCGATTTGCGGGATCGGAATCGGCGCACGTGATGGGCTAATTCCCCTCGGTGCAGATGTTTCCAAGCCCCTGACTGCGGCGCGTGAGATGGTGTCCATCATTCGCACCCTGCTCGCCCGCGATGAAGTCAACCTAGACGGCGCGGTTTTCCAGATGGATCATGTTCGTCTCGGGCTACGCCCATTCCGGGAGTCCATGCCTATTTACCTAGCCGCGACCGGGCCAAAGATGTGCGCATTAGCCGGCGAGGCTGCTGACGGAATTTACCTGATGTACGGAACGCAGGAGTACGTCCAGAGTTCACTAAATTTGGCCCAAGCCGCGCGTACAGCGCCCGAGGCACTACGGGCGGCAAGTCCAATTTTGATGGCTGTTGGCGAAATGACCGATGACGCCGTTGCCGGAGTCAAAATTGGGATCGGGCTTATGCTTACCGAGCCGAACGGTGAATCCATGCTCGAGGCCAACGGCGTAGACCCAGCACTTGCACAACCGATTCGCGACGGGCTAGCAACCGGTGGGGTGAAAGCGCTAATTTCGGCGGTGGACGATTCAATAATTGAACGTCTCACAATCGTTGGTACTCATGCGCAGTGCGTTGAGCGCCTCCAGGAAGCTGTTTCTTGGGGTATCAATGAACCGCAGATCCTCTTGACTGGTGACGACCCAACACCACTGCTTGCCGTTCTCGGCGATCTCAAATCGAGTATCTGATGACGGACGAAAATCTGACTGAACTACAGCAGGACCTCGTCCAGCACGCACGCGAAATCGCTTCGGAATTCTCGTTGACCTATTGGCATGAAAAAGATGAGGCCGCCGAGTACCCATGGGAGTTCGTCCGCGCCTTCGCCGATGCCGGTTACCTGGGGATCATCATCCCGCCCGAATACGGCGGCCTCGGCCTAGGTATCACCGAATCTGCGCTTCTGCTTCGTGAAATCGCCGCATCTGGCGCCGGCACCAGCGGTGCTGCTGCAGTTCACTTCTACGTTTTCCCGCCGGCGCCCATAATTCATCACGGCACCGATGCCATGAAGAGTGCGTTTTTGCCTCAGATGGCTAAAGGTGAGTTGCTGATGGCCTTCGGGGTTACCGAACCCAATGCGGGTTCAGACACCTCGCGCACCAGCACTCGAGCCGTTCGCGATGGTGACCGGTGGCTCATCAACGGGCAGAAGGTCTGGACAACTAATGCCCAGAACGCTTCGCACATTCTGCTACTAACAAGAACCTCACCGCGTGATGACGAGCGACCTTTTGAAGGTATGACCTTATTCTTTGTACCTCTTGACCGCGCCCGCTGCACCATTCGCTTGATAAAGAAACTCGGCCGAGCGGCAGTTGACTCTAATGAGGTTTTTATCGACAACCTAGAAGCTCAAGACGCCGATATTGTCGGTGAGATAGGCAAGGGCTTCTACCACTTGATTACCGGTCTGAACCCAGAGCGCATCGTGCTTGCCATGGAGGCCATTGGTATGGGCATTGCCGCGCTTCGTCTGGCAACTGAGTATGCAAAAGAGCGAATTGTGTTCAACAACCCAATAGGCAGCTACCAGGCGGTTGCCCACCCCCTAGCCGATAGTTGGGCGCACCTGCAGGCTGCCGAGCTCATGGCAATGCGAGCCGCTGCTCTCTTCGATAAGGGTAAACACTGCGGGGCCGAGGCAAATGCGGCGAAATATCTAGCGGCCGATGCCGGCTTCCAGGCCTGCGATGTCGCACTCCAAACCCATGGTGGCTTCGGGTACGCCAAGGAGTACCACATAGAGCGACTCTGGCGAGAGTCCCGCCTGTACCGATTGGCTCCCATCTCGCAGGAAATGGTGTTGAACTACTTAAGTGAACGGGTTCTGGGTCTGCCGAAGTCCTACTGAT
>NSHP01000012.1 GCA_002737125.1 Actinomycetota bacterium | reverse complement strand
CCCCAAAACGGCGGTTTGGGAATCGACACGTCTCGGGCGACATCAGAACGCGCCGGCATATCGACCAACTCTGTGGTCTTTGGTTTGATCACCTGCTGAACACGGCGTTCGCGGCGCGCCGGCAATATCGCACCGGCCTCACCGCGTTTAATCGCCATCAGCGCATCCATTAGTCGCAGGCCTTCAAATGCGTCTCGCGCATAACGCACATCGCCCTGATAGATGTCGCCTAGATCTTGTTCAACATAGGCCCGAGTTAGGGCCGCGCCACCGAGAAGAACCGGGTAGCGGTTCGAAATACCTCGGGCATTCATCTCTTCAAGGTTTTCACGCATAATCACGGTGCTCTTCACGAGCAACCCACTCATGCCAATTGCATCGGCCGAATTCTGGTCAGCTGCGTCAAGAATGGCTGAGATTGGCTGTTTGATGCCAATATTGACCACGTTGTACCCGTTGTTAGTCAAAATTATGTCGACCAGATTCTTGCCAATGTCGTGCACGTCGCCCTTCACCGTCGCGAGCACCATTGTGCCTTTACCCGACTCATCGGCTTTGTCCATATGAGGCTCAAGATAGGCAACCGCTGTCTTCATAACTTCCGCGCTTTGCAGCACGAATGGCAATTGCATCTCGCCTGAGGCAAATAAGTCGCCGACAGTTTTCATCCCGGAGAGAAGGGTGTCGTTGACGATCTCTAAAGCCGGACGATCACGCAGTGCCTCGTCGAGATCAGTTTCGAGGCCCAATCGCTCACCATCGATAATGCGGCGTTGGAGTCTTTCAAAAAGTGGCAAGGCAGCCAGTTCCTGGGCCCGGGTTTCTGCACTCGACTTCGCCTCAACCCCTTCGAAGAGTTCCAGATAGCGCTGAAGGGGGTCGTAGTTCACTATGTTGTTCTCGTCGTAACGGCGGCGATCATAAACCAGATCGAGAGCCACGGCGCGTTGCTCATCGGGGATGCGACTCATGGGCAAAATTTTTGACGCATGCACAATTGCCGAATCCAGGCCCGCTTCAACGCACTCATGCAAGAACACCGAATTAAGAACCTGTCGTGCGGCCGGGTTGAGGCCAAAGGAGACATTCGAAAGCCCAAGGGTGGTCTGCACCGTTGGGTGCATGGTCTTCAAAGTGCGAATTGCTTCAATGGTTTCCATACCGTCGCGACGAGTTTCCTCTTGGCCCGTAGCAATCGGAAAAGTAAGAGTATCGACGAGGATCGACTCAACACTCATGCCCCAATTGGTGGTGAGGTCCTTGATAAGCCGGTCCGCTACTCGAACCTTCCATTCAGCAGTTCGCGCCTGACCTTCTTCGTCAATTGTCAATGCCACTACCGAGGCACCATGCTCTTGCACGAGAGGCATGATCTTCCCAAAACGCGACTCTGGTCCATCGCCATCTTCATAATTGACTGAATTGACAATGGCGCGCCCACCTAACATCTCAAGGCCCGCCTGAACCACCGAAGCCTCGGTCGAGTCGAGCATGAGTGGCAACGTTGATGCGGTGGCAAAACGGCTAACTAGATTCTTCATATCGGCTACGCCATCACGGCCTACATAGTCAATGCAGACGTCAAGAACGTGAGCCCCGTCGCGAATTTGTGCACGTGCAATATCAACGCAGTTATCCCAATTCTCGTCCAACATCGCATCGCGAAATGCCTTTGAGCCGTTGGCATTTGTGCGCTCACCGATGGTTAGGTAGGTGGTGTCTTGTCGGAAGGGAACCGCTTGATAAAGAGAGGAGGCGCTCGCTTCGAAATGCGGTTTGCGCCGCTTGAGGTCACGGCCGCGGACGCGATCTACTACGTGACGTAGGTGCTCGGGTGTGGTGCCGCAACAACCCCCGACCAAGCTAAGCCCAAATTCAGCCGTGAAAGTGTCGTGGGCGTCGGCCAATTCACTAGGGGTCAGCGGGTAGTGCGCGCCACCTGCTGCCAGTACCGGGAGCCCTGCATTTGGCATGCAGGAGAGCCAGATCGGCGAGGTCTTTGACAGCGTGCGTAAGTGCTCGCTCATCTCAGTGGGCCCGGTGGCGCAATTAAGACCAATCATGTCGATCTTAAGGGGTTCAAGAGCTGTCAATGCTGCACCAATCTCACTGCCCAGCAGCATGGTGCCGGTGGTCTCGACTGTCATTTGAGCCATTATGACTATGTCTTTGCCGCTTACGGCTATTGCTCGCTTAGCACCGATCACTGCGGCCTTGGCTTGCAGCAGGTCCTGTGCAGTTTCGATCAAGATGGCATCTGCGCCGCCGTCAATTAGCCCAGCGGCTTGGGTCTGGTACGCATCACGCAAGAGCGCAAATGGCGCATGTCCAAGGGACGGAAGTTTGGTTCCCGGACCCACCGAGCCGAGCACCCAGCGTGGGCGATCTGGGGTAGACCAGCCGTCGGCTACTTGGCGCGCAATCTCGGTTCCGGCGCGCGCTAGCTCATAGATTCTATCTGAAATGTCATACTCCCCCAGGTTCGCGTAGTTCGCTCCAAAAGTGTTGGTCTCGATGCAGTCAACACCAACTTGTAAGTACTGCTCGTGGATGCCGGCAACCACCTCAGGGCGGGTCACATTCAAGATCTCGTTGCAGCCCTCATAACCTTGGAAATCATCAAGACTTGGGTCGGCCGCTTGCAACATTGTGCCCATTGCTCCGTCGGCCACCACCACACGGGTGGCAAGGGCTTGACGGAGGGTTTCGACCATGATGACCGAAGTCTACAGATCGGTTCACGATAGCCTTCATGTCATGTCGGCGCCGGAGCTCCAGGTCATCGAAGTTTCTGACGGAGCCGAACTGACCCTTCGGCTTTGGCGGACATCCAGTGCATTTGAAATCCCGGTGCTACTACTTCATGGGCTTTCACAACAAGGCCAGTTTTGGGCTCCGGTTGTTAACCGGCTGAGTGCCGGCACCGTGGCAGCCCTTGATCAACGTGGTCACGGTGGGTCGGATGTACCGCTGGATTTCGAGTTCACTATCCCCCGCTGTGCCCTGGATGTGGCCGAGATCTGCGCTGCCCTGGGGTGGGGTCAGGTCATCTTGGTTGGGCATTCATGGGGGGCATCGGTCGCGATTAGTGCGGCAGCGGAATTCCCCGAACTAATCAGGGCAATTGCGCTTATCGACGGTGGACTATGGGGTCCAGCGGATTTGGCAGAATCAATAGGGCGGGAGGCAACTTTAGAACGGCTGCGCCCACCGCAATTGGCGATGACGTCGAAACAACTTTGGCAAATGCTCGAATCAGGGCCGATGGCCACCTGGTGGTCCGACGAGACTCGCTCTGCACTCGAGCCGACATTTAGACCGGGGGCTGACGGCCTGTTGCGCAGCACCTTGGGTCTTGAGCGCCACCTGCGCGTTCTTGCCGGGATGCTGGAATACTCCGCTGACCTTGACCTAAGAACCATCGATTGCCCGATTTGGGCGGTTCTATGTGAAAGCGGCGGCATGGAGCTAGCCGAGCGGGCGCTCGCGCGTGCCGCAGCCACCCCCAGCATTCGACTCCAACGTTGGCAAGGCGCAGTTCACGACGTACCCTTGCAATGGCCAGCGATGGTTGCCGGACTCATAGACACCGTGGTCGAGACCGAGCAGTTGGCCTTCCAGAAAGGGGGATCTCTTTGATTGAGTTCGACGATCTACCCGAGTTGGTCGACCCCGTGCTGGTTGCGGCATTTGAGGGTTGGAATGACGCCGGCGATTCAGCTTCAGGCACCATCAGTCATCTTTGTGATGTTTGGGACGCGCAGCCGCTAGCGGATTTGGACTCTGAGGAGTACTACGACTATCAAGTTAATCGACCACATATCTCAACCGATGAATCCGGAGTCCGGCAACTTACCTGGCCGAATACTCGGCTATATGTGGCACGAATCCCGCTAGCACCGCGAGACATCATCTTGGTCCAAGGTATTGAGCCGAACATGAAATGGCAGCAATTTGTCCGCGAGATTTTGAGTTTGGCAGCCGAACTAGATGTCAGCATGGTCGTTACTTTGGGGGCCCTCCTTTCCGACACCCCACATACCCGACCTGTCCCGGTAACGGGCACCTCAACCGATATCAGCGTGGGCGCAGAACTTGGGTTGGAGGCGTCCCATTACGAAGGGCCGACCGGGATCGTTGGTGTTCTACAGGAAGCGTGCATGCGTTTTGGCATCCCCGCTGTTTCGCTTTGGGCCGCGGTTCCTCACTATGTGGCGCAGCCGCCTTGCCCCAAGGCCACCCTAGCTCTCGTGCGTCGCATCGAGGATCTCCTCGACATTTCGGTGCCACTTGGTGATTTGGTCGAAGAGTCAAGGGCCTGGGAAATCGGCGTCGATGAATTGGCCGCGGAGGACGAAGAAGTCGGTGAGTACGTCACGCAACTTGAGGAAGCTCGCGATACTGCCGACCTGCCCGAAGCAAGTGGTGAAGCCATTGCGCGTGAATTTGAGAAGTACCTACGAAGGCGCGGAGCCGAAGAGCGCTAACTGGCACCTTGTTCAGCTATCACTGAAATCGAATGACGAGTAGCTGCATCAAGTGTTGCGGCATCACCTTGGCCATCTATCACTGCCAAGATGCCCAATGCCATTTTTTTGCCGAGCTCGACACCCCATTGGTCAAATGAGTTGATACCCCACAGCGCACCTTGAACGAAAACACTGTGCTCATAAAGGGCAATGAGGGCGCCGAGGGTGAATGGGTCAAGTTGTGACGCGGAGATCACGGTGGTCGGCCGATTACCCGGCATTACCTTGTGCGGAACCAAGTCCGCCTCAGTGCCATCTGCGGTAACTTCGTCAAGGGTTCGACCGCGCGAAAGCACAGCTGCTTGTGCAAGCGCATTTGCGATAAGAATATTTTGTTGATCGCCGAGCGGGTTGTCGCTCTGCGCGATCACGATAAGGTCGCAGGCGACCGGGCTCGTGCCTTGGTGAATCAGTTGGTAGAACGAATGCTGACCGTTGGTGCCTGGCTCACCCCAGACTATGGCTCCGGTTTCGTACGTAACGGCCGAGCCATCTAAGCGAACACTCTTGCCGTTACTTTCCATGGTCAACTGTTGCAAGTAGGCGGGAAAACGCGAAAGATATCGAGAGTACGGCAAGACCGCATTCGTGCTGATATTAAGGAAGTTGCGATTCCACACGGCCAGCAAGCCCATAAGCACCGGCAAATTGCGGGCCGGGGGTTCGGTCAAAAAGTGGGTGTCCATGGCATGGAAACCAGCGAGCATGGCGGCAAATCCTTTAGGCCCGATAGCGATCATGGTTGACAGCCCAATCGCTGCATCCATGGAATATCGCCCCCCAACCCAGTCCCAAAAACCGAACATATTGGCGCGGTCGATACCGAATGCTTGAACGAGCTCGGAGTTCGTGGACACCGCGACGAAGTGCTTGGCAACAGCTTTTTCACCAAGGGCTGCGACCAGCCATGAGCGCGCTGCCTGCCCGTTGGTCATCGTCTCCAAGGTGGAGAAAGTCTTAGATGCAATTACAAACAAGGTGCACGCTGGGTCAAGGTCGCAGATTGCTTCGCTCAAATCCGTAGGGTCTACATTAGATACGAAACGAAACGTCATCTCGCGTTTTGAATAGTTGCGCAGCGCTGCGTAGGCCATTGCTGGCCCAAGATCGGAACCTCCGATACCGATATTCACCACCGCGTTGATGCGTTTGCCGGTAGCACCGCGCCAGTCACCATTTCGCACCGCTTTGGCGAAGCTCCCCATTCGATTAAGAACTTCATACACCTCAGCTACGACATCAACCCCATCAACCACGAGGCTTGCCTCGCGTGGCAGTCGCAATGCGGTATGCAGCACTGCGCGGTCTTCGGTGACGTTGATGTGTTCGCCGGCAAACATCGCAGCACGTCGAGTGAAGACACCTTGCTGATCAGCCAGCGTTATTAGTGAGTCCAGCGCCTCGGGAGTAATGCGTTGGCGTGAGTAGTCAAGAGTTATTCCAGCGGCGCTAACGGTTGAACGAATCGGTCGCTCAGGATGGGTGTCTAGCAGCGACCGAATATCTGGCACTACCGCGGCGGCCGCGGTCAGGGTTGCCCAGATGGGGCTAGCTGATGGGTCCGGTGTCATGCGACAAGCCTTCCACTAGCGTTCACTAGGGCGAACACGCCCACCTTATTTAGGAGTCGAGATGTCAGATATCGGCAAGGGATTGACATTTGGCATGGTCGGCTTAGGCCGCATGGGCAACGGGTTGGTACAGCGAGCCATGCGCGACGGCATCGAGGTGGTGGTTTATGACCATGCACCTGCGGCCGTTGCCGAACTAGCGGCGCAGGGTGCCTCCGGGACCGACTCCTTGATGGCGCTGGTGGCGGCGCTTCCGACCCCTCGTGCGGTCTGGGTCATGGTGCCCGCCGGTGCGATTACCGAACAGGTGGTGACTGAATTGGCCGGGCTTCTTGAGCCCGGTGATGCGATTATCGATGGTGGCAACTCGTATTACCGCGACGATATCCGCCGCGGCGCGCTTTGCGCAACCAAAGGTATTGACTACCTCGATGTCGGGACGTCTGGTGGCGTTTGGGGCCTTGATCGAGGTTTTTGTCTGATGATCGGCGGGCCTACGTCAAGTGTCAACCGCCTTATCCCCCTCTGGAACTCCATCGCCCCTGGTTTCGAGGCAGCCCACCGCACACCGGGTTTCAGCGGGGAGCCGACCCCGCAGGAGCGTGGCTGGCTGCACTGTGGTCCCGGTGGAGCCGGACACTTCGTCAAGATGGTGCACAACGGTATTGAATACGGGTTGATGGCCGCCTACGCGGAAGGGCTCAATGTGCTAAAGCACGCAAATGCCGGCTTGGGGCAACGCGATCAAGATGCTGAAACTGCGCCGTTGAGTGATCCACAGTTCTACCAGTACGAGATTGACGTACCGGCGGTTGCAGAACTTTGGCGCCGTGGCAGCGTTGTTGAGTCTTGGTTACTTGATCTAACAGCCGAGGCCCTGCAAGCCTCCCCTGAACTAGCAGAGTTCGGCGGCCGCGTCTCCGATAGTGGTGAGGGCCGCTGGACGCTTATCGCGGGTATTGAGGAGGGTGTTCCGACACCGGTGTTGGCCGCTTCGGTCTATGAGCGTTTCGAATCTCAGGGTTCAGCCCTTTTCGCGAACAAAATCCTCAGTGCTATGCGCAAAGAATTCGGTGGGCACGACGAGAAACCTTCAAGCTAAGCGGACCCCGAGCAACGAATCACAGATTTTCGCAACTTGCGAAGGCGCGCCGTTATCGCTACCGCCAATGGCGTTCGCCTCGCTCGCCCAGTGATCGATGGCGTCAAGTGCCGTGGGAGTTTGCATATCGTCACTTAGTAGCTCGCGGACCCTTTTTAACAACGGTGTCGCACTGGGGCCAGACGACACCGCGGTAGCCGCCCGCCAGCAGGCTAGCCGCTCCACGGCCGCGAACAGACCCTCCTGGGTCCACGTCCAATCCCCTCGGTAGTGGTGAGCGAGGAGGGCAAGGCGGATAGCCATCGGATCAACCCCATCACGGCGCAAATGCGAGACAAAAACAAGATTTCCGCGGGATTTGGACATCTTGTGACCTTGCCAAGCCACCATTGCGGTATGCACATAGTGCCGTGCATACGGCCAACTGGTACTTAGTACTTGCGCCTCCGAAGTGCCCATCTCATGGTGCGGAAACGCTAGATCACTGCCGCCCCCCTGAACGTCGATTGGTATCCCCAGATAATCCAGGGCAATTGCCACACATTCAATATGCCAACCGGGACGCCCGTGACCTAAGTGGGTGTCCCACGCCGGCTCATTAGGTCGGGCCGCCTGCCAAACCAGGCAGTCAAGGGGATGACGCTTACCCACTCGCGCGGGGTCACCCCCGCGCTCGGTGAATTCTGCAATCATCTGAGCTTCAGACAACTGCGTTACCGACCCGAATCGCGGGTCCGCATGAACCGAGAAGTAGAGGTCATTTTCGACGGGGTAGACCGCACCCAACTCCTGCAGCCGGGCGACATGATCTGCGACCGACGGAATGGCCTCCACAGCACCGATGTAGTAAGCCGGTGGGATCACATTGAGAGCGTTCATATCTTCGCGAAATACTTCGGTCTCACGCTCGGCGATCGCTCGCCAATCTTGGCCAAGGGCAACGGCTCGTTCAAGTAGCGGGTCGTCAATGTCGGTGACGTTTTGCACGTACTTGACTTCATGACCGCTATCGCGCCAGCTGCGTTGCAGCACATCAAACGCGACGTAAGTTGCCGCATGGCCTATATGCGTCGCGTCATACGGGGTGATCCCACATACGTACATGGCCGCGGTCTTGCCAGGAGCTGTTGGGCGAATTTCACGCGTGGCCGTATCAAATAACCGCAGCGCAAGGCCCTGCCCCGGTAGCACTGGCACCGGTTCGCACTGCCAAGATTTCACGACCGCACTCTATCTAGATGCAGCCTGAGCAGTAACCAACCGAAGGGCATTAGAAGACCGGCCAAGGGATAGCCGGCCAATTTGGCGATGGCACCGGAAACGTGCCGTCAGCTAGCAATCGCTTGATTCGCATCTCTAAGGACTTAACTTCATCGGTGCTTAGCCATCCGGTGACCGATTCTGGGATCCCGGTTGAAAGCATTTCACGTAGCACCGCCACCGGTGCGGATAAATCTTCGGGTATCGACTTTCCGGCCCAACCCCACAGCACAGTGCGCAGTTTCTCCTCGGTACTAAAACTGACCCCGTGATCGATTGCCCAGACCCGCTGTTGCTCATCAACGAGTAGATGGCCACCCTTGCGATCGGCGTTGTTGATAACCGCATCGAGCAGGGCTACCATTTGGAGGGTGGAATCACGGGCATGCACCAGTGAGACAACGCGACCGGTCTCATCACTGCCATCAAAAACGTGGTGCCAATTCGTGAGATCTTCCCCACTTGGCAGCACGGCAACCAGCTGGATCTCTGCGACTTCATCGATCCATACCTGACACATCCCGGGACCAACAGGGCCTTCCGTGCGCCATACAGTTGGAGGCACCACGTGGAGCCCCAGTGCTTCTGACATTTCATAGCTGGCCACTTCGCGTTTTGACAAAGTGCCTTCAGGGAAATCCCAAAGAGGTCTTTCACCGGCTATCGGCTTATAGACACAGCGCACCGAGTTAGCAGGGGTGATCGGCACAAGGCATCGAAGGGTACCGTTTGAGGCGCCGACCAACCGGCCCTCAACTTCGAGTTCACCCGAAGTCAACGCCTGAATTAGCGCCTCCGTATGAATCCAATCAGTGGCTGACGAAATCATGCGCGTCGTCGATAGCCATTCGCTCGCGGACAAACATGGCCCTCTGGGTCGAGTGGTTGATTGCAAAAAGGGCAAGGTGGCCGACCTGCGGCGGCAACAGCACGCGCGCGCTCGGCAAAGCTGCGTGCCTGCGCAGGGCTAAGCCAAACACGTAAGGTGTCAACTCCATCAAGATCGTCATCGGCAATTTCTGGGACTTGGTCGCCATCCTGGGCAACTGCATGGGCTTCAATAACTACCTTTGAAGTTGCTTCATCCCAACCCAGCGCCATAGCGCCGACCCTGAACTCCTCGTAGATTGGCAGATCCAGAGCAGCAATATCAACATCCTCAGGACGCGCAGCAGTTGGTATCTCCACAACCGGCATGCGAGTCTCTCGCACCTCATCAAGTAATTGATCGGTTCGTTCGGCCAGTACCAAAGCCTGTTGCTTCTCTATAACAACACTCGTGACCAGATTGCCCTGACGTGCCTGCAGGAAGAAAGTGCGGTCCCCTGGCATGCCTACAGTGCCAACAACGAATCGTGCTGGTTCAGTGAAGTTGAAAACTTGACGCGCCACTATCCGGCACCTCCGCCAATAACCGCATCACTAGCGCCGCGCTGGGTCGAAGGGCGTTTGCGCTTAGCCTTATGCGCGTGCGGCTTGAGATTAGATAGGTCGCCGCCGGAGTCGTTTGTGCGCAGGACAAACGGCCTAGTCGGGGTATATCGAATAACGCTGATGGAGCAGGGGTCGATCTGAATTCGCTGAAACTGATCAAGGTGCATTCCGAGAGCATCGGCAACAATTGCCTTGATGACGTCGCCATGACTAACTACCGCATAGATCGCGGAGTCACCAAGTGTCAGGTTCCAATCACGGACAGCGCGAACCGCACGATGCTGCATCGACGCCATTGACTCCCCCGCGGCCCCCGGGAAAACTGCCGCGCTGGGGTGTGCCTGCACTACCTGCCACATCGGATCCTTGGCCAACTCGCTGATCTTTTTACCCGTCCAGTCACCGTATTGGCATTCGCCAATGCGGTCGTCGGTATGACGAGTTGTTGTTGCCGGCTGTAGCTCACAGATTGCATCCGCGGTCTGCTGAGTACGATCTAGTGGCGAAGCGATGACCGCGGCCAGCGGCAAGGCCGCGAGCCGCTCACCGGCTGCTATCGCTTGCTGCTCACCAAGATCATCCAAGAAAACGCCGGGGGTCCAACCTGCCAGCACCCCTTCGGTATTGGCTTTGGTGCGCCCATGACGGACGAGGATCAGCGTGGTCACCTGCTGAGCGTAGATGGCCCGGCCAAGTAAGGCAGAATGCGGACGTGATGAAGGCCATGGGCTTGTATTCGGCAAAGGGGATTATCCCCGCAATCGGGGCACCTAACTGGGAAGAAGCCGGTGATCCCCACCTGCGGACGGCGCTGCACGAGCTGATTACCCAGTGTCGCGAAAATACCGACAGTTTTGTTTGGTTCGGGGTTTTTGAGCCCACAAAGCCCGAGATGGATCTGATTGCGGAGGCATTTGAGCTGCCGCATTTGCAGGTAGAAGACGCGTCTAATCCAGAGCAAAGGGCAAAAATTGAGTTGGACGAAAGTGGTCACGGCCTGGCGATCATCAAATTACTTGATTACGTAGATAGCACGGCAGACGTTCACACCGGGCAATTGGCCGTTTTTATCGGTCCCTGGTTCGTGGTCACAGTACGTCACGGCAGCATAGGTCAGCTAGATGACATTGCGCATCGAATTGAGACAAGCGCGAGACTACGAGCCCATGGCCCGCTGTCAGTGTTCTATGCAATTTTGGACGCTGCCGTTGACAGGTACCTATCGGTTAGCGATAGCTTGGTCGAAGATGTTGAAGAGGTTGAATCTACCGTATTCGCGCAGAAATCAATTGCGAGTAATGCGAATAGGATTTACCTGCTCAAACGTGAAAATGTTGAAATCCGTCGAGCAATCGTACCGTTGCTTATCACCGCGCAAGATTTCTCGCAGGGTGATCGCATGTATATTCCCGCAGAATTAAAGCCCTATTTCCAAGATGTCGGCGACCACCTACTCCGAGTATCGGATTCGGTCGACACCTCAGATAACTTGCTCATGACAATGCTAGTCGTCTCGACGTCATTACAAGATCTGCAACAGAACCGAGATGTGCGAAAGATAAGTGCCTACGTTGCCATCGCGGCCGTGCCAACAATGATCGCCGCCATTTACGGCATGAACTTTGAATATATGCCCGAGCTGCATGAAAGCTATGGCTACCCGGTAGTACTTGCCGTTATGGGCATTATCTGCGGCTTTTTATTCAGAGCCTTCAAGAAATCCAGTTGGCTATAGACCGTTCTCAGGCTGTCAGCTTTCCCGTGGCTAACAAAATAATAAGGAGCACACCGATGACGATCCGGTAGATGACAAAAGGGGTGTATGACCGCGTTGATACCCAGCGGAGTAACCAAGCGATCACCGCGAGACCAACGAAGAACGCGATGACTGTTGCCAAGATGGTGGGGCCCCAAGTTACCGAGGAGTCTGAGCCGATCTTGGTAGTCTCATACAGGCCAGATGCGAGGACCGCAGGTACGGCTAACAAGAACGCGTAGCGTGCTGCCGCCTCACGGGTATAGCCCAAGAAAAGTCCGACCGAAATGGTGGCACCAGATCTAGACACCCCTGGGATTAAGGCCAGTGCCTGGCCAAAACCCAAGATGACACCGTCCTTGCCAGTGAGCTCAGTAAGGGTGCGAATTTTGTTCCCGATGCGATCAGCGAACCCAAGTATTAGTCCGAAGACAATCAAGGTGAAGGCAACGAGCCACAAATTGCGGGCGGCAGTTTCAATTTGGCTCGAGAATGCAAGACCTAGCACCGCAATCGGGATCGTACCAATGATGATGTACCAACCCATACGGGCGTCGATATTGGAACGTAGGTCGCGATTCACTAGGCTGCGGGCCCACGTCCGAACTATGCGCACGATGTCACGCCAAAAGAAAACAATGACAGCGAGCTCGGTACCAATTTGGGTAACCGCTGTGAAGGCAGCGCCAGGATCTTGCCACCCGAGCAGCTGCGAAAGTACAAGAATGTGTGCACTTGACGAAATCGGCAAGAACTCGGTTAAGCCCTGTACAACTCCCAAGAAGACGGCTTCAAACCACGACATCGTTAAGAAGCCAGACCCGACTCATCAAGAATTTCGGCCATCGTTCGCAGGCTGGCAACACGCTCGTCCAAAGTGCCCGAGTAGATGGCGACCGATAAGGTACCGACGCCCGCGTCGGAGTATGCAGAAAGTCGATCACGAATACGATCACGCGTGCCTATCAACGCAGTTTCATCTATGAACTTAAGCGGTACTGCTGCCGCGGCACCCGCGTAGTCGCGGGCTAGGTACTTGTCTTGTATCTCGATTGCCGCCTCTTCGTAACCCATGCGGGTAGCAAGTTGATTGTAGAAATTTTTTTCCCGCGAGCCCATGCCGCCGATGTAAAGCGCCGAATACGCCCGCACAAAGTTAGAACATTCCTCAATGTCATCGCCGATAACGACTGGCACCGTGGGCACCACATCAAAGCCCTCAATTGTTTTACCCGACTTCGCTCTACCTGCGGTGATGGCAGTAGCCGCCTCACCCGAATGCTCCGGTGAATAGAAAATGGCCAGCCAACCGTCACCGATCTCGCCGGCAAGTTCCAGATTCTTAGGGCCGATCGCCGCTAGATAAATTGGGATCTCAGCGCGCACCGGGTGCACGGTAAGTGTTAGGGCCTTACCAGGGCCATCTGGTAACGGAAGGGTGAAGAACTCGCCGGCATAACTAACCTTTTGCCGAGCTAGGGCTAATCGCACAATGTCGACATACTCGCGGGTGCGCTGCAAGGGCTTATCAAAGCGCACCCCGTGCCAGCCCTCTGAGACTTGCGGGCCGGACACCCCAAGCCCGAGGCGAAATCGACCACCCGATAGTGAATCCAAGGTCGCCGCTGTCATGGCGGTGTTTGCCGGGGTGCGGCCGGGGATCTGGAATACCGCGGCGCCGAGATCAATCTTCGATGTCTGGGCCCCGATCCAGGCCAGCACCGTTGCCGCGTCGGAACCATAAGCCTCAGCAGCCCAGACCACCGAATAACCAAGCCGGTCGGCAACACGCGCCAGCTCCAGGTTGTCGGCGTCGTTGCCCGCACCCCAGTAACCCAAATTGACGCCTAGTTTCATGCCATGAGCCTACGTCACGAGGTAACGTTGCTTCATGGAGCAACGGCCCCTAGGGCGATCTGGATTATGGGTTGGCCGTTTTGGCCTTGGCACCATGACCTGGGGCCGCACCACCGATGAATATGAAGCGCGCGATCAACTAGCTGTGTTTTTGGACGCCGGCGGCACCCTGGTAGATACGGCCGATACTTATGCCGACGGGGCTTCCGAAGAACTGCTGGGTGAACTCTTGGCGGAGTTCGGCGCCCGCGACCAAGTGGTTCTTGCCACCAAGGCGGTTTCCACCCCCGGATCGGAACGTAAGTTTAATGCCTCACGCGGTCATCTTCTCGCGGCCCTTGATACTTCGCTGCGCAGGCTGCGAACTGACCACATTGATTTATGGCAAATGCATGCCTGGGATCCCAGTACCCCTCTTGAGGAGACCCTCAGCGCGATCGACGATGCCGTTCAAAGCGGCAAGGTTCGCTACGTAGGTGTTTCGAACTACTCCGGGTGGCAGGTGGCAAGGGCTGCAACCTGGCAGCGTGCGGTGCCAGGAAGGGCACCCATTGTCACCGCCCAGATGGAGTATTCGCTACTTGAACGAGGTATCGAGCGCGAGATCGTGCCCGCTGCCCAAACTCTTGGGCTCGGGATCTTGCCCTGGTCGCCCCTTGGCCGCGGCGTATTGACGGGTAAATATCGTCACAACACCCCCAGTGACTCGCGCGGCGGCAATGCAGAGACAGCCGGTTGGATCCAGATCTACCTTGAAGATCGCGGTCGACGCATTGTTGACGCTCTGGCCACCGCGGCCGAAGGGCTTGGAGCTTCACCCACCGAGGTGGCCTTGGCTTGGCTGCGTGATCGCCCTGGCGTAGTCGCCCCCATTCTTGGTGCGCGTACCAATAATCAATTACTTGCGGCGCTCGCATCTGAAGAACTTGAGCTGCCCGAGGAGATCACCCGGGCACTTGATGAGGTTTCGGCACCACCCCTGGGTTACCCGGAAGCCGGGTGGGCACAACGTCGATGAAACCCACCCAATCGATTGCAACTACCTGGGAGTTTCGGGAGATTTCCATGTCACGTGAAACCAGCCGCGAGTCTGCCCGCGAGCTATTGACAAGTGTTGCCGAAACCGAGCACTGGGAACTCGATCGACTTCGGATATTCCCCGATGGGCGGCGCAAGGTGAGATTACGCCGCAAAGTAATTCGAGTTGCGCGAACGGCCTAGATCACTAAGGGGTTAGCACGCCCGCAGGAATCTATCCAGTACACGGACCCCAAACTGGAGCCCAGCGACAGGTACCCGCTCATCGACCCCATGGAATAACCTCCAGTAATCAACACCAGCAGGCATCTGCAGTGGCGAGAAGCCGTAGCAGTCGATTCCGAATTGCGAAATCGCCTTGGCATCGGTACCACCGGACATCATGTATGGAAGCGTCTGCGCGGTGGGATCCTCTGCGCGCAGCACTGAGGCCATCAGGTCGACAGTTGCTGTATTAAAGGGCGCTTCAAGAGCGATGTCCGCGAGCAGTGTTGAAACCGAAATCTGCTCGCCGACTAACGCCCTAATCGTTGCGTCAAACTCTTCCTCATAACCCGGCACCACCCGCCCGTCAATACAGGCAGCTGCATCCGACGGAATCACATTGTGTTTGTAGCCTGCGCTAAGCATTGACGGATTCGCGGTATTTTGCATTGTTGCACCAACTACCGCACCGAATGTTCCGAGGATGCGGAGCAGCTCTTCTGGCTCATGCGGATCAAGCTCAATGCCGTATGCCGTGCCCAACCCTTCGAGGAACATTTCGACGGTCTTGGTAATCCGCAGCGGCCATTCATGTTTGCCGATTCTAGATACCGCATCACACAACTGCGTGATCGCATTATCGTCATTCAGCATGGAGCCGTGCCCCGCGCGCCCGGATGCTTGTAGGCGGATCCATCGGATACCTTTTTCGGCCGTCTGGATTGGGTAAATTCGTAGGTCATCGCGCACGGTGATCGAAAAACCACCAACCTCACCGACTGCTTCACTTACCCCGGCAAACATTTCGGGGCGGTTCGCTGCCAGCCAGTGCGAACCATGCCTGCTGCCGGCCTCTTCGTCTGGCAAAAACAATACGACGACATCGCGGCGTGGCCTGATACCGGTGAACCCCCAACCCCTTACCACCGCCAAAATCATCGCGTCCATGTCCTTCATGTCGACGGCCCCCCGACCCCAGACAAAGCCACCATCAAGTTCAGCCGCAAATGGCGGGTGGCTCCACTCAGAGGCGATTGCCGGCACCACGTCAAGGTGGCCGTGCAAGAGCAACGCGGGTGCCGCAGGGTCAGAACCGGGGACCCGCAGATAAACCCCGGCGCGGTTTTGGCTCGAGGTCGTGAACACCTCAGGGGACCAACCAGCCTCGCGGAGGCGCTCTGCGCAGTAATCAGCGGCGCCGATCTCACCCACTGTTTCGATGCTGTCCCCCCAATTGCTGGTGTCGAACTTGATCAAATCAATCAATAACTCAACTACCTCGGACTCTGCTTGTGGTAGCGCCTCCCAGGTGTTTGTCATGACCCCATCCTGCCCGTTCCGAAGGCATCAAGCCAGCAGGTATGCTTTATGTCGCAGGATTTCCTGCGCCACGTCCGGGTGGCGGAATAGGCAGACGCGCTAGCTTGAGGTGCTAGTTCCCTTTGCGGGGAATGGGGGTTCAAGTCCCCCCTCGGACACCAGATCGTGCTAATCAAGAACGGGTAGCGATCAAGAAGAACCCAGGCCCATTTTGGTTTACCCGGTCCAGGATTCCGCAGGTGATCGTGGCCAGGCCTAATTGCCGCAGAATGAACTCACTATCAGGAAGATCGAGCCAAACTCGTCTAAATGCGGTCGGAATCTATCTTTGCCAGCCATACCCGACAACGCTTGCGAATCGAAGAAGTGCGAATGAATGAATAGCGTGTCCGCGTGCGCTGCGATAGGTTCAAGGAAGCCGATCGGATCAACCTGATGATAGAGGATCCCGCTCGAAAACCCGATTTCAAAATGATCAGTTGTCGAGGCGAGATAGGCATTTACGTCGGTTTCGTCCTCAAGAGTTATGTTTGTTGCGCTCAAAGGCACGCTTTCGAATTCGCTATTTCACAAGCAGCCCACCAAATGAATCTATGTACTGTCACATGGAATACCCAAAGCTTGCACCGTGCGTTGTACCAATATTGCACGTGACTCGCCTACAACCCAGCGATCTACCATTTCTTAAATGCGAAGTACCAAATGTAGAAACCGCCAAGAACCGGACCAACAAACAACATCAGGTAGGGCGGCAAACCACCCAAATCCTTAGTGATGCTAGTAACGGCCGAAATGACAATGGCGACTGCTATCAAGAGTGAAATTACCGCGAACACCCATTTTTGTGGAGATCTCACCGACCAAGGCACCGGGGCCGCGCCCTCAGCAGCTTCGCTCATATTTGAATGATGACACATTAAGGCCCATTGCGCACTTTCAAAGATCTTCGCTTGGAGTTACTTCGGTGCCATGAACTCGTATGAACGATAAACTGTTGCCATTCTAACTGAGTACTCCGAGTAAAACATTTCACGACCAAGCTGCTGCGCCTCCACATGCTCAGCAAGTTGTTTCCAAGCAGCTGCGGACGCGTCGTCTGCGAAATAAGCGACTGTTATTCCGAACCGACTTAATGGGTCGCGCACACTCGCGTGGTCCATAAAGCCCGGCTGCTCACGTACTAATTCATCCATCCGCGACGCCCAGATTGCATATTCACCCTGATGGTGCTCAGTTCGAACGGAGGTGAATATCACTGCTACGTAGGCATCCTTTGCGGTCACGCAACTAGAATAGCGGCATGTTCATCAGCCAGGAACAGATCAATTCCTACGCCACCGATGGAGCCGTGGTGGTTAGGCAAGCCTTCACTGGCGAGGAGGTGGCCGAAGTTGCGGCCGGTATCGACGCGAACTTAGCTGCGCCGGGGCACCTGGTAATAGTCGCATCCGAGGCTGATGATCCAGGCTATTTCGTTGAGGATTTCTGTAATTGGTCAAGGATCAGTCAGTATGAGAGTTTTATTCGCAATTCTCCAGCGGCCACCATCGCAAAGCAATTGATGCAAAGTGAGCAGGTTAGGTTGCACCACGACCACCTGCTGGTCAAAGAAGCCGGCACCAGACAACGAACCCCGTGGCATCAAGACCAGCCGTACTACAACATTTCGGGTAGCCAGAACGTCTCGATGTGGATGCCGGTTGACCCGGTCCCGAAGGAGTCGACTTTGGAGTTCTTAGCCGGAAGTCACCTTGGGCCTTGGCTCATGCCCCGCACCTTTCAAGGAGGCCAAGCCAAATGGTTCCCCGAGGGCTCATTGGGCGACCTCCCCGATATCGATAGCGATCGCGATTTGTTTCGAATACTCGGCTGGGATCTTGAACCTGGCGATGCTGTCTTCTTTCACATGCTCACCTTGCACGGTGCTCCAGGATCACAAAGCCGGCGCCGAGTGTTTTCGTTGCGTTTCATCGGTGACGATGCCCGGCACGCAGTACGAAACTGGCGGACATCACCGGAATTCACGGGTCTGGCGGAGCAACTGCCTGACGGCGCGCCATTTGACAATCCGCTGTTTCCGCTGTTAATCAGTTAAGCAACTTGCGGCTAGTCGCGTGCCGCCAACCTAGCTCTTAGGGCTTCACGCTTGTTCTCAAAACGGTCAGCCGCAACTTCCATGTCTTCTAGTAAAACCGAAAGCTCAATGCGGGCCTGTTCACCTTCGGCGCCGAAATCAGCCCGCTCAAACACCCGCCACTTACGAAGTACCGGCATTAGTACCTCGTCTTTATGCTGGCGCAGGTCATAAATACCGGCCACCGCAATCTCAACTGCCTTGCGGGTGAACCCTTCAATTCCGTTGCCGGGCATCGCGAAATCCCGAACACTCGCGGTGACCGCGCGCATCGTGGCATCAGGAGTCAAATCGAATGCGGCTTCCATTAAGTTGCGGTAGAAGATCATATGGAGGTTCTCGTCAAGGGCAATTCGCGCCAGGAGTTGCTCGGCAATCGGATCTCCGGTAGCAGTTCCTGTATTGCGATGCGATACCCGGGTGGCAAGCTCCTGGAAAGACACATACGACAATCCTGCGAGCACACCCGGGTGTATCGCTTTGAAGCCTTCAGTCATGTGCACCATGCGCGCACGTTCAAGAGCAATCGGGTCAATTGACCGCGTAACAAGTAAGTAATCGCGGATCGCGACACCGTGCCGGCCTTCTTCGGCTGTCCAGCGCCCGACCCAATGGCCCCATGGACCATCAAGTCCCAAGAAGGTGGCGATTTCCCGATGGTAACTAGGAAGATTGTCTTCGGTAAGCAAGTTAACGATCAAACTTGTGCGGGCAACATCACTAAAGCGCTGCTCCTGTGGGGTCCACTGCTTGCCCTCAAGTGGACCTGCGAAGTCCTCGCCGAGGCTCCACGGAATGTACTCATGCGGGAACCATTCCTTTGCCTGACTTAAGTGACGATTGAGCTCAACTTCTACAACGGGCTCTAAATCCAAGAGCAGCCGCTGCTCGGAAAAACTGTCAACAAAGGTAGTCATGGGTGCAGCCTTTCAGACGACTCATTCACTACTACTTTGGGCCCTCGTACCTAGGCGTGTCGACCTAAGTCCTTGCCTGGCACGCAGCGAAACAGGACTAGAGCAACATCCCGCAGTAGGCCAGTGCCATCCTCACTATACGGCCTTGTCCACCACTCAGTTCCGCTTGAAAATTAGCGGATGCTGCTTCAGCGGGGCTTACCCAAACTAGGTCCAATGCATCTTGTGAGGGTGCGCAGTCACCAAAGATCGGGACGACAAATGCCATCGCGACGCAATGCTGCCGCGGATCGTGGAACCCGGTGATAGTTGGGTCCGGGAAATACTCAACTACCGTAAATGGTTGCGCGGCGGCAGGTATCTGCGGCATCGCCATGGAACCTAAGTCCTTCTCCAGGTGCCGGATTAAAGCGTCGCGAATACGTTCGCCATAGAGCACGCGACCAGAGACTATTGCTCGACTAATGCTCCCATCCGGCATACCTCTGAGCAAAAGGCCCACCTTGGTGACCTCGCCATTTGCATCGGTTCGCACCGGCACGGCATCGACATAAACCACCGGAAGGTGGCCGCGCGCAATTGCCAACTCGTCCTCACTTAGCCAAGTTGTCCGGGTATCAAGAATATCGCTCACAGTCGCACCCTAATCGGTGAAACCAGCGAACTCGCGGAACGGCACGTTGACCGCCCCGAAGCCAAGGCCAATAACTAGAGTGTGCGCATGAGCGTCTCCACCCCGCGAAGTGATGGCCCCGCCCGCCCAGACGGCAGCGAGTACTCAGTACAGAAGCCAGAAGTTGATTGGGCCGCGGAATTAACCCCGCAGGAGTATCACGTTTTACGCGAGGCCGGCACCGAGGCCCCATTTGTTGGTGAATACACCGATAGCAAAACCGAAGGGGTCTACTCGTGCAGGGCCTGCGGCGCCGAGCTATTTCGAAGCGCTGGCAAGTTCGACTCACACTGCGGCTGGCCTAGTTTCTTTGAGCCCCTCGCCAAGGATTCGGTGGTCTATCTGGAAGATATCTCTGTCGGTCGAAGTCGAACCGAAGTCCGCTGCGCTGCCTGCGGCGGTCACCTCGGCCACGTTTTTGAAGGTGAGGGCTACGACACGCCCACGGATCTGCGCTATTGCATCAATTCCATCTCGCTGCGGATGATTCCGGCGGCACCCTAGACCTGAAATACCCGCTGATTCGGCGCGCCACGCCAGCTCGGCAGCCGGAGCTGCCCGTACCCTGCTCAAGTGAGATCAGTACCTAAATCAGGTGACGCCTTCGCCGAAGCTCTCGTTCGCGTGCGCGCGTACGCGGTGCGCCCTGAATTCCGCCTTGACGAAGCACCCGCACCCGCACGGTTGGCTCCCAGCGCCATGGCCTTGACCGTGGAGCCCGCGGACCCTGACGCCGATCACGCTTCTGGCCGCTTCGTTTTATTGCATGACCCAGATGGGGTCGACGAATGGGACGGCACTTTTCGCGCGGTGGTATTCGTCCGTGCCGCCCTTGAACAAGATCTAGTCGGTGACCCCCTTTTGCACGAAGTCGGGTGGAGTTGGCTGATCGAGTCACTGGCTGCAACGGGGGCTGATTATACCCACGCCGGTGGCACCATAACCTGCAGTTCGGGCCAGTCGTTTGGGTCGATGTCGGACCGCCCCACCGATGGGTTCGTCGAGATTCGCGCATCTTGGACACCTATTACCACCGATGGTTCGCCCGTGGAGTTCGTGATGGATCGTCATGTCCGAGCTTGGATTGAGCTCTTAGCGCACGCAGGTGGCCTGATGCCCATGCCAAATGGCATCACCCAAGTCACTGCACCCCGCAGACGCAAACGCGGTTGAGCACCATCAAGCCCGAGAAAGAATTTTCGGCCAGTGATGGGCCTGAGTTAACTGACTCGGATGCTGGTGCTCCACTTCCTATCCCCTTCACCCCTCGTGAGCCCGTACCTGATGTCATCACCACCGCAATCGCACTTAGGGCTTATGCGGAGCGTTTACGTGAGGGCAGCGGCCCCCTAGCATTAGACGCAGAACGCGCCTCGGGTTTTAAGTACAGCCAGCGGGCTTATCTGGTGCAGCTGCGCCGCGCGGGCGCGGGCACCGCTCTTATTGATCCAATTTCACTCCCGGATCTATCGGTAATCCAGGCGGCCACCGAAGGTGTCGAATGGATATTGCATGCGGCCACACAAGATCTGGCCTGCCTGGCCGAAGTAGGTCTGCGCCCCTCGAAACTTTTCGACACTGAACTGGCAGGCAGACTGCTCGGCCGTGAACGAGTCAGTCTCGGTCCGCTCGTAGCCAGCGAACTTGGTGAGCATTTGGAGAAGGGCCACGGTGCCGCGGATTGGTCTTTACGTCCGCTGAGTTCGGCGCAGTTGCTGTATGCCGCACTGGACGTCGAGTTGCTGGCTGAGCTTCGAGACGTGATGTACGCCGAGCTTGAACGCGACGGCAAACTTTATTGGGCCCTAGAGGAATTTGACGCACTGCTGGGATTTACCCCACGTGATCGCGGCGACGACCCATGGCGCCGCACCTCTGGAATACATAGAATTCGAAAACCCAGAGCACTTGCCGTGGTGCGGGAACTTTGGGTGGCACGTGACACCGTGGCGCAACGTGAGGACATCGCGCCGGGGCGGATCTTGCCCGATGCAGCGATTGCCGCGGCCGCGACGATATTGCCGACAACCGCCGATGCCCTCGGTGAGATCAAGGAGTTCAATGGTCGTGGCCAAACTCGCCGCCGAGCAACTTGGTGGGCCGCGATTAGCGCAGCCATGGCACTCTCCGAGGCAGAATTGCCGGTGGCCTCGCTATCAAGTACCGGACCCCCAGCACCGCGGGCCTGGGCGGAGCGGGACCCAGAAGCATTTGCCCGCCTGGAGTCAGCACGAGCGGGCTTGAAGAAGATTTCCGAGCAGGTGCAGGTGCCCGTTGAAAATCTCCTCAGCCCTGAGCTCGTCCGCCGGGTTTGCTGGACTCCCCCGATCGCGCCGGTGCTGCTGGCAGATCAGCTGCAAGCCGGTGGTGCCCGACCTTGGCAAATCCAATTGGCCGGACCAACCTTGCACAGTGCCCTCGCCGCCAAGGTGAGCGCGCAGGTTACTGACGAGTAATATCGGGTTACCCGACTCGAGGAGCATCGTGAGTTCAACCCGGCAAGGCCCGCAACTGACCCAGCAGGTTGTTTATGTCGATGGAGTGCGCACCCCTTTCGGCAAAGCTGGTAGCGCACTAGGTGGGGCCAGAGCTGACGACCTGGTGGTTAAAGCTTTCCGGGAGTTACTGCGACGCAATCCGAACCTGCCCCCGGCGCGCATTGATGACGTAGCGGTCGCCGCAACCACACAGATCGGTGACCAAGGGCTAACCCTTGGGCGCACCGCCGCCATCTTGGCCGGCCTGCCGGTATCAGTACCCGGTTATTCAATTGACCGAATGTGCGCTGGCGCACTTACGGCGGTTACGACTTTATCGGCGGCCATCATGGCCGGGGCCTATGACGTCGCTCTCGCCGGTGGCGTCGAGCACATGGGTAGACACCCAATGGGTGAAGGTGTTGACCCTAATCCGAGATTTTTGGCCGAACAGTTGGTTAACCCTGAGGCGCTGCAAATGGGAAAGACCGCTGAGAATCTGCATGACCGTTTTGGGCAGCTAACTAGAGCCCGTGCCGATGCGTTCGCGCTAGCCTCCCAGGAAAAAACAGCGAAGGCGTACGCCAACAGATTGTTACAACCAGAGATTGTCCCCGTCGCGGTACGTAATGCGGATTTAGGCTGGGATTTGGTAAGTGTTGACGAATGCCCGCGCCCGGGTACCACGATCGAGGGCCTAGCCACTCTCAAGACTCCTTTCCGCTCCCACGGACGCGTTACCGCCGGAAACAGTTCTGGGTTAACCGACGGGGCAACGGCGTGCCTGCTCGCAAGTGAAGCCACCGCCGATGAACTTGGCCTAGTAAAAAAGATGCGCATGATCGGCTTTGCTTTTGCCGGGGTGGAGCCTGAGGTGATGGGAGTCGGCCCGGTACCAAGTACCCAAAAGGCACTTGACCGCGCAGGTTTAACGATCTCCGATATCGACATCTTCGAAATTAACGAGGCCTTCGCGGTTCAGGTACTCGCGTTCTTGGATCACTTCCAGATCGCCGATGACGACTCGCGAGTCAACCCACTCGGTGGCGCCATTGCGATTGGCCATCCACTAGCCGCTAGCGGCATCCGCCTGATGAGCTATCTGGCTAAGGATTTTGAAATCAGGCCAACGGCCCGGTACGGCATCACCACGATGTGTATCGGTCTTGGGATGGGCGGAACCATAATTTGGGAGAATTTGGCCAGCCAAGGGAGCCCGGCGTGAGTAACGATGGCGTTGTAACCAAAATCTCTTCAGCTTTGGTCGACGAGGTAGTAACCCACGCAAAAGTACGAATACTTGAATTGCCGCTGGGTGCCGGCAAGCTCGCCCTCATCACCCTTGATAATGAGCAGGACCACACTCGCCCATCAACATTTGGCCCGCGCGGTTTAGCTTCCTTGGATGCCGCATTAGATGAAATCGCGCTAAACCAAAACATTGCCGCGGTGGCCCTTACCGGTAAGCCATTTATTTTTGCGGTAGGCGCCGATCTGAGCGGCGTGGATCTCATCGATAGCCTCGAGACCGCGCGCGCTATCACCGAACTGGGGCACCGGGTATTTCGGCGCTTTGGCGAGTTGACGGTACCGTCATTTGCCTACATTAATGGTGCAGCGATGGGCGGTGGCCTTGAAGTCGCACTGCACTGCACCTACCGCACCATCTCAACCGGAGCTGCTGGGTTGGCACTACCCGAGGTATTCCTCGGACTGATCCCAGGGTGGGGCGGCACCTGGCTACTGCCGAATCTAATCGGTCCCGCCAACGCCCTTCGGGTGATCATCACGAATGCGATGGCCCAAAACAAGCAAATGAAGCCCGATGACTTAATGAAACTCGGGATAGCCGATGCCGCGTTCGAGCCCGCTGATTTTCTCGAGCAATCAATGCGGTGGACCGCGAAGGTACTTCTCGGTGAAGTTCAGGTGGTGCGACCAGAACCAGACCGCGGCAGCTGGGATGACGTTGTTAACGCTGTGCGCGCCGGACTAGAAACCAGATTGCACGGAGCCACCCCGGCCCCCTATG
Source organism: Actinomycetota bacterium (assembly GCA_002737125.1). Lineage (GTDB taxonomy): Bacteria > Actinomycetota > Actinomycetes > S36-B12 > S36-B12. Next base: position 2,293 of record NSHP01000012.1, on the reverse strand, counting down.
TGGCTTGTGACCTAATCGCAGGCGCAAAATACCGAACCCGAGATGAGGGTTTCTCCGCTGAGGACGATGCGCTCTCGGCTTTAATGATGGGCGCTGATCTTAGGGCCAGCCTGTATTCGTTCAATCTGATAAACAAGAGAGCCCGTAAGCCGGTCGGAGTGCCCGATAAGTCACTTGCTCGGCCGGTAACAAAAGTTGGTGTCGTAGGTGCTGGGCTCATGGCAAGTCAGTTAGCGCTGCTATTCGTAAGGCGCCTTGAGGTACCGGTGGTGATCACCGATCTAGATTCGGCTCAAGTCGAAAAGGGTTTGGCATACGTACACGTTGAAATCGATGCCATGGTGGCCAAGGGCCGGTTGACTCCCGACAAGGGCAACCGTTTTAAAGCCCTTGTCACCGGCAGCACGTCCAAAATAGATTTTGCAGATGCAGATTTTGTTATCGAGGCGGTTTTTGAAAAGCTTGATATCAAGCAGCAAGTGTTCTCTGAGGTAGAAGCGGTCATATCTGATACCTGCATTCTGGCCACTAACACTTCGTCACTTTCAGTTTCGATGATGGCCCAGAATTTGAAACACCCTGAACGGGTGGTGGGCTTCCATTTCTTTAATCCAGTTGCTGTGATGCCACTTCTTGAAATCGCGCGTGGAACTAAGACCGACGATGCCACTTTGGCGACGGCATTCTCGGTAGGCAAGGATCTAAAAAAATCCTGCGTGCTTGTCAAAGATGCGCCGGCATTTGTAGTTAACCGACTCCTCACCAGATTTCTCGGCGAGGTGACTCGCGCGGTCGATGAGGGGGCCGATTTTGCGGTTGCTGATAGTGCCCTAGACCCACTTGGCCTACCACTTTCGCCATTTGTGCTGCTACAACTTGTGGGGCCGGCGGTGGCCTTCCACGTCTCGGAAACTATGCATGCGGCATTCCCTGATCGCTTTTACGTTTCCGAAAATCTACGCCGTTTGGTTGCTGCCGGCAAGACCGGCATCTACGTTTGGGATGCCACCGGAAAGCCCTCGGTAGACCCAGATGTCGCCGCCCTTTATGAACAAGGATCCATTCAACTCAGCGCTGAGCAAGTGCGCACCAAGGCGCTTAGCGCCTTGGCTCAGGAGGTCAAGTTGATGCTGGATGAAGGTGTGGTGGCTGCCGCCGAAGATATTGACTTGTGCATGCTCGTTGGCGCCGGGTGGCCGTTTTGGCTCGGTGGCTTAACCCCCTACCTCGACCGCACCGGTACTTCCGAACAGGTCAACGGAAAGAGGTTCTCGGCTTAAGGCCGAAATCAACTCGTTACCGAACCCGATTCGGTTTTGTCGGCCTCTTCGTCGATGCGGTGCGCAACTGTCTCGACAATGCGCCGAGAAATATCTTGTGCCGTCAGGCCGATTTCGGTCAAAATTTCGGCTCGTTTGCCCTGCTCGAGAAATTTCGTTGGGATCCCAAAGTTGCGTACGCTCACATCTAGGTCGTGGTCACGCAACAACTGGCTTATTGACGCACCCACACCACCGTCTCTAATGCCATCCTCGACGGTGATAACCAATTTCGCGGTACGCGCCAACCCGACGAGGGCTGGTGAGCATGGTTTTACCCAACGCGGATCAACGACCAACACCCCAATCCCCTGCGCCCGGAGTCGATCGGCAACTTCAATGGTCAAAGTTGCGACTACACCTATGCTCACAATTAGCACCTCTGGGTCACCACACTCCGCGATTACGTCCAAGTCCGAGATCATGCGTAACGCAGGAGCCGAAGCTGCAAGTGCACCCTTGGGGAAACGAATAACGGTCGGAGCATCATCGACTAGCACGGCTTCGCGCAGCGCGGCTCGCAACGTTGATTCATCGCGAGGGGCCGCTATGCGGAGCCCGGGCACCACCTGCAGCATCGCCATATCCCACATGCCGTTGTGGCTTGCTCCATCATCGCCGGTCACCCCTGCACGATCGAGTACGAAAGTTACCCCCGCCTTGTGTAAAGCGCAGTCCAGCAAAACCTGGTCAAAGGCACGGTTTAGGAAAGTCGCATATAGCGCCACCACTGGGTGTAAGCCACCATAAGCGAGCCCAGCTGCACTTGTGGCGGCGTGCTGCTCAGCAATACCAACGTCGTAGATCCGTGTTGGGTAGGCCGCCGCGAATCGGTCAAGGCCCGTCGGACTAAGCATTGCAGCGGTAATCGCCACCACATCGGGGCGTTCGTGGCCGATGCGCACGATTTCGTCACCGAATACGCCGGTCCAAGTGGGACCTCCGGCGGTCAGAGGTTCTCCCGTGTCGGGGTC
>NSHP01000011.1 GCA_002737125.1 Actinomycetota bacterium | reverse complement strand
GGTCTACGCGAACTGCTTCAAGCAGCCGGCGAATTCAAACCCCAAAGCGATTCCGGCGGGTTTTCGCTGCAAGAAATCCGATGTATTGGCTACCGGCGGGGTTCTTGAGGTGACAGCAAAACCTGCGTCAACCATGACCGATCCTGGCGAGACGAGCATCGTGATTGATTCGTCCGGGCTGACCTATAACCAATTGGTAGCGGTCGCTTCAAGTTTGCTGCAGGTTGCACCAGATCCAAATGCGGGGGCCGGGTCAGCGCAAATGCGTGCTGTGTGCAAGCAGATGGTTACCGAAAAGGTGACATTTGCCGCGGCGGATAAATTGGCTCAGGCAAATGGGTACACCGCGAGGTTGGCGAGTGTCGATGGCCAGCCGCAGGCGCTGACGATGGACTTTCGGTTTGACCGCATGAATCTTTCAACGGTTAAGAATGCGGTTACCGAGTGCACCTACGGCTAACGATTAGCTGCTAGTTGGGGTGCCCGACGGGATTCGAACCCGCAACATCAGCCACCACAAGGCTGCGCTCTACCGTTGAACTACGAGCACCATGCTGGCCCGCTGCCCGACTAACCGGGCTTTGTACCTGCAGACGGAATCTATCAGCCGACCGACTCGGCCACCGAATCTGGGTTAGGGCCGCTGCCATGGTTGACAACGTGGCTTTGCCCAAGTGCCTTTGCCGCATCTGAATCAGGGCCGGGTTGGGCGACAAAGACCGCATCTCGGTAGTAACGCAGTTCGGCAATTGACTCGCGAATATCGGCGAGCGCCCGGTGATTACCGGTTTTCTCCGGTGATCCGAAGTAGACTCGCGGATACCAGCGGCGGGTGAGCTCTTTGATGCTAGAGACATCTATTAGGCGGTAGTGCAGGTACGAGTCAAGTTCTGGCATGTATTTTGCCAAGAAGCCGCGGTCGACATAAACACTTGAGCCCGCAAGGTGGGCCTTGCCGGCTTCGGGCACATATTTTTGAATGTAGGCCAAAACTTGCTGCTGGGCGTCGGCCAGTGTGGTGCCATTGGGTATCTCGGTGATTAGGCCCGAGGCTTGGTGCATATTGACAACGAATTCATCCATCGCAGCTAACGGCGCATCGCTGGGCTTGACGACTATGTCGATACCGCCATCGAGTTCGGTGAGGTCGGCTTCGGTGACAATGCACGCGATTTCGACGATCTCATCGGATCCGAAGTCAAGGCCGGTCATTTCAAGGTCAATCCACACCATGCGGTCTTTGGTCATGGTCCAACTCTACTGGCCGACCCAGTGCACGATATCTGTCGATATGACGATGCCCACCAATCGATTCCGATAACAATGCGACCCCGATACCTGTCTTCCATACTTGGATTTTCCCGGGATTAGTAGCGGTCGACCGCGAATAGGCCATTGATGAGCAAAATCAGGAACAGCAGCAGAATCAGGGCAGGCAACCCTTCTCGGGCTTCTTTACCCCGCAGATGCACCACGATGGCGCCGAGCATCATGACAGCCAGACCAAACGCCGATAGCAAAGTAAACACAGTTGGGACGAAAGCCACGATCGGCGGCAGGAATAGGCCCAAGCCACCGAGAAGCTCAAGGGCGCCGATTAACTTGATGAGCCACGGGTTGAAGGTTTCGGTCCAGGCCATGCGCCGGCGAAGCTTGGCAGTAGGTGTCACCAGCTTCGTCACCCCGGCTGCCACAAAGGCAAATGCCAAGAGAAATTGCAGTATCCAGACCGCGAAACTCATAATCGGGCAAGGTAGCAGATAATCTGCCCTTGTGACCGACATTGTCTATCCCCCGATAGTTCTTACCGCTAAGACCCTTTTCAGGGCTTTGGGTATTAAATTCGACATCGTTGGTACCGAAAACTTGCCACGAGTTGGTGGCGCGGTGATAGCTATCAACCACACCAGTTACTTGGATTTCGCTCTTTCCGGGATACCTGCTGATCGAATAGGCCATCGGTACGTGCGCTTTATGGCAAAGGATGGCATCTTCAAACACAAGGTGGCCGGCCCCCTGATGCGCGGAATGCATCACATCCCGGTCGATCGCGATGCTGGAACGCAGGCCTTTCGCGATGCGGTGCGGGCATTGAAGGCTGGCGAACTCGTGGGTGTCTTTCCGGAGGCAACGATGAGCCGTTCGATGGAAGTAAAGGAAATTAAGAGCGGTGCAGTGCGTATGGCGGTGTCGGCAAATGTGCCGTTAATCCCCATGATTGTTTTCGGTGGCGCTCGAGTACTTAGCTATGGGCACAAAGACTTAACGCGTGGGCGTACCGTTGCAATGACTATCGGCACTCCTATGCACCCAACTCGGAGTGACGATGCTGAGTTGGTTAACGGGCAACTGCACCAAACACTCCAGAAACTTCTTGACGAGACTATTGATAGATACCCACCGCCAACACCGCAAGACATGAATTTGCCTGAAGGGGCGTGGTGGTTGCCTGCTCGGCGCGGTGGTTCTGCACCGACATTAGATGAGGCCGAAGAAATTGAGGTCCGAGTGCGCGCCGAACGCGCAGCACGCAAGGCACAAAGTGGTGCCCCGGTTGAGGATTCCTGATTCATGCGTGAGTTGATCTTGCATATTGGTAGAGCCAAGACGGGCACCACTACCTGGCAAGAAATGGTTGGGCTGAAAAATAAAGAGCTTGAGTCAGCCGGAGTTAAGATCCCGAAGTTCTTCCACGGCGACAACCACGGTGAGCTTGCGGCTGCTTTTGCGGCTCAGCCCGGGCGCCTTGGCCGTGCCTTCGCGGTTGAAAGCCCTGAAGATCAGTTGGGACTACAAGTAAAGCTGGCGAAAAAGTTTGAGCGAGACTTGACCGACGGCACTTGGTTATTCACGAGTGAGCACCTATCAACGAGGTTACGTGGCCCAGATGAAGTTGATGGCCTCTACGAATTCCTCGGCAGATATTTCGATCGGATTAGCGTTTTCGCCTACGTACGGCGCCCAGATGACCTAGCTCCGAGTGCATTCGCTGAAACAATCAAGGCTGGTCGAACTCATGGGTTTAACCGGAAGTATGCGTTACAGGCGCGGGCATTCTTTGACCATGCGGCCTTTGTAGAACTATGGGAGCGGCCACTGCGCAGCGAGATCACTTTTACGCTGCGCCCCTATGTGCGAGCAGGGCACCTTGAGGATATGTGGCAGACGCTATTTTACCTTGCCGCCCTCACACCGCCGAAATTTCAATTGGCGGAATCGACAACAGCTATTAATGAGTCGCTGTCGGGCGCCGCAATCCGTTATCTGCAGGAAGTAAATCCATTGGTGTCAGATGGGGTTTTTTCAAATAAGTCACGACGCATGCTCATTGCGGCGCTGTCAGCCCGAGGCGGTGAACACCTGCTGTTGGCGCCTAATGTGCATGAGACCCTAGCCTCGGAGCAATTGTTGGCAGGGGGCTTAAGTGATTTTGACTTCACGGGCGACCCTAGGTGGCAGGCGTGGTTTGATGCACCGCCGGCACTCACAGGTGACTGGCCGAAACTTAGCGACCTTGAACGAGTTGAGTTCAACAGGTTGGTTAAAGACGCAGGGGTCACCCTCAATGAACAGGCCACCGAGCCTAAGACCCAAGGCGAGGCATCTCGGGTGATCCGCCGGGCGGCCGTGCGGCTAACGAAATGGTAGGCGGTCAGACCGCGTAAATTACGCCACCGCTACGGTGGGCGCTTCGAACTTTTTCAAAGGAGAATCCATGAGCAGCGTCATCGAATACACCATGCACGTTAAGCCCGGGCAATACGAAATTGTCATGGAAGCTTATGTCGATTTCGCTGATCGGTTCGGCGAGAGCAACCCAACAGAAGACCTCATCTTGGTCACCGGTGACCCAACCGCCGGAGTAATACGCGGTATCGGGGTGTTCACATCGGGCGATGAGGCACTGGATGTCGTGAGCGCCGGCATGTTTGTTGATTTTCGCGACAGTGTTGCCGATCTCCTGGCTGAGTTACCGGTTCGTGTTGATCTGGACTTGGTGCATGTATTCGTTAAGTGACGGCGGGTTCAAATGATCGGCGCGGGATCATAAATGCGGCAACCGCTGCAATTAGCGCGAGTGCACCGGCTAAAAACCAGGCGGTTGAGTAGTCGCCAAACTGTTCTCGGATGACGCTACTCGCGGACGCTGCGAATGCGGCACCGATCATGTGTGCTGCAAAGACCCAGCCGAAAATGATTGGGCCGCGCTCGCTGCCGTAGATCTCTCGGCACAGGGTTGCGGTCGGAGGCACTGTTGCAACCCAGTCGAGTCCAAACAAAATCATGACGACCACGATCGGTGGGTCAATATTTGGCCCGAGTAATACCGGTAGCGCAATGAGTGCGACTCCACGAAACCCGTAATAGATGCCGAGCAGTATGCGGGGATTTACCCGGTCCGTTAACCACCCCGAACCCAGGGTACCGATGATGTCGAAGAGTCCAACGATTGCGAGTAGGCCAGCGGCGGTTGTCGCGCCCATGCCGTGGTCATGGGCGGCCGGCACGAAATGTGTGCTGATAATGCCGTTGGTTGTCCACCCGCAGATGAAGAAAGTCCCGGCTAGCAGCCAGAAGGCGCGGGTCTTGGCAGCGAATGCAAGGGTTGACAGTGCGGTGCGAGCGGCGCTGAGTGCACTATGGGTGGTGTTGCTTGTTAATTCCTCAGTAGTCACTACCTCACTTGAACCAAATGGGCGCAATCCAATATCCGCGGGGCGATCTCGAATAACTAGCCAGACAACAGGGATGAGCGCCAGGCACATCAAGGCGATGCCCAGGCTCGCGTAGCGCCACCCGAAGTTGTTGATGATGTTCGACAGCAGCGGGAGAAAAACTAGGGATCCAGTCGCCCAGGCGGCGCCGAGAATACCCATTACTAGCCCGCGATTTTTTGTGAACCAACGGTTGGCAACTAAAGCGCCAAAGACAAGTGCGGTGGAGCCGGTGCCTAGCCCAACTATTACTCCCCAAAGCAACACAAGTTGCCAGGCTGCGTTCATGACAAGGGTGAGTCCGGTACCAAGGGCTATTAAGGAAAGGGCGAGTGCGGCAATGTTTCGAATCCCGAAGCGCTCCATTAGTGCTGCGGCAAATGGTGCGGTTACTCCATAGAAAACCAGGTTCACCGAAACGGCAAGTGAGATTGCTGAACGCGACCAGCCGAAATCTTCTTCAAACGGAACGATAAGCAGGCCCACCGAGGAGCGAAAAGCAGCGGAGGCTAGGAGCACTAAGAAGGTAACGCCGGCTACCAGCCAAGCCCGGTGGAGCCGCCTAGATACTTTGCTCGACATAGCCACCGAACACATAAGCGGAGGCTACACGCGGAGCCAACTGGCATTATTGGGGTGTGCGAATCGAACTTCACCCACTATCTGCCGATGAGATGATCGAGCTCTTCGAATTTCCGGATGGACTTGGAATCTACGAAGGCAAGGCTTTCAGTAATCCCCATCGGGTGTTGAAGGATGACAGTGGGCCCTTACGGTGGCGGGTGCCGCAAGTTAAAGCAGACCCCGGGGTAAATATTTGGTTCGTGCGTTGGATCGTGTTACAGGAAACTAGCGAAATTATTGGTAGCACTAGCTTCCATGGCCCACCTGATGATGCGGGCATGGTTGAAATCGGATTAGGTATCCACCCGAAATTTCAAAGGCAGGGTCATGGCCGTGAAGCCCTTGTCGGGATGTGGTCGTGGGCTGTTGAGCGACCAGAAGTCTCGATGCTGCGATATACGGTCAGCCCAACGAATGTAGCTTCGGTGAAACTAATTGAATCATTTGGCTTCAATCTTGTTGGGCAGCAGCTGGATGAAATAGACGGGCCGGAAGATATTTATGAATTGAGTGCCGCTGCCTTTCTGGCTAATTGAGTGCCCAGAAAACTACCGCGGACGCCGCGGCAACATTTAGTGAGTCGACTCCGCCCTGCATGGGAATTCGAACAGAGATATCAGCCCCTACCGATGCGTGCTTAGTTAACCCGCCTCCTTCGGTCCCGAATACCAAGGCGAGGCGCTCGGGCGGGTCCTGTGCCAACTGGCGAAGGTCAACATTTTCTTTGCCCGCGGGCGAGATTGCTGCGATTGTGAAACCGCTACTTCGCAGTTGGTCTAGGCCAGTTGGCCAATTCTCGATCCTGGTCCACGGCATCTGAAAGACGGTGCCCATAGAAACTCGAACGCTCCGCCGATAAAGCGGGTCGGCGCATCTGGGAGTGATAAGTACTGCATCGATGCCGAGGGCGGCCGCAGATCTGAAGATGGCACCGACGTTGGTGTGATTTACGAGATCCTCGAGGATCACGATGCGGCGGGCCTGGCTAGTGACCTCACTAACTGTTGGCAATGTTGGTCGGTGCATTGCGGCTAAAGCGCCACGGTGGACGTGGAAGCCGGTTACTGCTTCGAGGAGTTCGGGCTCGCCGATTAGCACGGGAATGTTCTCATCGATAGTGGCTATAACATCTTGCATGTCATTGAGCCAGCGCCGGTCCATCAGAATTGAGCGCGGTCGGTGGCCCACTTCAAGGGCCCGACGAATAATGTATGCGCTCTCTGCAATGTAGATACCCATACCCGGCTCATGCCGTGACCGCAAAGTGACGTCGGTTAGGGAAACGTAATCGGCAAGGCGCGAATCTAAGACGTCGTCAATCTCGAAGATGGCCATGCCATGATTGTGTCACCGGCTCATGCGGCAGACTGTGGCTAGGCTTTTTTTGGATACACCTTTGAATCGGAGGAAGCTACTCATGAAGCAGCACCTGAGTTTGTGGATGGCACTTGGGGCGGCGATGCTGATTGCTGTCGCCGGGCCGATCACCGTGGCGCAGGCCGGCGACAAACCTTGGGTCGCTCAAATCGGCACCTACACATACCTGACGTCACCTGATTACGACGGATTGTTGCCCATTAAGTCGGCGTTGAACGGACAAACTTTGGGGCTCGGAACCTTCGACAACCTTGACGGCGAGTTAATCATGATTGGTGGCTCCGTATATCGGGTTGGCACCGACGGGGTACCGCAGATTGTCGATACCTCACGCACCACGCCATTTTTTGAGGCAGTTAAGTTCCGGGCCGAAAGTTCGGGGCCGGTGGCTCCGGGCACCACCTGTGCAAATTTGGTCACCTTGGTTAATGCATTGGCGGGTAGCGATGACGGCATGGTTGCGGTTCGGGTGCGCGGTACCTTCACTGACTTAGTCACTAGAAGTGTGCCGGCGCAAAAGGCACCTTATTCTCCGCTAGGCCAGGTGGTAGCAGCGCAGACCCTATTTTCGTTAGGCCAGCGCGTTGCTGTGCTGGTGGGATTTCGCACGGGTAATGATCTTGCCGGCACGGGTGCACCAGGGCTGCATCTGCACGGGCTGACCGCAGATCGAACGGCGGGCGGTCATGTGATCTCCTGTGTGGTGGGCCCGGACGTTCAACTTTCGGTGCAGCGGGCCGAAGGTGTTCAGATATTCGGGGCCCCTACAGATAATGGTTCCTAGGAGTTTGCTCGATGCCCCCGCAAGAAGCCGAAAATTCCGCCACCAAGTAGCACTGCGAGTCCGAGTAGTGGCGCGATCAACTCCCATCCAGTGGCCAGCGGGAATACCTGAAGTGCCAAAATGATGATCAAAACCAAAATCCCGGTGACCGGCAGTAGCGCCCACGCGCGGCCACGCTCTTGCCGCCAAAGCACGATTGCTGCTGCTGCGCAAGCGGCAACATAGGCGCCGATGAACACCACACCAGCTAGGTCGCTGGTGAGTTCAAAGGCTGAGAAGGCTTGAGCACCGGTTACTAATACTGCGAAGATTACGAGAATGAGCGCGAGGGTACCCACCACTAGGCTGGCTGCTACCGGGGTGCCTCGAGGTGAGAGAACCTGGAGACGCGATGGAACGATGCCGTCGCGCGCGAAGGCGTAGATGATTCGACCGCCTGCCACCTGCAGTGCGATCATGCAGGCGAAAGATGAGATGGCGCCGCCTAAAGTGATGAAGTCACCAACGCCGGCACTGACATAGAGATTTGCAATATCGGCGGGCAACGAGCCACTAGCCGCGAACTTCTGCATCTGATTCGGGGCTGCGCCAAAGGCCCAGACCGCGATGGTGGTTACAAAGATGAAGAAAGCACTTGTGAGGACGATGGTCCAGATCAGTGCCAGGGGGATTGCCTTGCGTGGGTTGCGGGTCTCTTCGCCGACGGCAGCGGCGCCCTCAAATCCCGCGCTTGAAAGAAGGGCAAATGTCAGTGCGAGGGCAAGTGCACCGGCAGTGACGCCATCGAGTCGAAATGCTGACCACTCAACGTATTGACCTTGGGGCCCACCTGTAGTCATTAGTCTTACCAAAGTTATGACTGCGACAACAAGAATCGCTGTCATAGTCAAGCCCTCGAGGATCAACAATGCATGCCCTAGTGCGCGCATCGTGCGCCCGGCCAAATATGCGGTTATCGGAAGCACAATTAAGGCGAGCAAGATTGGAAACCACTGCGGGCTTGAAACCCAACCCAGCCCCGACATTAGCGTTGCAGAGAAAATCCCAAAGGATAGTGCCGTAACTGCGACACATGCGATGTAGGCAGCCACCAACCAAACGCCCGCCGCGGTGCCCGATCGAGGCCCGATCTCTGCTCGAACGAGTCCGAACACCGACCCTGCGCTGGCGCTCCGCTTCGTAAGTAAGACAAAGGATCCGGCGATTAGGCCAAGCGGTATCACTGCGAGTAGGAATGCCGTTGGTACCGCTGAATTTACCTGTTGGGCAATAGCCTGAGGGTTAAGGCTGACCGACATGGTTGGCCCCATGGCGGCCAACGAGATTGCAATTGCGCCGAAAACCCCAAGATTGCGTTTTAGTTGGGGCATTGAGCAAATCTATCGTGTGGAATCAGCTCCCGCCCGCCGCGGCTGTCTAGGCGAGGGATCATGACACAGGCATTCGACAGCCTCGTTGGGGCTGGACACCTTCGACAACCTTGATCTTGGATAAGGCGCACCCGTGGGTCACCTGCGGCGACGCGGCGCACAGCGTCAGCGGTGACATCGGTTGAGCCGTCATCGAGGACGATAATTTCCAAGTCAGCCAAGCCCTCTTGGTCTATCATTGGGGGGAAAGCCGATGACTCCGACATACCAATTTTCACAGGCGCAGGACAGTACAGGCGGGTCATCATGATTAGGTTGAGCGACTCCTTCTCAGTACGTAGTTGGCAGCGAGCAGCCTTCCGCCGGGTTACGAAGGGTCTGATCTACTCGCAGATCTGGGAAGATCCGGTCATTGATCTGGAGGCACTTAGCATCGAATCCCATCACCGCCTGATGACCATCGGCTCGGGCGGCTGCAATGCACTTTCATACCTGATCGCCGATCCTGCTGAGGTAGTAGTCGTCGATATCAATGCATCGCAAATTGCCCTGAATCGTTTGAAGATTGCTGCAATTAAATTTCTTCCCGACTATCAATCCTTTTTCGACTTCTTCGGAGCGGCTAATAAAAGGTCTAACGTAAGGCTGTTTGACGATCACATATGCAGAAATTTGGATAAAAATACGCGAACTTACTGGGTGAGGCGCGACGCGCGGGGGCGCCGCAGAATAGAGCAATTCGCCCGGGGGTTCTATCGACAAGGTCTCTCTGGCCATCTCATTTCGATGTGCCACATTTACTCACGGGCGCATGGAACCAATCTACGTGCGATGCTCAATGTGAAGGACATAAATGAGCAGCGCGATACCTATGCCAGGGAGGTGAAGCCGCTCTTTCATACGCGCACCATTCGTGCCCTGGCAATACTTCGCCCCGCACTCTTTGGTTTAGGCATACCACCGGTGCAGTATGAAACCTTGAAGGCAAGTCGCTCAATGCACCTGGTTCTTGAGGAGCGGGCTGAGCGGATGGTCTGTGATTTCGACCTCAAGGAGAATTACTTCGCCTGGCAGTTTTTCGACCGGGGGTACGCCACTGATGGAGGTGGCCCACTGCCCATTTACCTACAGCGTGAGCATTTTGCTGAGATCAGATCACGCATCGATCGGCTACAGGTCAGACATATCTCTTTCGTTGATCAGCTTCGCTCACTGCCAGATCAGTACCTAGATAGATATGTGCTGCTCGATTCTCAGGATTGGATGAACGATCAAAGCCTCACCGAGCTGTGGACGGAACTGACCAGAACGGCTCGACCTGGCTCCCGGGTGATCTTCCGCACCGCCGGAACGGACAGTGTCCTGCCCGGCCTTATTCCAGCGCACCTCCTTGAGCGTTGGTACTACGAGAAGGACACCTCTTTGGAGTTGCTAGCCCGTGATAGATCAGCCATCTACGGCGGCTTTCACCTCTACGTACTCAAGGGCACCCATTGACCACACCATCGCACTCCTTCGATGCGCAACGGATGGATAAGCATTATCGGTATCAGCGATTCGTGTACGACGTAACGAGGCGTTACTTTCTGCTTGGCAGGCGAGGCCTCATCGCCGACCTAAAACCAGATCCGGGCGAGAGCGTTTTGGAGCTTGGCTGCGGAACGGGTTGGAATCTGGGGCAGGTTGCGCGTAGGTATCCCCAAGCGGAAATCTTCGGTACTGATATTTCGAACTCAATGCTCTGCACCGCGCGCTCTTCGATTAGCCGCGCCGGTCTCGCTCAGCGCATCCACCTGGCGCCGGCCGACGCCACAAACTTTTCCGGCGTACAGACCTTCGATAAATCGCATTTCGATCGGATCTTCATTTCTTTCGCGCTGTCGATGATCGGTAACTGGGAAGATGTTGTGGCCAAGAGCGTGCAGCAGCTGGCACCAGGGGGGAGCCTTCACATTGTTGACTTTGGTACATGCGACAGGTTCCCCGCCGCCGCCCGTAGAGGCTTTTTCGCTTTTCTCCAGCATTATGAGGTGACCCCTCGAACTGGCTTAATAGACCTCTGCCAACGCCTGGCAGATGAGTACGCGCTCGACTTGAAATTTGAGATTCTGCACCGCAGCTACGTCAACTACGCGGTCTTGACTCGCGGCTAGCGAAGTTCGCTCGCACTTGTTGGTCTCCAAGTAATTTGCGAATCAGGTACTGCAAATTGGGCCATCAGCACTGGCCGCGCCCGCCCGCCCGCCGCGGCTGTCTAGGCTTGGTCGCATGACGCAGGTATTCGACTCCAACGCTATTCCAGCTGGGCCTGATGGGTCCGCCTCGAAAATCGCCTACCAGGGCGAACCTGGGTCGAACTCGGATGCTGCCTGCCGCGCCGTCTATCCGGGGTTGGTCGCCGTGCCCTGTGCCACTTTTGAGGACGTCTTTGCCGCCATGGCTGAGGGTCAGGCTGATCTGGCCATGATTCCTGTCGAGAACTCCATCGCTGGCCGCGTTGCCGACATTCACCATCTGCTTCCCGAATCCGACTTGCACATCATCGGCGAATACTTCATGCCGATTCACTTCCAACTGATGACAGTGCCAGGTGCCCGCATGGAGGACATCAAAGTTGTGCGCAGTCACGCCCATGCACTTGGCCAATGTCGACGACTCATACGCGAGCACGGCTGGCGCGCCATCGTTGCCGATGACACCGCCGGTGCCGCGCGCGAAGTGGCCGAGGCCGGTGACCCAACTGTTGCTGCACTTGCTCCACGTCTGGCTGCCGATCTATATGGGTTGACTATCTTGGCGACCGATGTGGAGGATGAGCACAACAACACCACACGCTTTCTAACGCTGGCGCGCGAAACCAATGTGCCTGCCCAAGGATCTGGGCCCGTCATTACTAGTTTCGTGTTCCGGGTGCGCAACGTGCCGGCGGCGCTCTACAAGGCGATGGGCGGTTTTGCCACCAACGGGGTCAACATGACCAAGTTGGAGAGTTATCAACTCGGCGGCAGTTTCTCGGCAACCCAATTCTATGCCGATGTCGAAGGCCACCTCGAAGATCGGCCCCTCACCTTGGCATTTGAAGAACTTGCCTTCTACACCTCTTATGTGCGAATCCTCGGCACCTATCCGGCGAGCTCATTTCGGGCAGACTATGAGGAAATGCCGAGTTTATAGAAAACTCGCATATCTGCACCTGAGGGAGAGTACGTTCTTTTTACCTAGAGGAGACGCCCATGTCGGGTGATCAGCGAATTTTTAGCGCGTGCACCCGTAGGCCCGTAGTGACAGTGGCTATTTTCGCAGCAGCGGTCAGCCTGTTTCTCACAGCGCCGCCAGCCAATGCCGCACCTCCAGCGAATCCGAGTCGTCAGGAGGCAATCAACGCTGAGGTCGCGTGCATCACCGCCTATGCGGCAGACCCCGCTAATAACTACGTGAATTACGCGCCGGCGATCGGTGCCCCAGAAGTGACCGATGCCGTTCACAGTGGGCTACAGCCCTGTGCGAGTTTTGCTGACGACAGCAGCGGCAAAAAGAATATTCACCACGTTGGGCACAAGTACCAGGTGGCGCAGTACCTTTCGCCCACGGTGTATCCGGGTCAAATTCAAATGATCATTCAAGGTGGCCCAGATGCTGCCTTCCTGGTCGGTGGCGCACCCGGAACTCCGATCCCCGCTTACACCGGTGGCCCCTATGTGGCTCGTTTCAACCCGACCACCGGAGCCCAGCTTTGGCGCACCTCACTTCCCCTGGCACCAGGTCAATGGGTAGCTGCCCCTAGTGGTGCAGTCGTAAAAGGCGGTTGGGTTGTAGTAGTCATCGGACCCACCGTTTACAAGCTAAACCCCAAGACCGGTGCGATCGTTGCATCGGTTCAACAGCCCGTCTTTGGCGGCGCTGCTATTGATGCGAACTTTGATGGCTTCGCGGTAGCTCCGGATGCGAACGGGACGATCCTGCTGAAGAGCCAGAACCGATCAGCGGGTTGCACCATTCAAGGTAACCAGGCCATGTCAATGTGCGTTGCGCAGTTCGGCCCTCAACCGGTCACCACCGTCGTCGCAATTGATCCGGTCACGTTGAAGAACATCGCGGCGATCGCACTGAACCAAGCTGTGATCGCCCGACCGACAGTGGTGTCGAATAAGGGCAATACCGATATGTATCTCGCGGGCAGCGCTCAGGGCGTCCGAGTCACCTGGAACCCCAAGACCAAGACCTTGAGCCAAGACTTGACCTGGGCCCCTCCGTACCTGCTGCCTGGGCAAAATCCAGGTGATGCGCCGGTTCTTGTTGGCGACTGGGTGGTCTTCAACAACAACGCGTTCCCGACGCAGGGTGTGCCTATCTGCGCTGTTGCGGTGCGGATGACCAATGCGACGGATATCCACCGCATCTGCCCATGGGGAACGACGCTTCCCGCGGGAGTGACCAGTAATGCGCCGGCGAGCTTCTCGTCGGATCCGCAGAAAAGCCTGATCTTCATGCAGGATCTTCTCGTAGGTGGTGTGTTTGCTGTTCACCTTGATCAGGCATCAGGGGAGATGGTCGCGAAGTGGAGTCGCCCGGATTGGCGAACTTCGGATTACTTCACGGCCGTCGGGCCGTCCAGCCATCGGGTGTTGTCGTCCCAATATATGAATCCAAATTTTAATGCGGGCCAGTTGAGTAACAACTCATGGACCGAAGGCGTGCTGTGGGTTGATGAGGCGACCGGAAAGACTCTTGCCCAGTCGGCTTATAACGGCCCGACTCAATTGGGCTGGATGGTAATGCCCTCGTATGCGGGTCGTTTCTATTCGATGACGACAAACGGCACCATCAACATCTATGTACCGCAGGCATGCGCAACCACAGGGAAGCCGCGCGTACCGGCTCCGTCGATCACTACATGTTCGACCGACTATGCCTCGCTGCCGCAACCGATTGCATACCCAGCGCCGAGGCCATAAAGCGCGTAACGGGTGAAGGGGATTGAGGGCGGACAGTTCAGGGCGAGTGTTTTACCATCAGGAATCAACGCGGCGTCAAGACGAAACGGTCATCTCCGCGACGAAGACTAACCGAGACGTCGGCCGTACCTACTCGCTCAGCTAATGCCTCGACGAAGCGTGCCCCCGAAACCGGGTCGACCAGGATGAGGTTCACCGAACTCACTGAGCTCAGTGAGTTAGACAAGGGTCAAGACACATAGAAGTGCTACGCCCGTAGCTATGAAGGTTGCTCCGACGGAGAGGGCCAGAGCTCTTTTGGGAATAGGCCACAGGTCTTTCACCGCAATCCCTGTGCCGAGGCCGAACATTCCAGCCGCAAGAAGGAGCACCGTGATCAGATCGGTTACCCGAAGCACCGCAGGTGGTAGCACTCCTGTTGTTGCGATGACGACCGCAACCAAGAAGGCGGCCACGAACCACGGTAGCGGAGATGGTGAGCGCTGTGCATCGCTTCGAGACCGGCCTGCAAAAGCGACGACCGGTGCGAGCATGAGGACTCGGCCGAGTTTGATGGTGGTCGCGGGGGCGAGGGCGGCGGTTCCGATGAGTGAGGCTGCCGCAACCACTTGAGCCACTTCGTGGATACTTGCGCCCGCCCAGATCGCGGCCTGTTCGGTTGACAGGCCCAGGGCGCGGGAACTTGCGGGAATGAGAATAATCATCAGGCTTCCAAAGAGCGTCACGAGCGCGAGGGCAAGGCCGACGTCGCGGCGATTTGCTCGCACGGTTTCGTTAATTGCCACGATCGCCGCTGCGCCACAGATTGCAAACCCTCCGGCTATGAGTTGGACTAAACCGGACTCGAGTCGAAGTATCCGGCCAAGCCAGAGCGTGCCGACATACGTTGCGGTAACTGTCGCGACGATCACAATAAGGCCGGGGAGACCCAGAGCGAGGAGGTCGTAAAGTGAGAGTTTTAGGCCAATCATCGCCACACCAAGGCGTAACATCATTTGCACTCCACCACCGGTGGTACGCAGGCGCCCGGAGATGGGCTCGGGGCTATTCGCGACAATAATTCCGATGATCAAAGCCCACAGCAGAGGTCCGATCAACGGGATAACGCTGCTGAGTTTGAGTGAAATCACCGCGGCCACCAGCGACGTTGCAATCGTCGCCACTGCCCTGACGGAAATTTTATTTTCCATTTGAGGAGTCTTGCGCTGATTACACCGAGATGGAATCCACCAATAAGACCTAACGTCATAGGCTATGACTATGACTATGGCCACGCTTCCAGAACTCGACCTTGAATCACTGCGCCTACTTGTTTGGATTGATGAGTTGGGCAGTATCGGTGCGGCGGCGGGGCGTGCTGGTATCAGTCAGCCCTCAGCAAGCACAAAGCTTAAAGAGTTTGAGGCACGTTGGCGCCTCCTTCTCGTCCACAGATCAACACACGGGTCGCACCTCACGACCGACGGGAAGGCAGTGGCTGCTTGGGCCGCGAGTGTGCTACACGAGTCTGAGCTGATGCAGCGGAGCATGATCGCTTTGGGTAGTCGGCACCGATCGGGACTGGTTGTGGCAGCCAGTCTGACGATTGCCGAGTACATGCTTCCGCGATGGCTGGGTGAGTTAAATGTGATTCACGAGGAAATTGGCGTCGTTCTGCGTGTCGTAAATAGCGCAGCCGCGATACGTCTAGTTCGGCGCTCTCAGGCGGATCTGGGATTTATCGAGACGACCGAAATCCCCACCGACCTCGGCAGCCGCGAGGTCGGTACGGACATGGTGGAGATCGCGGTGGTTCCTAACCACCCTTGGGCCCTCTCGTCGACTCCTGTTCCCTTGCAGGAGCTTCAGGCTGCTCAGTATCTACTTCGCGAGCCGGGAAGTGGTACGAGAACGACCTTCGAGGTGGCTCTGGGCACCACGCTCAACGTCAGCTTTGAAGCGAGCTCAACGGCGGCGCTCATCGGTGCCGCGTTGGCTGGTCTTGGTCCCGCCGTGGTTTCGACGACCGCCGTAGTGGGGCACATCCAGTCAGGGAGGCTGGTCGCGGTTGCACACCCACTTAACTTGATTCGTCCGTTCACCGCGATTTGGAATCCGAACAGGCCACTAAAGGATGCTGCCGCGAAGTTACTCGGGATCGTGGACGCAAACATAGAAAGCCGAAGTTGAAGAGGGTCAAGCGCGACGGGGACGCTCTGCCATGGGGTGTCGACTGCTCCTGAAGTCAAGGACGCGGCGTTGCGCCCGTTGGTGGTTCGGGCGCACGCGCTGCACGGTGGAGCCCCCGATTAACGAGCTGGGGCTTGCCGGCGCGGTCCGGGGCAAGGTCAAGCGCACCGCGATCAGCTACCCGCGAGCTCCCAGGCCGGCCGACCTGGTGGGGTGCAACTTCTGCCCGCTAGCACCGGATCGGCCGTGGGTAGCGGACTTCACACGTACGAGTCAACGTTGTCGGGTTCGTTATTTGGCCACGTGTTCGGCATACGTACGCTATGATTCGCGCGTGCCGAATGCTGCCGATAGTGAACGACCACCTGAGTTCGTCCAATCACTCGAGCGCGGGTTAGCCGTTATTCAAGCTTTCTCGAACGAGAAATCACCTCTTACCCTGTCGGATGTTGCTCGCGTGACGAACCTGACTCGCGCGGCCGCGCGGCGCTTCCTGATTACTTTGGAGCACTTAGGCTACGTCACAAACGATGGCCGATGGTTCTCATTGCGCCCAAGTGTTTTGAAATTAGGCTATGCCTACCTCTCGTCATTCTCAGTCGCCAATGTCGCACAGAGACACCTTGAAATTCTTTCTGAGCAAACCCATGAATCATGTTCTGCATCAGTCTTAGATGGCGACGACATCGTATACGTGGCCCGAGCCTCAACCAATCGGATTATGAGTATCAACCTGTCAATTGGGGCGCGACTACCGGCTTACTGCACTTCAATGGGCCGAGTAGCTTTGGCGGCACTGAACGAAGGTCAACTAGAGGCATACCTCGCTACCATCGACATGCAGCCTCGCACGAACAAGACGATCACGACAGTATCTGAATTGCGCGAGGAGCTTGAGCGCGTTCGGGAGCAAGGATGGAGCTTGCTAGATCAGGAACTCGAGCAGGGTGTCAGATCGATCGCAGTCCCATTGAGGGATGGAAGTGGTCGTGTCGTCGCGTCGATCAACACCTCAGGTCACGCAGCACGTGTTTCCATCGATTCGCTGAAAGAAGATCTCCTTCCTCATCTGCAGGAGTGTGCCGTCCAGATAGAGCGTGATTTGTCCGGTTATTTTCCTGATTTAGGCCACTGAACTCGTCAAACTTCGGTCAGCTGAGTCCAGGGCCCCTTCATCGACCCGAGCCAAACTTGAAAACCGGAGAAATTCAGCTCTGCTGTCGCCACAATGCAAAAGTGCTTGACCGTCGGAGTAATTAAGGGCATTCTGTGCACATGACAAACAGGCGTGCGGGATGCGAACACAATCCACTGCCGTCACCCAGTCATGTGAGGTCCGCCGTCGCAAGGTGGGGTCACCGACAATTTGGAGGCAATATGAAACGCTCTAGGTACTTCCCCGTGGCGATCGCTGGGGTTATAACCGCACTAACACTAAGTGCATGTGGGGGTTCAACCGGTGGAACTCCTAATGCGGACGCAGACATAGTCGAGCAGTCTTCAGCACCAAATACGGATAAGTGCGGTCTTGGAAACGGCACGAAGGCGACAGGGGATCCAATCACGATTGGATCGATCGCCACCATGTCCAAGGGACTCGATTTCAGTTCCGCACCTCTTGCAGCTAAAGCGTACTTCGAATGCGTGAATGCCAACGGTGGGATCAATGGGCGTCCGATTGAATTTGTGCTCGAAGATGATGGGCTAGACCCTCAGAAGGTAGGAGCTCTAGCCGAGCGATTCGCAGGTGACCAGTCGGTTGTCGCGATGGTGGCCAGCGCGTCCTTTATCGGATGTGCCATCGTCAACCCGATCTGGGTTGAGGCCAACCTCTACGAAATCGCCGGTGTAGGCACACAGCGAGCCTGCTTCAATAGCTCCAATATTGCGCCAGTAAACGCGGGTCCGCGTCTAAGTTCAATCGCGGCAACTCAATATCTCGTTGAGGATAAGGGTATCAAGACTTTCGGTCAGCTGGCCCTTGGAATCCCTGAGTTAGGTGACTGGGCGATCGAGGGAGTGAATGAGTATCTTGCTACCGTCGGTGGAAGCTCCGTCATTAATGAGTTGTTGCCGCCACCCGTAAGCAATGCAGCGCCAGTCATGAACTTGATCAACTCGGAAAACCCAGGAGCTTTCGGGGTGTGGCTGCCAGCACCAGATGCGACCGTCGTCCTTAAGGCGGCCGAGCAGCAGAATCTCGGAGACAAGGTCGAGTTTTCTTGTCAAACCACGTGTTACGACACGACGTTCCCAAGCCAGGTGGGCCCATACTGGAACGGGAAGTTCACTGCGAACTCCGAATTTTCGCTGCTGGATGCAACAACACCAGATAACCAACAGTGGCGAGCGATTATTCAGAAGTATGGTTCGGCAGACCAACCCCGGGACTCGTTTTCTCAGGCAGGATTTATCGGAGCAATGATTGTCGTGAAGGCTCTGCTGTCCCTCGAACCTGATAAGATCAGTCGTGACACGGCTTCGGAAGCCATCGTCAATGTCAAGGGTTTCAGTACAGACATGCTGTGCAAGCCCTGGTACTACGGCAAGAGCGACCGGCATAACGCCAACAACTCGATGCGACAGGTAATGATCGATGATGAGGGCAAGTGGGCGATTGCGAAGGACTGCTTCGTTGTGGCCGACCCCGCCCTTGCTGAGGTGTTGAAGGCGGAACAGTAAAAGACCCTGCTTAACTAACAGTTTGTGATGCCGCGTTTGGCGCCGGAGGTCACGTCTCCGCGCCAAACGCCGCATTGTTTCTGGTGTTCGTGACAAGCGCTTGCCAACAAGTCGATGAAGAGTTTGTGCGAAAGAAGAGAGAGGCAAGCACTTGCTCCCTTACGTGATTGCAGGTTTGGCCCTTGGTGCACTGTATGCGCTGTCCGGGGTCGGGCTGGTTCTTCTCTATCGTGCTACCGGCGTCTTGAACCTTGCGTACGGTGCTGTGGGCGCTCTGTGCGCACTTGTGGGATGGGAACTCAACCAGAGTCGTGGCTTGCCACTTGAACTCGGCATACTAATAACGATCCTGCTGACTGTGACGGCGAATGTTCTCTATGGCGTACTCGTTGCCCCACTTATGGCCCACAGGTCAGCGGTAGTGCAGGCGACCGGCACTTTGGGGTTGGCACTTGCTTGCTTGGGTATTGCTAATTGGTACTGGACGGACAAGGCACGTGCACTGCGGTTACCCACCGACGCTTTGCGCTTTGAGGTCTTGGGGGTTGTTATCAGCAGTACTCAAGTTCTTGCTGTCCTTCTCGTGCTTGTCGTGGCTGCTGTCGCTACGTGGCTTTTGCGAGTAACTCGATGGGGAACCAATATGCGGGCTTTGGCCGCGGACCGTGAACTCACTTCGCTACTTGGCGTGTCCGTGCGGAAAATTGAGGCGTTGGCGTGGGGGCTTTCTGGAATTTTGGCCGGGGTCAGTGCTGTTCTGCTTGCAAGTCTGACCCTCTTCTCAGCTGGATGGCTCACTTTCCTCGTTATTCCAGCGTTGGCTGCCGCTTTGGTAGGGCGACTTCGTTCACTATGGGGCACCGTCGCAGGTGGAATCACGATTGGACTGGCTGAGTCACTTCTCGCACCAGTTTCCGCACTGGCTCAATTTCGCAGTGTGGCCCCCTTCGTCATCGCAATCGCCGTGACGGTGTGGCACGCTCGGAAACGCACGTATGAAATGAGACCATCTGCATGAAAGGCTTGAAAGTAATGTGGGAAAGCCGCGCGAAATCTGGACTGACGATCGGTTTGCTCGCCGGGGGTTTATGGGCCCTAGCCATTCCCATGGCGGTAGATGACTATTGGTTGCGACTCCTCACCACCTCTGTGATTTATGTGGTCGTGGCCGCCGGGGTAGGACTTCTATTCAGTCGCCTCGGCATTGTGTCTTTAAACCAGATCGCTTTAATGGGAGTGGGTGGGTGGATCTTCCTCCGACTGTCGTATTGGCTAGACGCTGTTCCTAGCATGCTTATCATGTGCCTTGCGGGTCTTGCCACGATGGGCATAGGCGTCTTGATTGGTTTACCTTCGCTTCGACTCTCAGGCCTAAGCCTTGCAGTCGTTACCCTGATGTTCGCGGCCTTTGCAGAAATAGTATTTACGTCCATAGGGTTTCCTACTGGTAATAATGGTTGGCGGGGTGAACCGGCACCGGGTGAAACCTCGGTACCGATCCCAAGCCCCGCATTTGCTGAATCCAACACGGGCCTGTGGTTCTACGTAGTCATAACCACAACGGTAATGCTCTTGTTGTTGTGGGTATTCCTCACTGGACGTTGGGGGCGGGCTTGGGCTGCAATTAAGCAGTCGGAGCCGGGTGCAGTTTCGATAGGCATACATGTGACGTCGAGTAAAGTCACGGCCCTCGCAGTTGTCTCGTTTACGACGGGTGTCTCGGGAGCACTCCTTGCAGTTCCCACGGGGAGTTTGGTTTCACAGTCCTTTTCGGCGATCAGCAGTGTCATTCTATTCGCGGTGGTATTGATAGGTGGCGCGTTCTCCCTTGTTGGGGCGGTACTTGCAGGGCTGCTATTTGTGGCTCTTCCACCGGCGCTCGAGGCATTAGTGGCGCGCATTCCCGTGGTCCTTGAATTATTGGGTCCCACATTCACCAACTTGATCTATGTCGCATTTGGCATCGGTCTCATCCAGTCACTGATTGCGTCTCCTAGAGGTATCGCTGGGGACTTGGCAGGAGTTGGGGTTCGCCTCCGCCGTGCTCAACGATGGCCACTGGATCCATCAGATGCCGTATTCGCCTTCATTGTTCTTGTTGTCCCACCTCTGTCATTGGCTCTACTGGACCTGTCGCTGGCTGTCTATGTGGTGGCGGCGATCTGGATATCCCTGTGGCTTGTTCATCCACTTCGCACGCTTTGGCCCAGTCGCTCGCCAAGAGGTATTGCCTTGATCGGAATAGCAGTAGGGCTTTTGATCGGAGCTCTGGGATTCCTAGCTGGACCCTGGGTTTGCTTGCTTGCAGCATTACTTGTGGTTGTGTCCGTGAATTTCTTGCGCAAGCGGCTGGCCCGACGGTTGGTAAAGATGGATGAAGAGCTAGCTTCGGAAGGAATTCATGCTCAATTGTAAAGACGTTGTCGTGAAATTCGGAGGAGTCCGTGGCCTTGACGGAGTCTCTTTAACATTCGAACGCGGAATCAGCGGGCTGGTCGGTCCGAATGGGGCCGGAAAGACAACGATGTTGAATGTGCTCTCGGGTTTTGTTTCACCGAGTTCCGGACGAGTGGAGTTTGACGGACTCGACCTACTTTCGATGAATCCCACAGGACGGGCCCGGTGGGGTCTTCGTCGAACCTTCCAGCAGGAGCAGTCGGTGGATTCACTCACTGTCTGGGAGAACCTTCTCGTCGCTGCCGAAAATCTTGGTTCAAGACCTGCGGACGCGCGGCAGATCGCTGATTTGGTCGGGTTGACGGAGTTGGATCGTCCTGTGCCCCTACTTTCCATGTTGGAACGTCGACTCCTTGAATTGGGGAGAACGATTATGGGTCGCCCGCGGATACTTTTGCTAGATGAACCCGTCGCCGGTTTACCGGAGGCGGAGAGTTTGATGTTCGCGCCACTCATCGAACGAATCTGCGAAGAATTTTCCCTTACAGTCGTGCTGGTCGATCACGATATGGATTTCGTCACGAGAGCCTGCAGCAATATCGCCGTCCTTGATTTCGGTCGACTCATCGCCTATGGCGACTGTGTTTCTGTGCTTAGTGATCCTGCAGTGGAGGCTGCCTACCTGGGAGTAAGTAATGAGTCATGAGGGTCTGATCGTTCGCGGATTGAGCGTTGCGCGCGCTGGTCGCGAGGTGGTGCGAGCCGTGGACCTCGACGTGCTACCTGGCCGCATCACGGCATTACTAGGTCCGAACGGCGCGGGTAAGTCATCATTGGTGCTAGCGCTTGCCGGGGTCCTTCCACTGCTTGCGGGAACAGTTCAGTGCGGCGGAACAGATATAACAGGGCGCCGACCGGAGAGCGTGCGGCGCAGTGGACTTGCCATTGCCCCGGAGGGTCATCGTGTGCTGGCTGAACTGACCGTCTCAGACAACTTGCGAGTTGCAGCCTCGTCACTACCTCGTGGGAAATGGAACGAGGAACGCGACAGGATCTTTTCTTGGTTTCCTGAACTAACGGGGCTGATGAACCAGCAGGCTGGGAGCCTCAGTGGTGGTCAACAGCAGATGTTGGCACTCGCCCAAACCCTCGTAGGAACACCTCGAGTGATCGTCATCGACGAACTTTCGTTGGGACTGGCACCCATCGTGGTGAGTAGATTGCTTCCGACACTGAAAGACGTCGCAGCCTCGGGAATCGGCATCTTACTTATCGAGCAGTTCACAACTGTCGCTCTTGACCTCGCCCAAGATGCACTGGTGATGGTCAGAGGAGTCATTAGGCTGCGGGAAACCACCGAGGTGCTCCAAGCAGATCCGTCATTGATTCAGGTGGCCTATCATTTAGGTTCGGGTGAAACCAAGTTACGCAACTGAGCGACTGCTTCTTTTGCGGGAACTGGTAGTAGTAAGTCCGGCTTGTTGGTTCCGTTACGCGAATCCAAACTGGTCAGAGATCTGGCTGGATCTGACCAGTTTGGATTCCCGTCAGACTTGGTGCGCTGCTTGATTGCACTAACTCCGGTCGCCTCGTTTGAGCATTCGCGTTATCTGAACCAGACGACGAGATTGGAAGCCAACGGAATCCAATTCCGTCTCGGTAGGCGGCACCGTAGCGTTTTGAGAAGTGTGGCTGGCGCCGTAGGGGTTTCCGGCAGCGAACTGAATTGGGTCGGCATAGCCAGGTGGGACAATGATCATTCCCCAGTGGTAAAACACGTTGTTGATTGCAAGAATCGTACTTTCCTGACCTCCATGCCTCGTTGCGGAAGACGTGAAAGTTGTTGCGCATTTATTGACCAGCGCGCCTTGGGCCCATAAGGGTCCTGTTGAGTCAATGAATGACTTTAGTTGAGAGGCCGGAAGGCCAAATCGTGTTGGGCTTCCCAGCATGACCGCATCGGCCCACAGGAGATCCTCGTGCGAGGCCTCGATGAGGTGACGCGTCGCCTTGCGATGCTCGGTCCATTGTGGGTTGGACTTGATAGCTTCTGCGGGTGCGGTCTCAGCCACTGGGCGAAGTCGGACTTTGGCGCCCTCCTCTTCGGCGGCCTTTGCCGCCTCCACCGCCATATCATGAACGGTTCCGGTTGAGGAGTAGTAAATAATTGTGACTCGAGGTGCTTTACCTCCAGACTTCTTGTCTGTAGCAATCAAATCCTTGTGTTTGTCACTCATTAATTTTCCTCCACTGGTTGAACCGCCCTGACGTCTTGCGTACAAACGTTCACTATGCGTACTATGCGCGTTAGTGAGCAACATGTCAAGCCACTAAAGGATGGAATCAATATGAGATTTGACTTTGGAGATAGCACCGATGCGATGGGAGATCATGGCAGCAATGACCTTGGAGTCCCGATGGACGCGGTTGGTGACGGCGACTTGGTCGCGCTGGTGCTGAGTCTCAGGTCTTCTCTTGAATTGTGGAATCCGGCGTCTGCGTTCGGATTACCGGAATTCCGTCATGGGTGAAGTGGAAGATGCCGATTCGCCCATGGCCGCAGCTCGTAGGATAAAGGAGTCACAACGCCAGTTGGGTGCTTTCATCGATGTTTCCACCGCGGAAACTATTGCTTCGGAAGTAACACCGTTAGAACCAGGGAGTTCAACTCTGGCGGGCTGGTCTGTGGCCGTTAAGGACAATATTGATGTTGGCGGGCTGCCGACTACAGCAGGAACGTTGATTTGGCAAAACCATGTTGCAGATCAAGATGCCGAGGTGGTCCGGGCCGTGCGAAATGCAGGCGCCTTCATCGTGGGCAAAACCAACATGGACGAACTCGGGTGGGGAGGCCTAACCGACAATCCGCATTACGGTAGAACAAATAATCCATGGGACCTGTCAACCTTCGTAGGTGGTTCCAGTGGGGGATCCGCGGCTGCTGTCGCATCTCGTGTCTGTCGAGCTGCCCTTGGCACGGACACCGGAGGATCTGTGCGCTTGCCCGCATCTTTCACTGGAATTGTCGGATATCGACCTTCGTGGGGAAACGTTAGCGCTGAGGGCGTGCGTCCGCTAGCTCCGAGCATGGATGTGGTTGGCGCCTTGGCAACGAGCGTGCAGGATGTCGCCCTGATACGCGATGCCATCCGAAGCCGACCTCCAACGCCCGAAGAGCCCCTATCACCTAATAAAGAAACGGCCAACGAACGCGAATACATCATTGGATTCGACCCATCATTTTTAGACTTCGCAACCAATGACGTGGCCAAGGTCACCGAGCAGGCGATCGCATCCGCCGCGAATGCAGGCTGCATCGTGCGAGAAGTTCGGGTCAAGGAATTTTCTACCTACCTTGAACCGTGGATGATCCTGCACATGGCAGAGCCAGCAGAGTTATACAGCGCCATACTGCAAGAGTCGCCTCACCTGCTTTCAGCAGATGTGAAGGATCGACTTCGTGCCGGACTAGCTTTTACACCAAGTGATCTAAGGCGTGCAATGCTCTACCGATATTGGTTCTCGGCGCGGTTCTTCGGGTTACTCGGCGAAGTTGATGCACTGCTGACACCGACCGTGCCCTTTTCAGCGGTTCCGCACGGGACGCAGCATGTTCAAATAGGGGGGGAAGAGCAGGACATCTTTGCGCTTCTACCGCGCTTCACGGGCTTGGCGTCGATTAGTGGGGCCCCTGCCATTTCCTTACCGGCCGGATTGTCGACAGTTGGTCTTCCAGTTGGAATTCAGCTTATTGGCAAGCCAAACCGGGATCAGCGCTTACTTGACGTCGCACGTCGAATCGAAGGGATTCTTGGTTGGTCTATCCAGCCTCGTATGGTATTCGGGGATCGAAGGAGTTGGAATGACAGGTGAGTTCTGGGTGGTAAGTAGTGCCGACGTACGTGGATTGGGACCTCGTGCAACACGAGACCTGATAGAGTGGTATGCGGAGGAGCGGTTGCCGAAGCACTCATTTGCAGACCAGTGTCGTTCGGCTTGGCTGATTGAGTCTGCTGCACATCCGGACACGTACGGAGCACCGTTTTCAAACGTAAGTGCCGTATACCAGGTTCGAGACCCACGTTCATTTGCGGCCGGCTCTTTCGAAAGTGATTGGGAGTGGGGCGGGCGTTGGGAAGTTCGTCGCCCGCGCGTATTGGTCCGCAGGCTTCTCGCTTCCTTCGACTTCACTGATGACGTCGGGGACTGGTGGGCAACAGTCCGAGTCAATTTTAATGAGACGTCTAATCGTGATCGCGAGCAAGAGAAATCCTTTAACCACTGGTACACCTTTAAGCACATGCCCGAAGTCTGTGGAAATGAAGGATTCCGACGGGCGTGGAGACTAAAGCGCCATGGGAACCCGATCGCCGGACACCACGATGAGGATTACTGGGCCATCTACGAACTTGATGAGCCTGAAGACCTGATGAAGCCGGTCTATCGTGGCCCTTTCTGGGATGGCGTATGGGGACGCAACATCGAGCGCGGCAGCCTCGCTCGATCGTATCATCGGGTGCACGCACGAATCGGAACTGTTGCACGATGACAACGAACAGAGTCCTTGACTTCGAAGTTTGGGGTGCACCCCTGAAGAATGCTGAGTCGGTTGTCCTTGGGATTCATGGAATTACCGCAAATCGATACGCAATGCATCGGTTAGCAAGGTCGCTACCGCCGCACATTTCGTATCTGGCTCCAGACTTGCGGGGACGTGGCCGAAGTTCTGACGCCGGGCCGCCATACGGGATCCGCCAGCACGTCAAGGATCTCACTGCGCTGATGGATTACTTGGACTGTGGGATGGTGGACGTCATTGGTCATTCCATGGGTGCTTTCGTTGGCTCCATGTTGTCCTGTGCACACCCAGATCGTGTCAAGAGCCTCACGATGGTCGATGGCGGCATACCTTTGCCCGTACCAGATGGTGCAGATCCGGACTTAGTCTTGACTCGAGCACTTGGACCGACACTCGCGCGTCTTGACGAGCAGTTCCAGGATTTCGATGACTACCTGAAGTTTTGGGCAGCGCACCCGGCCATGGCTGAAGTGGATCAGGAGTATTTGCTTGCCTATTCTCGACATGACGTGATTCCAGATATCCATCCGCTGCGTAGCGCGGCTAACCGGGAAGCGGTTTTCACCGACGGACGCGAATTGATGATTGATGAGGAAGTTCGTAGTGCATCAAGTCGTGCTCCGGTCACGACAGCAGTCTTCCGGGCGGCCCGAGGAATGTTAAATGAGGAAACACCTCGAATTACGAGGGTGATGGCCGACCAATGGCTCTCAACCCGATCAGAAGCAACATGTGTTGAGGTTGCTGACTGTAACCATTTTTCGATTTTGGCGAACCCATCAGCGATCAACGTTGTTATAGGTCGTTGGCACGACTACCCGAAAAACCCTTGACCGAGCCTAACAAAACCGATATTTTCTTTATGCGCACAGATGTGCGGCTTGCGAACAAAGGAGCACAGGTGGTTGATATTCATGTCCCGATACTCATTGTCGGAGGTGGGGCGAGTGGGCTTTCGTCGTCGATATCACTTTCAAATCTGGGTGTTGACCACCTCCTCATAGAGCGACATCCGACCACTTCCCACGCTCCCAAAGCGCACATTTTGAATCAAAGAACCATGGAAATCTTCCGTCAACTTGGGATCGACGGCCTTGTCTATGGTGCTGGAAGCACGGGTCAGCACTTGCAGAACTCGACGTGGCGCACATCATTAGGTGGGGACGAGCCAGGGGACGGCAGGGTGTTTGCCCAAATCGATGCATGGGGCGGCGGTGAGTTGCGGGAGATCGTGGAGAAGACCGGACCCAATCCTCCGTGCAGTTGTCATCAGATCAAACTCGAGCCACTAATGCACGCTCACGCTGCAAAGGTTGCCCCGCGCCCTCTACTTTTCAACCATGAAGCGGGAGACTTACAGGTCGATGACGAGGGCGTAACGGTGACTGTCACCGATCGTGAAAGCGGCCAACAAACAGTCGTTCGCGCTGATTACCTCGTCGCAGCAGACGCCGGACGATCAATTGCACCTGCAATGGGAATCGGTTGGATCGGAGCCACCAAACTTCAAGACAATGTCAGCATACATTTCAAGGCGGACCTATCAGATTTCGTTGAAGACGGTTGCATTTTGAATTGGATCGTGAATCTTGGCAGTTCAGATTCCTTCGGTCTCGCGAGCGGAGTACTTGTTCCTGTCGGACGCGGTGGCTTGTCGTCAGACTGGGTCATGCACTTCGCGTTTCCGCCTGATGCAGTAGAGGTTGACGAGGAAGTGCTAACGCGTCGCATGCGTTCACTACTCAAACTGCCAGACCTTTCAGTTGAAGTTCATCAAGTGAATCACTGGGTGCTCGAGAGTGTGATCACTGAAGCTTTCCAGAGCGGTCGCGTTTTCATGGTTGGTGATGCTGCACACAAGCATCCTCCGACTATCGGAATTGGAATGAACTCCGCGTTTGGTGACACGAGCAACTTGATGTGGAAACTTGCCTGGATAGTGAAGGGACTTGCAGAGCCGCGACTTCTTGAGTCCTATGAACCAGAGCGGCGCCCGGTGATTCAACGAAATATCGATTGCGCAAATACGACGTATTACAGCCACATGATCGTA
>NSHP01000010.1 GCA_002737125.1 Actinomycetota bacterium | reverse complement strand
AGCCTGGAGTCGATGAGCCAAGCCGTAGTGCCAGCGGTGATCCGCTGGGGCGAGGCACTAGACCTGCCTGCAGCAGCGGACGAACACACCACCTTGAGACGCCTAGCGAAGCTGGCTGCCAAGAACATGACGATGGTCAGCATGATCGGATTGGGTTACCACGATACCCAGACCCCGGGTGTCATTTTGCGCAATATCTTAGAGAACCCAGCCTGGTACACGGCATATACGCCTTATCAGCCAGAGATTTCACAGGGCCGGCTCGAAGCCTTACTCAACTTTCAAACCATGATCGAGGACTTAACCGCACTTCCGGTTGCGGGCTCCTCACTCCTTGATGAGCCGACAGCAGCAGCCGAAGCGATGACACTTTCGCTGCGACACGGACCTAAGGATGCGTTGCGGTTTATTGTCGACGCCGACACCCATCCACAAACCCTTGCCGTCTTGGCGACTCGTGCCGAACCACTGGGTATTGAGCTGGTGGTGTGTGATCTTAATGCCGGCTTACCCGATGGTGCTTTCAGCGGCGTCCTTGTCAGTTACCCGGGTACCTCGGGTCGAGTTATCGATCCCACCGATTTGATTTCCGCTGCACACGCCCGCGGTGCCTTAGCGATTGTTGCTGCTGATCTTTTGGCGTTGTCGGTATTGAAGGCACCCGGTGAAATGGGAGCCGATGTGGTGGTGGGTTCAGCACAGCGCTTCGGGGTGCCATTTGGTTTTGGCGGGCCCCACGCTGGTTTCATGTCCGTGCGTGCGGGGCTAGAGCGCAGCATTCCTGGTCGACTAGTCGGGGTGAGCGTAGACGTTGATGGTGCTCCGGCGTATCGATTGGCGTTGCAAACTCGTGAGCAGCACATCAGGCGCGAGAAAGCGACCAGCAATATTTGTACCGCGCAGGTACTTCTTGCGGTGATCGCCTCCATGTATGCGGCTTACCACGGGCCAAAGGGCCTAATGAATATCGCCAATCGGGCACATCGTTATGCGAGCGTGTTTGCTGCTGGCGTGACCGCGGCCGGTGGCAAGGTTCAGCACGCGTCGTTCTTTGACACTGTTGAAGTTGTCATCCCCGGTCATGCAGAAGCGGTCTTCCAGCGTGCGGCTGAAAGCGGAATCAATATCCGGTTGGTTGACGACAACACAATATCGATCTCAACCGATGAATTGACGAGCGCTGCACATCTGGAGGGAGTCTGGGATGCCCTTGCTATCGCACTTCCGATCCTTGGTGATCTTAAGGTGGCCGATATTGATGATGACTTGATTGATGCGTGGAGTGGTGTGCCCGCGGGGCTACTTCGAAAAACTTCATTTTTGACCCATCCGGTATTTAATACTCACCACAGTGAAACTTCGATGCTTCGCTATTTACGCCGACTTGCCGATCGCGATATTGCACTTGATCGATCGATGATTCCGCTCGGTTCATGCACCATGAAATTGAATGCCACCACCGAAATGGAGCCGATAACATGGCCGGGGTTCGCGGGCATTCATCCCTTTGCACCACTTGATCAAGTTGCAGGGTATCTAGAGCTCATCGCTGACCTAGAGGCGTGGCTGGTGGAGATCACCGGATATGACGCGGTATCGCTTCAGCCAAACGCGGGGTCGCAGGGGGAGTTTGCCGGGTTGTTGGCAATACGTGGCTACCACTTATCTCGCGGTGACACTGCTCGCGATGTGTGTCTTATCCCAAGTAGCGCCCACGGAACAAACGCGGCCAGTGCCATCATGGCCGGTATGCGGGTGGCTGTTATTGCCTGCGACCAAAACGGCAACGTCGACCTCGTTGACCTTAAAGCCAAGATCGCTGAGCATGCAGATCAGTTGGCGGCATTAATGATCACATACCCGTCAACCCACGGCGTTTTCGAAACTGAGGTAGCAACCATCTGCGCCCTCGTTCACGATGCTGGTGGGCAGGTCTATGTAGATGGGGCAAATCTAAATGCTCTAGTTGGTCTGGCGAAGCCGGGTAAATTTGGCGCAGATGTTTCCCACTTGAACCTGCATAAAACATTTTGTATCCCGCACGGTGGTGGGGGCCCGGGCGTTGGCCCAGTTGGTGTGCGGTCGCATCTGGCGCCGTTCTTGCCATCGCATCCGCTGCGTCCAGAGGCGGGGCCCCTTGGACGCGGTGACATTGATGGGGGAGTGGGCCCGGTTAGTGGTGCCCCTTGGGGGAGCGCCGGCATCTTGCCGATTCCCTGGGCCTATATCCAGATGATGGGCCCCGACGGTTTGGTCAAGGCCACTCAGGTGGCGATACTCTCGGCGAATTACGTCGCCAAGCGCCTCGCGGCGTATTACCCGATTCTCTATACCGGTGCAGGTGGCCTGGTTGCCCATGAGTGCATTTTGGATCTGCGTCAGATCAGTGCAGAGACTGGCGTTAGTGTCGATGATGTGGCGAAGAGACTAATTGACTACGGGTTCCACGCACCAACAATGTCATTTCCGGTGGTTGGCACTTTAATGGTGGAACCCACCGAAAGCGAAGATCTAATTGAGCTTGACCGATTTATCAATGCGATGATTGCGATCAAGGCCGAGATAGATCAGGTGGGCGCCGGAGTGTGGCCACCCGATGATAATCCGTTGCGCAATGCACCACACACCGCTAATTGCCTTATTGGGCCTTGGTCGCACCCATATCCCGCTCGACTCGGTGCTTATCCAACCGGGGCCAAAGTCATGGATAAATACTGGCCACCGGTGCGCCGCATCGATGGTGCATACGGCGATCGCAACCTAGTGTGCTCCTGCCCAAGCTTGGACGAATTGGCCGCGGTTTAGCGAGTATTAGACGAAGACGCCAAGGTCTGCAAGTAGATTTACTACTCGCTGTTTGATTTCATCGCGAATGGGGCGTATCGCATCTAGGTCGAGGCCCATGGGATCCTCGAGGATCCAATCCTCATATTTCTTGCCCGGGTAAATGGGGCAGGCGTCGCCACAACCCATAGTGATGACTGCATTGGCGGCACGAACGATCCCGTCGGTCCATGGCTTCGGAAATTCACCTGAAATATCGATGCCTACCTCGGCCATTACTTCGATGGCCGCGGGGTTGACCTGGCTACCGGGCTCAGATCCACCCGACCAAGCAATGGCGCGATCGCCAGCGAGTGCCCGGAAGAAGCCCATAGCCATCTGGGAGCGCCCAGCATTGTGCACGCAAAGGAATAGCACTATTGACCGGTTGTCTGTTGATTTACCTTCAACTCGTGCCAGGGCGAAAAGCCTTTCGCGAGCGAAGCGCTCGGCAAATAGTGGCGGCCACGTAACAACGGTGAAGCGACCTGCGAAATCATCGTATGAGGTGTGCAAGAACCGCTCGATTGTTTCTGCGGCGAACACACCATCAAATTCATTGTGTAAACGAGATGCCGCGGCGCGCAGCACCAACTGCTGCTCAAGTGATAAATCATCGCGCCGATAACTGTCATTCATGCCGATTTCCTTTTCTTTCGGATTGGAGTTTGAACATGGGGGGCAAGGACCGATACGCGGCTTCGGATCTCATCAAATGTCTGCGCAAATGCGGCATCACTTCCAACTCGAGCCGGATCTGCGATAGACCAATGCAGGCGGGGATTTCTTCGATTTACTAACTTCTCATTCACACCATCGCAGACCGACACGACTAAATCAGATGGCTTTAAGACCTCATCTAGGTCACGGGGCTCTCTTTGCTCGAGCAACAATCCTGCCCGTCGAACCGCAGTGCGTGTGCGCGGATTGATCCTAAAAGCCGGATCGGTGCCGGCAGAACTCACTGGAACATTACTAACTTCGCGCCAGATTGCCTCAGCCATTACCGAGCGGGCCGAGTTTTCGGTACAGACAAATACCACGCGACGAGTACTGATTGCCGAGGCAGCGGGCAGGAGATCATCGAACCCGTCTAGCTCAAGGTGCAAGTAGGTGCGGCGCCCATCGGCCTGGGATCGTGTTCTGGTTATCAGGCCGACCTCGGTCAAGATCTTGAGGTGGTGGGCCAACAGGTTGCCCGGGATCTGAAGGCTGGCCGTCAAAGTGTCGGGCGAGAGATCACCATCGTGTAAAAGATCAGCGATGGCCAGGCGCACGGGATCGCCCAAGGCGGCAAATCTAGCCACCCGGCTAGAATATTGATCAGTAACCATTGACTCAATATACACTGACTAATATGGTTGTCAAGGGTGCCGTCGGAGCAATTTCATTCAGCGGGAGACTAGGGGAGAGGTGAAAACCCGACCAGCACTTTCACCGATGCGGTTTAGGGGCCGAGAGACGTAGCTACGACCCATTTTTTAGGTGCACTAGTTGCCTTCGCTTGGATCCGGAAAAACCGAAATGATGTAAATCCAAAACCGGATCTCAATCTCTAATAATGATCGGCGGGCCCCTAACCAAAAGGGGCTGCGGGCCAGCAACAGCGTTCAAACAAGCACCCCCACCGAGTGCTGGGGAAGGGTGCTCCTCTTCAGTCCCCTCAAATCAGTAGTCAGGTGTAGGAGGGGCTTAGGGTGCCGCCGATCCCGGCCACACCTGGCCGCGCCCAACCAACACCGAGTGCGAGCCGTTCAGATGGCGCTGAACTTACCGGAACGGCAATATTCGGGCAGGCATAGAATTCCTCCTCTTGAGTCCACCGCTGATTTGTATCCACACGTGAAAACATCAAATAGGTGGAGCATAAAGTTGAAAATAGTCGAGGCTCGCGGATGGTAGTTCTCCGGATTCTAAATTGACATAATGTGCATTATCGGCATTTACTTGTACAAGGCGTGAACTGCAGCTCTAACCCGTGCGGTTGGCTACGTCTTTGAGCTTAATGCGGGCTTTGGTCTTGATCCATGGGGTGATGTCTAGTCGCCTTGCGGTCGCCCCAGAGCACCTGCCGCAAATCGGGGATTCTCGATAACGGGAACCCTAGGCCCCGCGCCTGCGTCCAAACCATAACTTCGGCCGCTTGGGCATAAGGGCGGCCGGCTGACGTGGAAGGACCGGCCGTGAAATCAGCAGCGATGCGTGGCACCGGACTCGGAGCCATCAGCTACGAAAATGAGCGCCAGGCTGAGGCACCTGAGTGCGAAATAGTGCGCTACGCGTGCTTATTTGGGCATCAGTCGGTGATTCCCTTCTCGATCGAAGCAGAGGAGATACCCCCGACGTGGATGTGCCGCTGCGGACGTGAAGCTGCTGCGGTGAGCAAGGTGCCGAAGATGGCCTTTTTTACTACTGCTGAGCCGCGCGTGCATCGTACCCACTGGGACATGTTGCTAGAGCGACGCACTATCGCCGATTTACAAGAGTTGTTGACCGAGCGGCTAGCACTTCTTCACAACCAAGGGGCAGACGAACAGCGTTTGTCCGCTTGAGTGCAGCCGGCTGCAACGTGATTTAGCTTCTAAACTGGGCCTTCTAGCGAGGGCCCAGTTTGCTTTGGGTCACGGCGATCGGCGCGCGTGTTTTCATCATTTCCGACGACTTCCCCGATAACCACATCGCCGTCGCCAAAGTTTGGCGGTGTATCAGGCGAAGCGGAGAAAGTTACTGGGTTAGGGAATCCCGAAGCAAAGATCCGCTGCGCCACCCGTCTGCGCACTAGCTCCTTGATAGGTGGCATCAAGAGCATAAGACCCAAGAGGTCGGTACAAAACCCAGGGATTGCAATTAGCAACCCTGCGATGAAAGTTAGTGAATGTGAGCCAGCCTCCCCCGGTGGTAGGCCACCGTTGTTAGCAACCTGCCGAACGCTGGAGAAGGCGGCTGATCCAGCTCGGCGCATTACATAAAAACCAATTGGTATACCCGCTATCAGTAATAGTAGCGTCCAGCCCCAACCAAGAAGTTGCGCAACCGCCCAGGCTGCACTGATCTCAAGTAACGGATAACCGAAGAAAAGCAACCGCCAACGCATCAAGGCACCTAGCCTTTTTGGGTGCGGCTAAGTAGTCGCTTTTTTTGGGCGGTGCGTCTAATACGTGTCACTCGATCATCGAATCCCCAGACCGTGACTCGCCATAGTGCCTCGACGACAATACGTTGGCTCATCTTGCTTGTACCAGCAGCGCGTTCAACAAAAGTAATAGGAACTTCGGTGACGATTAGGCCCCGCTGAACTGCGCGCCACGCTAGGTCGACTTGAAAACAATAACCCTGCGAGGCCACATTACGGAGATCAAGTTTGCGTAGTGTTTCGGCACGAAATGCCCGGTAGCCACCGGTTGCATCATGTAGTGGGACCCCGAGCATGGTGCGGGTGTAGAAGTTACCACCGCGCGAAAGAATCTCGCGGCTCTTTGACCAGTTCTCGGTACCACCGCCCGCAATCCAGCGAGAACCCAGTACTAAGTCAGCGCCACGCAGTGCCGTGAGAAGTCGCCCCAGTTGCTCGGGTTGATGTGAACCGTCGGCATCCATCTCAACAACAACCGCATAATCGTGCTGGAGAGCCCAAGAGAAACCGGCAAGATAGGCCGCTCCTAAGCCCTCCTTGCCGAGCCGGTGCATGACATGCAATTGCGAGTCATCGACCGCTAAACCGTCAGCAATATCTCCGGTGCCGTCCGGTGAATTGTCGTCAATTACCAAAATATCGGCCTCAGGGACCGAAGTGCGAACCCGTGCCACGATGGCTGCTAGCGACTCGCACTCATTGAAGGTCGGGATTATGACAACGATGCGGCCTAGGTCCTCGAACGTCACGCGCCAACCATATGTTCTGGGGTGCGGCGGCTGCGCCGCCGGATACTCATAATGACTCCGACGAGAATTGCTAGCCCCCCAAAGATGGACAGCAAAAATTCAGGGGCGGCTCCCATTCGACCCGAAAGAGTGCGCCCTTCGGTAAGGGCCACAGGCACAACGAGAGAGCCAACCTCACCCTGTTGCATCGCAGCCCGCACCTCACCACTTGGGCTGATGAAGGCCGAAACCCCCGTGGTTGCAGCAACTACGACCGTTCGTCCGGTCTCAATTGCACGTAGTCGCTCGATTTCAAGTTGTTGCTCTGGCTGGGCTGACCCGCCGAATGTCGCATTATTGGTTTGTACGGTGATCAATTCGGCTCCACCAGCGACTAAAGAGTTCACAACTTCATCATCAGCGACCTCGAAGCAGATTAGGTCTCCGACTAGCACTCCCCCGATCGAAAGTAGCCCTGGTTGCTCACCGGCTAAGAAATCACGTGGAATCTGATCGAAACGGCCCAATATCGCCGTCAATTCCTTCCGCAGCGGCACATATTCGCCAAATGGCACTGGGTGATTTTTTATATACCGCGCCCCCGGCCCGGTAACCGGATTCCACACCACGCCCATATTCCAAATCCCCATTGGATTACCCGGAACATTCACGACAGCGCCAATGAGAATTGGTGCATTTATCGCCACCGCGGCCTTGTTGATCTCGGCGGCTGCAGCTTGATCTAGGAATGGATCGATATCCGTGGAGTTTTCAGGCCAGAGCACAAAAGCTGGTTGCGCTATCTCACCCATCTGTACCTTGCGAGCAAGTAGCAACGTTTGAGCCACATGGTTCCCAAGTACTTCGCGGCGGACATCCATCGAACTAAGACCAAGTTGCGGCGTGCCGCCTTGCACCACGGCA
This sequence comes from Actinomycetota bacterium, assembly GCA_002737125.1. Classification (GTDB taxonomy): domain Bacteria; phylum Actinomycetota; class Actinomycetes; order S36-B12; family S36-B12. The sequence continues at coordinate 20,769 of NSHP01000010.1, read as the reverse complement.
ACGGCAACCGAACCTGTGGAGGTGGTGCCCTGGCCAATTGGGGTTACCCAACCCACGATCAAGATCAGCAAGAAAGTAGCAGCCCAAAGCACTCCCCCAATTCGCTTTCTAGATTTGAAGGCGACGACCGCTGCTAACAAGGTCGTGCCCAAAAGGGCAGCAATAAAAGTCACCCCGGGGCGTCCCATAAGTGATGCGTATTTGCCTAGGACTGTTCCCGCCTGAGCGAACGCAAGGTCACCCCAGGCAAATCCACCCCAGGGCACCCGGCCGCGAAGTGCCTCTTGCAGTACCCAAAGGCAGGCCACCCAAATTGGCCATCCGGGTAGCCTTGTGACTATTGAAATGCCAATGCCCATCAGCCCAACCCACAGTGTGCAGAGCAAGGTGAGCAGTACCCAGGCATCAAAACCGGGCGTAGCCATCCAAGAAAGCAGAGGTAGAAAGAAGATCAGCCCCGTTAGGAATGCGAGGCTGAATCCGCGCCGGAGGGAGGACCGGTAGATCGAGATCGTAAGTAGCAGTACGCCCGCAGGAGCCAGCAAGCCAATCGCGATCGGTGGGAATGCTAGGTAGAAGCAGGCGCCCGCGGCGATGGCAAAGAGCATGCCAACGCGGGCAGATACTAGGGGGGCCCTCATTGCACGGCCAACGATCCATTATCAAAAACTGTCGCGCCCGAGACAATCGTGCGTAGGCAATTTGGCCCACCAGCACTTAAGTCAAGAATCGGCCCAGTTAAATCGGAGAGCTCCCAGATCGCGAGGTGGGCTGGGGCTCCAACAATGAGCTGACCAACACCTAGAGTGCCAGCGGCCACCCATCCCGACACAGTATGGGCATTGATGGCCGCATCAATGGAAAGGCGTTGGTGAGGTTGGTGATGCTGGGCGGCCGCGCGCACCGCAAGCCACGGATCCATCACCGTCACGGGGCTATCAGACCCGAGTGCGAGTAAGACACCAGCAGCCGAAACATCAGCGAGCCGATTCATTTTTGCCGCGCGGATTGAGCCCAACCGCTGCTGATACATGCCACCGGGAGACCCCCAAAGCGCGTCAAACATCGATTGCATGCTTGCGGTTATGCCAAGCTCACTCATCGCAGCGATGTGATCGTCATCGAGCATCTCGGCGTGCTCCAGCCGGTGTGCGCCCGCTCGGATCGCCTCAGACCCACACCGACTGGCCGCCGCGCGAAAACCATTCACCACAATGTCGGTTGCTTTGTCTCCAATGACATGGAACCCTGCCTGCAATCCAGTTTCCGTGGCCCTTAAGACATGGTCTTCAATATCTTCCGCGCTTAGGTACTGCGCCCCATCGGTCGTGGGTTCATCCTCATAGTGGGTACGCAGGCAGGCGGTTCGCGAGCCGAGGGCACCGTCAATAAAGAGGTCTCCGGCAACGCCAATCGCGCCGAGTTCCTTCGCGCGCTCAATACCTCCGTGGCTCGCAAGCTCGCCCCAGTAACCGGAGACCAATGGCCCAGGCTCGTGCGCTGCCAACTCCAGTAACTCCCGCAGGTCATCAGCGCTGGAAATTGTCGGGCCGGCCATTTCATGCATAGAGACAATCCCGTGCGCGCTGGCATGTGCGCGAGTGGCGCGATGGGCGCTGGCTCGCTGCCCGCTACCAATTGAATCAAGTGCCTTTTCACGTGCTAAATGATGAGCACCACGACTTACAAGGCCATCGTTTCGAAACCCGGCCACTTGCTCTATTCCAGGTAATGACGCTAGTAGCGCGCTGCTGACAACCGCTGAGTGCACATCAATACGCGATAGGTATGCGACACTGCCCCAGGTCGCCCGATCCACCTCGGTGCGAGTTGGGGCCCGGCCCTCGGGCCAGCGGGTTTCGTCCCAACCATGGCCGATAAGTACGCCTCCACGAGCAGTCTTGGCCGCCTCCGAGATCAGTGTCAACGCTTCAGCTAGTGAGGTGGTTGCACTTAGGTCCAAACCCATCAAAATGATGCCCGTATTCGTGGTGTGAACGTGTGCGTCAACGAATCCAGGCAACACCAGAGCGCCCTTAACATCAACGATGGCGTCGGCGAAATCATGATGCTTACTTGCATCTTTCCCGATCCAAGTGATGATGCCATCTGTTATCAGCAAAGAGGTAGGCGCAGCTGCGGTGAAAAGATACTGCGGGGTGTAGATCACAGCACCGGTAATTAGCAAGCGCCGGTTGACCTGCCAGGTCGGTGGCTGAAAGACTCGGTTCACAAACCTGGCCCGCGGCCTAGGCTGCGGCCAATCACCAAGCGCTGAACCTGGTTGGTACCTTCAACAATTTGCAGCACCTTGGCTTCGCGGAAGTAGCGCTCAACCGGAAAGTCTCTGGTGTACCCGGCTCCCCCGAATACTTGAATGGCATCGGTTGTTACCTTCATGGCGCTGTCTGTCGCAGTCAACTTGGCCATCGCCGCCAGCGATGAGAAGTCCATGCCGGCATCCTTGCGTCGTGCCGCTTCGAGGTACAGGGCGCGGGCGGCCTCGATACTGGTAGCCATGTCAGCGAGCATGAATGACACACCTTGCAGGTCGCGAATTGGGCGCCCGAATTGAATGCGTACACCCGAATACTCGACGGCTGCATCAAGTGCCGCCTGTGCGAGGCCTACCGCGCAGGCGGCGATCCCGAGTCGTCCAGCATCTAGTGCTGCGAGTGCTACGGAGAAACCCTCGCCGGGCGGAGCAATACACCTTGTCTTCGATACCCGCGCATCAACGAGGCGGATCTGCGCCGTGGGTGAGGAGTTACCGCCCATCTTGTGCTCCGGTGGTGCGGCGCTGAGCCCGGGAGTTTCGGCGTCCACCAGCAAACAACTAATGCCCTTGGCCCCCTCATCTGAGGTTCGCACCATCAGGTTATAGAAGTCGGCCACCCCGCCATGGGTGATCCACGCTTTGGTTCCATTAACCACGTAATCATCGCCATCGGCTACCGCGCGCGTGGTGAGTGCTGCCGCGTCGGATCCAGACTCCGGTTCACTTAAGCAGTAAGCACCGAGGAGTTTTCCCGCGAGTAAATCTGGTAGCCACTCGCTCTTTTGAGCCGCCGTGCCAAAATTCGCTAACGGGAAGCACGCGAGGTTATGGACACTTACCCCAACCGCGACGCTCATCCAAGCTCGGGAGAGTTCTTCAAGTACCTGCAAGCCCACTTCGTATGACCTGCCACCACCACCGAACTCTTCGGAGTATGGGAGGCTCATTAACCCGAGTTCGCCGAGCAAGGTAAAAATTTCGCGGGGGAAATATGCGCCCGCTTCAGCCCCCGCCGCTTTGGGTAGCAACTCCTTGGTAGCGATCTCATGGGTGAGATCTAGCAGTGCCGCAGACTCAGTATCGGGAAGCCGCCTTACTACTCCACTTGCCTGCCAGTAAATGCTCATGACTACTACACAATCACTAGATCACGGGGCTGATGATTAAGTGATTCATATCCGCTATCAGTGCACACCACAATATCTTCGATTCTGGCCCCGTAGCGTCCAGCAAGATAAAAACCAGGCTCAACACTAAATACCATCCCCGCGGCTAACGGCAAATCATTACCCGAAACGATATACGGCTCTTCATGGGATTCAAGGCCGATGCCGTGCCCGGTGCGATGGATAAACAGTTCACCTAGGCCCGCACCGATCAACACCTCGCGAGCGGTTGCATCAACCTGCTCGCAGGTTACTGCAGGTCGCACCGCGGCACATGCCGCCCTTTGGGACTGCATCAAGATCGCATAACTCGCTGCATATTCAGCGCTCGGCGCGCCAAGGTTGTAGGTCCGGGTGCAATCACTTCGATAGCCATCGGGCATTGTGCCGCCGATGTCTACAACTACCGGGTCACCGATTTCAAGAACCCGATCGGAAACCTCATGATGTGGGCTTGCAGCATTTGGCCCACTTGCCACAATAATGAAATCGACGGCAACGTGTCCGGCGGCAATAATCAAGTTGGCGATATCGGTTCCGACCTCGCGTTCAGTGCGTCCGGGTCGAAGGCAGCCGGGGACCTTCGCGTGAACTTCATCAATGGCCGCGCCCGCACGACGCAGAGATGCAATTTCGCCGGCGTCCTTGCGCATGCGGAACGGCGCAACAATCTGCCCGGCAAGTACTTGGCGCGTTGCCGGCATGACGTCACGTAGATCCAGTACTTTCTGCGCCCACATGTGATCATCGAGTGCAACCACCGAGGCCGGGCCGACTAGGTGCGCGGTGAGCGCATAGGGGTTTTCGGTCTCCTGCCAACTGCGTATCTCGATTCCCAAATCCTTGACCGGGCTAGCCTGCGCTGCCATCACCTCCAGTGCGGGCACTACCAGCACCGGATCATCGTTGGCGCGAATCACCAGGCAGGTCAGCCGTTCCAAGGCCTTGGCGTCGTAGCCGGTCAGGTAACGTAAGCCGGCCCCGGGGGTCATTAGTGCCGCGTCAATGCCCGCCGCCATTAAACCTGCTTGGACCAGGACCAGTCGTTGTGCGAATGTCATGACCCCACCGTAGAACATCGACCATCTGGCAGCATGGCTCCATGGCTGCTCCCGTGCTCCTCCTTGATACCGCAATGCTCTATTACCGGGCCTACTACTCGCTGCCAGACACCATGACCGCACCTAGCGGCTCCCCCCACAATGCGATCAGAGGGTTTTTCAGCACCGTGAACCGCCTCGTTGAGAAATACCAACCCAGTGGACTGGCCGCCTGCTGGGATGTCTCCTGGCGCCCGCAGTGGCGGGTTGACCTGTTGCCCTCCTACAAGTCCCACCGGTTGGCGGTTGACGAAGCGGGTCAAACATCGGGCGCGGCCGAGATACCAGACACCCTCAGTCCACAGATAACTGCCATAGCTGAACTATTGGATGCCCTGGGGGTCGCCCGCCCCGGGGCAAAGGATCATGAAGCCGACGACGTCATCGCCTCACTTGCAACGAGTGCGGCAGCACCGGTGATCGTGGTGTCGGGCGATCGTGACTTGGTGCAGCTAGTTGATGAGAACGTGCGCCTCCTGATGACGGTAAATGGTGGCATGGAGTTATGGCCGTTACTCACCCCATCCGCCGTCGAAGAACGATTCGGAGTGCGTCCAACGCAATACGTTGATTTCGCCACATTGCGCGGTGACCCATCCGATGGTTTACCCGGTGTACCGGGGATTGGAGCCAAGACGGCCGCGGCACTTATCCAAAAATACGGCTCACTCGATGAATTGCTGCTCGCCGTGGATCGCGATGAAATCGTGAAGCCATTAACCCCTAGATTCGGAGGGCTGATCCGCGATAACCGTGATCAGATTCATGCGACTCGAAAAGTCGCAACCGTGGTTCGTGATCTCCAGTTTGAAGGTGATCTGAAAATTCCGAGTTCCCCAAAGGACGAAGCCTTACTCCAAGAGTTGGCAAGTAAGTGGGGCGTAGAACGCTACCTGCGCATTGGCTCACTCCAGTTGTGAAGTGTAGGCGATTACCCCGCGATTAATCGCGTCAACTGCCTGATGCGCGGTCGAGCGCATCGGATCATCGGATTCAAGGGCCACGGTTACCTGGCCCAGCACATCAATTACCTGACGGGTCCACCGCACAAAATCGCCGGCGGTGAGATCAGTGGAGTCCAGAACCGACTGCAGGGTGGCCCCTGTTGCCCATTTGTGCATCGCCCAGACAAATCCAGCATCAAGTGGCCTCGTGATACTCAGGCCATGCCGTGCTTCGGCGTCGTGGATCATGCCCCAGATACCGGCCATCTCTCTTAAGGCTTCACGTACCGCCCCACCGGGCAGCCTCGGTGATTCATCATCCTCAGATCTCCTTGACTCATACACAATTGCTGAGACCGCGCCGGCAAGTTCTGGTGCGCTCAACCCACGCCACGTACCTTCACGGAGGCACTGGCCCGCGAGTAAATCTGATTCGGTGTATAGACCCATCAGCATCTTGCCCGGCGGCGTAATTTTCGCGGCATCGCCCGCATTAGTCAGATAGCCCAATTCGGTAAGAACTTCACAAACCTGGTCAAAACGCCGGCCAATAGAACTGGTGCGCCCTTCAACTCGTTGCTCAAGATCGCGAATCTCGCGCTTGGCTCTCATGTACCTCTCGGCCCAGCGGGCATGCTGCTCACGATCGGAACAGCCGTGGCAAGGGTGGTGTCGAATCCGCGCGCGCATTTCGAGGACTTCGGCGTCATCGCCATTTGATCTTCCTCGAGTTCGTTCATGTGATAAGTCGGAAGTTAACTCCCGAAGGGCCGATGCGAGATCTCGGCGAGACTGCGCATTTCGCGCGTTGAAACCTTTTGGGATGCGAAGTTTTGCGATCGCCTCAACCGGTGCGGTGATCTCGACAGTTGAAATCCGGCGCACTTGCCGATCCGCGGTTAGCACCATTGGGCGCGGTTCATCGCGGGGATTTGAACTGCCTGGGTCAAGGACGACAACGGGACCAGAACGACGCCCACCAGGGATGATGAATACATCCCCAGCACGAAGAGTGCGCAGTGAAGTAAACGCTGCATCTCGCCTGCGCCCCGCTGCATCACGGGTTAGATCCTTCTCGCGTCTATTTGCGTCCTCGCGTATTTGCGCGTACTCCTCGAAATCACCAAGGTGGCACTGCATTGCTTCGCGATACCCATCCAATGCGTCCTCATGCTTACGCAGTGATGTCGCCAATCCAACTACTGATCGGTCCGCCTGAAATTGTGCGAAAGAAGTTTCCAGGATCTCACGGGCCGCGTGATGCCCGATTCTCGAGACTAGGTTTACCGCCATGTTGTAGGAGGGCTGGAAGGAAGACTTGAGTGGATAGGTTCGTGTTGATGCCAAACCAGCAAGAGCTCGTGGATCCAGGCCCGGGTGCCAAAGCACTACCCCATGACCTTCAACATCAATGCCGCGCCGCCCGGCGCGACCGGTCAATTGGGTGTACTCCCCCGGAGTCAAATTGACGTGCATCTCGCCATTCCATTTAACAAGTTTTTCCAACACCACCGACCTCGCCGGCATGTTAATGCCAAGTGCGAGGGTTTCGGTGGCGAAAACCACTTTGAGCAATCCTTGCTGAAAGAGGTTCTCAACTACCTCCTTGAAAAGTGGCAGGAGCCCGGCGTGGTGAGCTGAAATCCCGCGCTCAAGCCCGACGAGCCACTCCTCGTACCCCAACGCCGCGAGGTCACCCGGCGGAAGATTCTGGGTGGCTTCGAGCGCTGCAGCCCGGATTGTCACCCGCTCCGGTTGGCTAGTGAGTTTGAGCCCGGCATTCATGCACTGCTTGACGGCATCGTCGCAGCCGGCTCGGCTGAATAGGAAGTAAATCGCCGGCAGCAAGCCATCACGCGCGAGTCGGTCAATGGCATCACTTCGCCATGGCGTGTGCGCACTGCGGGGACGCCGGCCATTATGTTGACGGCCATTATTTTGACGGCCACCGCCAATGCGCTCATTGCGAACTTCATCACGGGCGATCTGCTCAAGGTCGGGATTCACTAGCGACTGTTGGTCATCCACGAATAGGTCGTACATGCGGGAGCCCGCCATAACATGCTGCCACAGGGGCACCGGACGGTGCTCTTCAACAATGATGTCGGTATCACCGCGCACCGCCCCCAGCCATGCCCCAAACTCCTCTGCGTTACTCACCGTTGCCGATAGCGCAACCACGGTCACTGATTCGGGAAGATGGATAATGACTTCTTCCCAGACTGCTCCTCTGAATCGATCAGCAAGATAATGAACTTCATCCATGACCACATATGCCAAACCCGTCAAAGTCGAAGAGCCCGCGTAGAGCATGTTTCGAAGAACTTCAGTTGTCATGACGACGATGGGCGCTTCACCGTTGATCGTGTTATCGCCGGTGAGTAACCCAATGCGTTCGGCCCCGTACCGATCAACTAGATCGTGGTACTTCTGATTCGACAGGGCCTTAATTGGTGTCGTATAGAAACACTTTCGACCGCTCTCGAGTGCCAAATGGATCGCGAACTCGCCGACAACTGTCTTACCTGAACCAGTCGGCGCGGCAACTAGAACCCCGCGGCCGGCTTCGAGACTTTCGCAGGCCTGGACCTGAAAAGTGTCGAGGTCAAAGTCATACGATTTGGTGAACTGGCCTAGAGCACTTGAACTGGCTCGCGATCTGCCCAATGCTGCGGCGTAGCGCTCCGCAGGAGAGGACATGTCGCAAGGCTACGCAGTAAAAGCACTTACCGCACGAGGACGCGCAGGGCCCCGGGCACAACCTTCACCTCTACCGGTAAAGGCCCAAGGCGTTCGCCATCAGCGTAGGCTATTTGCCCAGTGGCTTCGACGGTTATCAATTTCCCACGAAGCATTTCAACCTTCGGATTATTCACATGAGTGCCCTTGTAAACGGATGGGAAAACCCTCAAGAAAGTGGCTTTGGACAACTCATGTAGCCAGGTGATGTCCAGCTCGCCATCGTCAATTAACGCATTCGGGCATACCCGCATCCCACCGCCGTAACTGATGCCATTTCCGATCGACACCAACATCGCGTTGTCCTCGTAGGTACTGCCGTCAATTACCACGCGGTACGGCACCGGCGAAAAAGTACGTAACTCCCCCAAAATTCCCCGGAGATACCGCGATTGCCCCCGCGGCCAGCGCATCCGGTTGGCGCGCTCGTTGACAGAAGAATCAAATCCCGTCGATAAGACACCTAGGTACCAGCGCTTTTGGCCGTCGGGCAAAGTCACCTGTGCCAGATCAATGGTTTTCGGGGTGGCGGCCTGCTCGACAATCAAACTTGCTGCAGCCATTGGATCAGCCCGAGGCACTCCTAGCGTGCGTGAATTGTCGTCTCCGGTACCGGTAGGGATGATTCCCAAAATTATCGATGACTGGGCAATCGCTTGTAATACGGTGTTAATCGTGCCGTCGCCACCGCAGGCAATCACGATATCGACCCCATCTACTACTGCCTCTTGGCTCATCAACTCTGCGTCAGCTTGCGAATTGGGCACCAAAATCTTCGCTTCAATACCGGCCGCCACTAAAACTTGCGCGGCGGCGCCTGCAGCTGAAAGCCCAGCGCCCTTACCGGCTTTCGCATTGACAATGAGGCTGGCACGCAGTGTCACGACTTGGAATCGCCGGGTTCCATCGGCACTTCCGGATCGAGTTCATCTACCGGATCAAGTACATCGATCTGATCAACCTCATCTATCGAGCTCAACTCGTCGAGTCCGTCGATTGTGGATGCCTCATCATCATTCAACTCACTAAAATCTTCGCTCTTAGGGCGCCGCTTGGCGCGCCGTCGATCATTGGCGAGACTGACAAGAATAGCGATTATTACTAGAATCAAAATGGGCCCGGCGAGCAGGAGCAGGTTGATCGGATCCCCGGTTGGGGTGGCCACCGCTGCAAATATGAAGACGATGAAAATAATCCAACGCCACCAAGAAACTAGGCGCGCACCTGTTAGCACTCCAGCGAAGTTGAGTAGCACGATCATGAGCGGTGCGAGGAACCCAACTCCGAACACAAGGATGGTTCTAATGAAGAAAGACAGGTATCTGTCTACTGAGACGATATTTTCTACACCTGCGGGCGTGAAGCCAAATAGAATTTGCATTCCGTATGGCAGCACGGTGTAGGCGAGCATAACTCCGGCCGCAAACAGCGGTGTCGCGACCGCAACAAAGCCCAAAGCCCAGTACTTTTCATTGCGCCGTAACCCCGGTGTAACGAAGCGCCAGAGCTGATAGAGCCAGACGGGTGAACTGATGATAATCCCGGCCACGGCAGCAACTTGCATCTGTAGAACAAATGGGTCAGCAACACCGGTTAGAGCTAAAATCACTGTCTGCCCGTTGGCCCGCGCTTGCTCGACCACAGATTCAAATGGAGCGCTGAGCCAACCAAATAATTGCGGGTAATAGATCCATCCGACAATCATTGCGAGCGCAATGGCGATTCCAGCCTTTAGGAGCCTTGAGCGCAATTCACGTAAATGATCGGTGAGCGGCATCGCTCCCGATTTAACTTGCTTATCGCCTGCCATCAAAAAGGTGTCCCGCTAACTTCCTTAGAAACTAGCTCGCGGATGGGCCTTTCGTCTCAGCAACTGGCTCCGGCTGGGTCTCCGGCTCCGCCGAAGATGGCGCTGCAGCGGGCGCGGCCGAAATGGCGGGCGCTTCCTGCTCTGTGGTCGAGACGGTCACTTCGCCGCCGACCAAGCCCTTGGTTTCGGCCTTGAATATCCGCATGGACCGACCCAGACCCCGGGCCGCATCCGGCAGCCGCTTGGCGCCGAACAGTAGAGCGATAATGGCAATAAGTATTAGCCACTCTGCACCACCTAGATTTGGCATACTTACTCCTCCTGGTCCTGCCCGTCGGCGGAACCGACCAGCGTGGGTAGATTATACGCTGCTAGGGCAGCGGCCGACTCAATTTTGACACGATTTCGCAGATCCGGTGGCTCAATCAGCTCGGCGTAGCCACGTAGCGACATGACCAGCCGCACCAGCCAGGCTCCATCATGGGCGGAGATAGTTGCCGTGGCACTGCCATCCGGGTGTTCTTTTACCACCCGCATGGCGTGCACATCCAGGGCCCACCGCACCTGCGGTTGCAAGACGATCATCGCGGAGACAGCTTGGCTCGGAGCCGAAACTTCGCCGCTGGGGGCAGCTGTTGACGTGATAATTGCACCGAGATTCGCCTCTACTATGCGATCTATGCGAAAAGTACGAACCGCGCCGGCTGATCGGCAAAATCCCTCGAGATAAGTGCGGCCATCGGTTGACTCCATCCGTAGGGGTTCGACATCTCGATCAGTAACCGTGTCACCTGCTGCGCCCCCATAGCAAAGGTGAAGTAGTCGATTGTCCTTCAACGCTTTAGCGATACTTGATGAAATTGCATCAACTTCGCTGTCGTCCAGAAACACCGGGGCGTCAACTTCACCGACTGCCAGCTGTAGACGATGGGTTGCCGACATGAGCGCAGCGCGATCATGGGATCCAGGTACCTGCGCAAGTAGTCGAAATGCGACTAGCAACGACATGGCTTCGGCTGGTGAGATACGAAGGGGTTTTCGCAGAGTCTGCGGATCCAGAACGTGAATGCGCCCGTCGTCCCAAAAGTCAATATCGACCAATTGATCGGGGCCGTAACCTGGGAGGCCGCAGACAATAAGGAGCCAAAGGTCCTTCTCGAGCTGCTCGGGTGATACATCGAAGTGTCTTGCAGCTTCGTTAACTGTGACTCCGTCGTTGACACTTAACCAAGGCACTAGTGTCAAGAGACGTGAGAGTCGGCCTATTGCGTTTATCGTCGAACTCATGAGCTTTCACCACCGTGAAGTTGGTTGATCCGCCGCAGCGCTGCCAGCACCTCATCACGCACGGCTTTTGGCTCCAGCACCTGCGCACCGGCTCCGGCTGCACATGCCAGCGACTGTAATTGCTCTCTGGTGCGCGCGCCAACCAAAAGCTCACCCGCCGCATATGGGTCGAGTTTCTTGCTCACTTTGTTAAAGCGCCTGAGCTCAGCCCCTTGCCCAGCGCGAACAAAAAACCTGGCTTCGAACGGACTATCAGGCTCATGGGTACCAATCAAAGCTCGTACCTGAAAATCAGGTGGCATCGGATGTTCTTGTGCTTCGGCGAAAACCTGAACTGTTCCGACGATTCGGGAAAGCCGAAAGACCCTGGGGGCAGCGCGGTCGTTATCGTGCCCAACCAGATACCAGTGCCCTTCCTGGGCCACCACCGCCCATGGGTCGATCCGGCGCCTGTTCGCAAGCTGCGCATTTCCGGATCGGTAATCAAAGGTGACCACCCTTTGCTCGCGGACCGCGGTGAACAAGGGCAAGATGGCGGCATCGGTTTGGGACCATCGCACGTTGACAAGTGGTGAACTATCCGCAGGCGTTGCACCTGCATCTTGTGCTGCTTCGAGCTTACGCAGTGCTGTGGTAGCGGCTGGGCCAATGATGGCCTCATCCCAGACACTTGCGGCCAAGCTGAGTACCGCGAGCTCCTCGGTGGTAAATGACAAGCCCGTCAATTCGTAATCCTCAGGTGAAATTCGGTAGCCTTCAACTTCACCATTTAAATCGGTCACAGTTTCAATGGGGATGCCCATCCCACGCAGTTCCTCCTTGTCTCGCTCGAACATCCGCTCGAAGGCAGCATCGCTCGGGGCGTCAACGTAGCCGGGCACACTTACTTGGATATCTGACCGGCGTACCGCGTGACGACTAGCCATCAGGCAAAAGACAAGATTCAGTAGGCGTTCAGTACGGTCAATTCGCGTTGACGCCATCGAATAACTACCCGACGTTAATCAGATCGATGATAAAGACCAAAGTCTGACCGGCGAGGCGGTGCCCTGAACCTGCAGCACCGTAAGCCAGTGCCGGTGGTATTACTAGTTGCCGCCGGCCCCCAACCTTCATACCGGGAATACCTTCCTGCCAGCCGGCAATTAGACCGTTCAGTGGGAAGTTAATTGATTCACCGCGATCCCATGAGGCATCAAATTGCTCCCCCGATTCAAACTCCACGCCTACATAGTGAACTTCGACACGTCCACCCGCCACCGCCTCGGCGCCATCGCCAACAATTAAGTCAGTGATCACCAGTTCGGTGGGCGCGGGCCCTTCAATGAAATCGATCTCAGGCTTAGTGCTCACGTTCAACTCCGTTCCGGGGTCGGTTAAGAAACTGAGGTAATTTGCACAATGAAGATCAAGGTTTCATCAGGCTCAATCCCTGAACCTTGCGGAGGGCCGGCGCCATATCCGAGCGAACCAGGGATTAGCAATAGTCGCTCACCGCCCACTTTCATCCCGGGTAGGCCATCTATCCAGCCTTGAATCAAGCCACCTGGATCAAGTGGGAACGACGCAGGTGCACCTCGAGCCCAGGAAGAGTCGAACATGGTACGACTGCTCAGGCCGATACCGCAGTAGTTAACCTCGACTGTTGCACCTAATGCCACGGGTGCACCGTCACCGGCAACTAGATCAAGGGAACCGAGTTCAGTGGCCGCGGTTGCAGTCGCGGCTACTGTGACGGTTGGTACCCCAGCCGGGTCCAACTGCACCACTACACCACCAAGTTCTTGACCCTCCATTGGTGCTGACTGTGCTGGCACCGGGGGCTGCGCCAGTGCGCAATCAATAGTGGCAAAGGGCGCTGACGCCGCATCGGTGGCCGGCGCACTGCCCGTTACTGGGACACTCGTTGAACCACTTGAACAACCGGACAAAAGCAAACTGAAACCTACGGCAGCCACTGCGGTAAATGAAAAAGACCTTTTGGATATGCGCATTCCATAATCTTAACCTGTTGTCACATGCTGGCCATCAGGCGCTCAACGCGTTCATCAACGGCCAAGAATGGGTCCTTGCACAGAACCGTTCGCTGGGCTTGGTCATTTAACTTAAGGTGCACCCAATCCACCGTGAAATCTCGGTGTTTTTCTTGGGCGCGCCGCACAAAATCACCGCGCAATTTGGCGCGGGTGGTCTGGGGCGGGATCGACTTGGCCGCAAAAACATCAATATCCCTAGAAACTCGATCCACTAGACCTCTTTGCTCCATAATCGAAAAAAGCCCACGATTTCGTGAAATATCGTGATAGGCAAGATCTAACTGGGCGATTCGCGGGGCGGCCAAAGTCAGATCATGCTTAGCCATGTAGCGCTCCAAGAGACGCAATTTGACCGCCCAGTCAATTTCGCGATCAATAAGTGACAGATCATCGCCCTCGATAGCTTTGAGCGCGCGCCCCCAAAGTTCAAGTACTCGGGAGATCGTGATATCGGTGGCCAACCCACGACGATCAGCGAAATCAGCGGCTTTCTCGTAATACTCCCACTGGATGTCCAGGGCGGACAACTCTCGGCCGGTACTCAACTTGACGGTCTTACGCCCGGTCAGATCGCGGCTCATTTCGCGGATTGCCCGGATCGGGTTCTCCAAAGACATATCGCGCATCACCACACCGGATTCGATCATTCGAAGCACGAGATCAGCGGTGCCGACTTTGAGCAGCGTGGTGACCTCGCTCATATTTGAATCACCGACAATCACGTGCAACCGACGGTACAACTCAGCATCAGCATGTGGCTCGTCGCGGGTATTGATAATCGGACGGGAACGGGTAGTGGCACTGGACACCCCTTCCCAGATGTGGTCCGCGCGCTGACTAAGGCAATATTGGGCGCCGCGGGGGGTCTGCAGCACCTTTCCAGCGCCGGCGATGATCTGCCGCGAGACCAGAAATGGAATTAACTGGTCGGCCATTTTGCCAAACTCTCCGTGCCGTTCGATCAAATAGTTTTCGTGGCAGCCATAGGAGTTTCCTGCTGAGTCGGTGTTATTCTTAAAAAGGTAAATATCGCCGGTGATGCCCTCATCATGCAATCGCTGCTGTGCATCAGCTACGAGGCCTTCAAGGATGCGCTCCCCCGCCCGATCGTGCACAACAAGTTGCTCGATGCTGTCGCATTCGGCCGTTGCATACTCTGGATGTGAGCCAACGTCTAGATATAGGCGAGATCCGTTGCCCAAGAAGACATTGCTGCTGCGGCCCCAGGACACCACGCGCCTGAATAGATACCGGGCTACTTCATCGGGGCTAAGGCGTCGTTGCCCCTTGAAGGTGCAGGTGACTCCATATTCGGTCTCGATGCCGAATATCCGCCGGTCCATGCAAACACCATAGGCCAAAATCAGCCGAGGAGCTCACTCATTTTGCTGGCGCTGATGCGGTTAAAAGTCCGACGGGGGCGATTACGGTCAAGTACCGCTACTTCTAACTGCGCCGCCGTGAGGACGCGAACTTCCTCGGACCCGAATTTCCCCAAGAGATCAACCGCCAGCTTAACTGCTTGCGCCAAAGTAAGACCGGTACGCCAGGCATCGGCTAAGGCGGCGCTGATGGCCTCAGCCGAGCCGCCCATCGCCACATAGCCATGCTCATCTGCCACCGACCCGTCGAAACTCAACCGGTACAACTGATCTAGATCTTCGGTTGCACCGACCTCCGCGACGACGATCTCCACTTCATAAGGCTTTGGAGTCTCGCTGAATATTGTCCCGAGGGTTTGAGCGTAGGCATTTGCTAGACTCCTACCGGTGACATCACTTCGGTCATATGCGTATCCACGCATATCTGCAAGGCGAACACCGGCCACCCGCAAGTTCTCGAATTCATTGTATTTACCGACGGCAGCAAATCCGATACGGTCGTAAATCTCGCTAATCTTATGTAATGCCATCGAGGGGTTCTCCGCGACGAACAAGATGCCGTCGTCGTACTCAAGAACAATTACACTTCGACCGCGGGCAATGCCTTTTCGCGCAAAGTCGGCTTTATCCTTAATTATTTGTTCGGGTGACACATAGAACGGGACGCTCATGTCTCACCACCGTCTATGACTTTCGCAATTGGCCCGTCGGGACGATTCATTCGCTGCGCCACCAGCCTTGTTGATTTGGTCGCGATATCGGACTCCGCAACGATCTGTACACCATCGGCATTGACAACCGCAACCACCGGGAAGATGCGCCGTGCAAGATCCGGCCCGCCCGTTGCGCTGTCATCGTCGGCTGCGTCATAAAGAGCCTCGAGCGCAATCGCGACCGCTTCGTCAACGCTGATACTGGACTGGTACAACTTCTTCAAGGAGCCGCGGGCAAAGAAGGCGCCTGACCCAACAGCGTAGAAATCATGCTCTTCATAACAACCGCCAGTGACGTCATAGGAAAATATGCGCCCTCTCCCACGGCTAAGGTCATACCCCGCTAGTAGAGGCACCACCGCCAATCCTTGCATGGCAAGCCCCAAATTACCGCGAAGCAGGGTCGCTAGCCGATTTGCTTTTCCGTCAAGGGAGAGGGACAGGCCTTCGATCTTTTCGTAATGCTCAAGCTCAACTTGAAATAACCGAACTAGTTCAACCGCGATGCCGGCGGTGCCGGCGATCCCGATCATCGAGTGCTCATCGGCAACGAACACTTTCTCGATATCGCGTTGAGCGATCACATTACCCATGGTCGCGCGTCGGTCACCAGCCATCACAGCGCCGAAATCACCGCGCAGCGAAACGATGGTCGTGCCATGTGGCGCCAAAGCGTTGGCATCGGCAGAGCTCATTGTCATTCGACCTGGGAGAACGTCAGGGGCAAGATCTGCGAGAAAGTCGGCAAATGATGACGACCCGGTCGCCAGATATGCCTGAGGGAGGCCCAAATGCGCGGTCATTGCCCACCTTTTTGGACAAATGACTTCACGAAGTCTTCAGCATTCTCCTCGAGTACCTCATCAATCTCGTCCAAGATCGAATCCACATCAGCATCCAGATTAGATCTGCTATCGGGCTCGGCTGATTTGGTATCGATCTCATCGGACGTGGTCTCGCGTCCACTGCGTCGCTCGGCCTTCTCCTGCTTGGGCATGGCCATAGGTTACCCGTATCGAGGGCCCCTACCTGACAGGCGCTCTTGAGACTTCCTCGAGCCCCAGGATCCAGAGCCAAATCAACTCACAAGGACTGTCCTATTTGACCTGGCGGATACTGCTGGGCCGTCAATCACCAGGGTTTGAACCCAAAGCATTAACAAGATCTTGTGCGGTAGAGCAGGAATTCAGCAATGATTCAACATGTGCCTTGGTACCTCGATTTGGTTCGAGAGTCGGGACCCGCAGCAGTGATGCACTTTCCCAAATATCGAACACGACCGAATCCCAAGATGCCGCGGCAATGGACTCTGGGTATCTTCGGATACATTCACCACGAAAGTACGCTCTGGTGTCGGTCGGTGGGTCTGTTACCGCGGCCAAAACTTGTTCGTCAGTAAACATGCGGGTTAGTCGGCCGTGGCTTTCAAGCTTCGCGGCAAGCCCACGTTCAGGGCGAATATCGGCGTACTGCAGGTCGATTGCCTGCAACTTTACTGAATCCCAACTTAGGTTATCGCGGCTCCGGTAGCCCTCAAGTAACTGCAGTTTCGCGATCCAGTCCACCTCATCGGCACACGCCCAGATATTCGTAGTCAGTCGATCTAACATGTGTTCCCAGCGAGCCAACACGTCACGGGATTGCTCGTCGAGATCAGCGCCATACTTGTCGTCGCAATATTTGCTGGCTAATTGCCAAAACTCACGCTGGATTTCGATGGCATTCAGTCGGCGACCGTGTTCTAGCGTTAATTGATGTGTCAACGTTGGATCATGGCTCACCTGGTGAATCTCACGGACCGAGTTTTGGGGCATGAAGTCGTGGCCGTCAAGAAATCGGTCCTCGATCATTGAAAGTACCAGCGCGGTTGTACCCATCTTCAGATAGGTCGCGGTGTCACTAAGATTTGCATCACCCACGATCACGTGGAGCCTGCGGTAAAACTCTGGGTCGGCATGCGGCTCATCGCGGGTATTGATGATCGGCCGTTTCAACGTGGTCTCAAGACCAACTTCAACTTCGAAGAAATCGGCGCGCTGGCTAATTTGATAGCGCAGCTCGCGTGCGTCCTGACCTACCCCAAGGCGTCCGGCACCGGTGAAAACTTGGCGGGTAATGAAAAACGGTATTAGCGACCGAACAATATCGGTAAATGGTGTCGAGCGGTGCATGAGGTAGTTCTCGTGGCACCCGTAGGACGCGCCCTTGTTGTCGGTGTTGTTCTTGTAAAGCAATATTGGAAGACCGCCAGCACTGGAAGCTGCCAAGCGCGCGGCTTTATCCATCACCATCATCCCGGCTCGATCCCAAAGCACCGCATCCTTTGGATTAGTAACCTCAGGCGCGGAGTACTCGGGGTGGGCGTGATCGACATATAGGCGGGCCCCATTGGTCAAAATGACATTGGCCATGCCAAGATCGTCATCTGTGATTTGCGATAGATCTGCGTCAGCACGTGACATGTCGAATCCGCGGGCATCACGCAATGGGTACTCGGCATTGAAGTCCCATTTCGGCCCGCGCCTGACCCCGGGCAGGGCGAAGTTTGAATATGCATTCACGATCTGCGAGGAAGCAACCATCGCATTAGCCATAGGTTGTCCGGTGACCGAAATCCCGTATTCGGTTTCGATCCCCATGATCCGATGAACGCTCACCTTGGACTCATGGGATCAAAGGTACTGGCCGGTATTTGCGATGGTGGCGATCGAACGTCCTGCCTCGCTACCCTTCTTACCCTGAATTAGGGTTCGGATGAACACAATCCGTTCACCCTTCTTACCTGAGATCCGGGCCCAGTCATCAGGGTTGGTCGTGTTAGGGAGGTCCTCGTTTTCGCGGAATTCGTCGACGCAGGCATCCAATACGTGGTGAACCCGAATCCCTTTTTCGCCGGTGGCGAGAAAGTTTTTGATCGCAGATTTTTTAGCTCGGGAGACGATATTTTCTATCATCGCGCCAGAGTTGAAATCCTTGAAATAGAGAATCTCTTTATCACCATTGGCATAAGTGACTTCGAGGAACTTATTCTCCTCGGCATCGGAGTACATAAACTCCGCCGACCTTTGAATCATGGCGGTGAAAGCCGCAGCAGCATCGCCTCCGTGTTCAGCTAGATCCTCGGCGTGAATCGGTAAGGTCGGCACCAAATATTTACTAAAGATCTCACGAGCAGCTTCGGCATCGGGTCGGTCGATTTTGATTTTGACATCAAGGCGCCCGGGCCGCAGGATGGCCGGATCAATCATGTCCTCGCGATTTGAGGCACCAATGACAATCACGTTATCGAGAGTTTCTACACCGTCAATTTCACTTAGTAGCTGCGGAACGATCGTATTTTCAACGTCGCTCGACACTCCAGAGCCTCTGGTGCGAAATAGCGAATCCATTTCGTCAAAGAAAACGATTACCGGCATCCCCTCCGATGCCTTCTCGCGCGCCCGCTGGAAAACAAGACGGATATGACGTTCAGTTTCACCAACATACTTATTGAGTAGCTCTGGTCCCTTGATGTTCAAAAAAAATGATCGGCCTTCCTCGCGCCCGGTTCGCTCCGCAACTTTCTTGGCCAATGAATTCGCCACCGCTTTCGCTATAAGTGTCTTACCACAGCCAGGTGGCCCGTAAAGCAAAATGCCCTTGGGCGCCTTGAGCGCATGCTCTGCATATAGCTCGGGGTGCATAAATGGTAGTTCAACCGCATCGCGGATGGACTCGATCTGCTCACGCAACCCACCAATATCCCCATAGTCAATATCAGGAACCTCTTCGAGGATTAACTCTTCGACCTCGGCCTTGGGTACCTTCTCGTAGACGTAACCAGCGCGCACATCAAAGAGCAGCGAGTCGCCGGCGCGAATCTTTGTGGTGCGCAGCGGCCCTGCAACGCGCACCACACGCTCCTCATCGGTATGCCCGACAACAAGTGCGCGGTCGCCGTCACCCAGATACTCCTTGAAAGTCACGATTTCACCGATGTCTTCAAAGGTGCGAACCGCTACCACGTTCATCGACTCGTTGAGCATTACTTCCTGGCCGGCCTGCAGGCTTTCGGCGTCAACACTTGGGCTCACCACCACCCGCATCTTTTTACCGCTGGCCATAATATCTGCAGTGCCATCATCATGAAGGTGCAAGAAGGCAGCAAATCCACTCGGTGGCTCGGCGAGCCGATCGACTTCTGCCTTTAGGGTGACGATCTGCTCACGGGCATCGCGTAAAGTGCTAATGAGGCGGTCGTTATGGTCTTTTTGCGCCGCGAGCTCACCGCGCAGGTGTGTTAGGTCAGCAGGTGACTCGGGTGATTCTGATGTTTCTGACACGTTGCCTCCTACGCCATTCAATTAATTTGCGGCTGCCGGCTCCGACTGTAACCGCAATAGGTACTATTTCGCGCGAGGGCAGGTCGCGTCTGGGCGCCCCGGAGCTGTAATCGCAGGGCCTTAAACCTGCTCGTTCCGTCAAATTTCGGCCGATATTTGACGGTTTCAGCAGGTTTAAGGATTGCCAGCGCTAGCCGGTGGGCGCGGGGCGCGCGGGAGCAGGTGCGCCCTAGGAGGCGTCTTGGTCGCTGGCCGAGCCAGGCCCGGTGTAGTCAACGCCGTAAGCCCCAGGGGCCGGCCGACGGCGCCGGATCGGCATGAGCGCCCCCGGAGCCAGGCGCCTGGCGGCCACCAAGAAGCCCGTATGCCCACTCATGCGGTGGTCAGGGCGTACCGAAAGCCCATCTAGGTGCCAAGTTCGAACCAGTGACTCCTCGGCCCTTGGCTCGGTCCAGTCACCGGCCAATCTCATGGTTTCAACGAGTTTGGACATTTGCGTGGCAGTAGCGACGTAACCCACCAGTACGCCACCTGGTTCTAGCGCTGCGGCGGCCACCGGCAGGCAGTCCCACGGCGCCAGCATGTCGAGAACCACCGCATCTAGGCCAGTGTCATCAAGATTGTCTTCAAGGTCGCCCACGGTTAACCGCCAACAAGTTGGCAGGCCGCCAAACCAAGTGGCAACATTTCGGGTGGCGACCTCCGCAAAATCTGCGCGACGTTCAAAGCTATGGACTTGGCCGCCGTCGCCGACGGCGCGCAAAAGCGAACAGGTAAGGGCACCGGAACCGACTCCGGCCTCGGCCACCGACATGCCGGGCCCGAGTCCGGCCAAGCCGATGATTCGCGCCGAGTCCTTTGGGTAAATCACCGCGGCACCCCGTGGCATACTCAGGACGAAGTCGTCGAGGAGTGGCCTTAGCGCTAAATACTCGGTGCTTCCGGAGTTCGAAATGACCGACCCTTGAGCCCGACCGATAAGTTCATCGTGC
>NSHP01000001.1 GCA_002737125.1 Actinomycetota bacterium | reverse complement strand
TGGGGCGATTTACGGGACTTCGAGTAACGGTACCCGAGCCGCATTCACCAGGCCCGCTAATGAGTCAACGATTAATGGCCTTTATCTGGTCGGCGGGTCTTCACACCCAGGTGGTGGGCTACCACTTGTCGGCATGAGCGCAGAGATCGTAGCCAACCTAATCAACTCGGCTAAACCTCGTTAAGCCCTAAGGCTTTGTACACCTCACGGGTCGAGGTAGAACGATTAAGTGTGTAAAAGTGCAGGCCCGGAGCACCCATTGCTAATAGTTTCTCACCCAAGTCGGCCGCGACCTCGACACCTAGTTCATGGACCGCGCTTTGGTCATCTTTGATTTTCCCGAACTTGTCGGCCAACTCACTCGGGAACTGGGCACCCGACAGCACTGCAAAGCGTTCAATCTGCGCAACATTAGTAACCGGCATCAACCCTGGCACGATCGGCATAGTGCACCCGTGAGCGGCGGCGCGAGTTACCAGCCGCTCATAATCTTCAGCCCGGAAGAAGAACTGCGTGATAGCAAATTCGGCGCCCGCATCTTGCTTGGCCGCCAATACCCGCGCATCGTCCTCAAAATCACCAGACTCGGGGTGGCCCTCGGGAAATGCAGCTACCCCAACGCTGAATGCACCAAGGGATCTAACCAACGCGACAAGTTCATCGGCATGCTGTAACCCACCTGGGTGTCGCAGCCATTGAGCTTCTGGGCCAGCAATGGGATCACCCCGCAACGCCATGATCGTACTTACTCCAGCATCGGAGTATTGCGCGATTACTTTCCGCAGGTCATCAACGCTGGCATCGACGCAAGTCAAATGCGCGACTGGAAGCAACGTGGTGTGTTCAGCGATCTGCTTGGTTATGCGAACCGTACGGTCTTGGGTAGAGCCGCCGGCACCATAAGTAACCGATACGAAAGTCGGCTTAAGTGCCTCTAACTCGCGGACCGTCTGCCACAGCGACTGCTCCCCCTCGTCAGTCTTGGGCGGAAAGAGCTCGAAGGAGAAACTGTGGCCGCCGCCAGCGAGCACCGCGCCAAGACTGGGATCAGTTCGTATCGGCGACATGTTGAAACCTTAGCCCAGCCAAACCTTAGCCCAGTTAACAAACCAACCGTTCAGCCGAATTCCCCTGCAGGCTCTAGACTTAGGTGGTGCCCGCACACTCCGCACTCCCCGGAAAAATCTCGCCATTTGATGTGGCAGACCTTCGCGAGCGCGTTCAGAGCACAATTGACAAAGTACTGGCGCAGGAATCTTTTCGGCTTACCAATATTGACGATGACTTGTTACCACTTGTTGAGGCGCTCACCGCCCTACTTGCGGGCGGTAAACGAGTCCGGCCGGCATTTTGCTACTGGGGCTGGCGCGGCGCATTAGCCGGAGGTCGGCCCCCAGTCGAGATTGACGAACCTGCGATGGCGGCGTCTGCTGCACTCGAATTCTTGCAGGCGTGCGCCCTTATCCACGATGACGTAATGGACGGATCAGATACCCGCCGAGGTCAACCAGCCGCCCACCGGCGTTTTGCAAACCTGCACCGCAGTCATTCATGGATGGGCTCCCCTGAACATTTTGGAGTCGGAGCCGCGATCTTGCTCGGCGACATGTGCCTGTCCTGGTCTGACCAAGTGTTGCTCACCAGCGGAATGCCAGACGCTGCTTTAAATCGCGCCAAGCCTGTCTACGACGAGATGCGCACCGAAATGATGGCCGGCCAATATCTTGACCTCTTGGAGCAAGCCCGAGGTGGCGGCTCAATCGAGAGGGCACTTCGAGTGGTTCGCTACAAGTCCGCCAAGTACACAATCGAGAAACCGCTGCACCTGGGCGCAGCTCTTGCAGGTGCCTCTCCCAATGTGTTCACTACCTACACTGAATTTGGCCTACCCTTGGGCGAAGCATTTCAATTGCGTGATGACGTGCTCGGCGTATTCGGTGACCCGAAAGAAACCGGTAAGCCAGCAGGTGACGACCTACGCGAAGGTAAACGCACGGTGCTTATTGCCATTGCGTCTGAGCGGGCATCAAGTGCGCAGATGTCAGCAATACGTACTCACCTCGGAGATCCGGGACTTGACCTTTCCGGAGTGGAAGAACTCCGCCAAATCATCACCGATACCGGTGCCCTAGACCACGCTGAGCAACTTATCGCGAACCTGCTCCAGACCGCACTTTCTGCAATTGAGACTGATGCAATAAACCCTGCGGCTCGGTTTATTTTCACGGACCTGGCCCATGCGGCTACCAAAAGATCGGTTTAATTGATATTCATGCCAAGGGGAATTAGATGAACTATCCGTCGACTCGATCCATTCGAAGGTGGCTGCCGCGGACGACGCCACGCACTGTCACCGGGAACACCGATCACGTGGTCATTGTCGGGGCCGGCCTAGCGGGCCTGTCGGCAGCTATGCGCCTTGCCGGAGCTGGGCGCAAAGTCACGGTATTAGAGCGCGAACTAACCCCCGGAGGCCGCGCTGGTCGGCTCGATGTGGCAGTCGCTGGCGGCACCTACAAATTCGACACCGGCCCCTCAGTTCTCACAATGCCTGATCTAATCGCGGACTGCTTCGATGCCCTTGGCGAGGATATGCAAGATTGGCTCGAACTTGAGCCAGTAGCTCCGCTCTACCGCGCTTTCTACCCGGACGGGTCGATTCTTAATGTGCACGCCAATGTTTCGCAGATGGCTCAAGAGATTACCGAGGTAATCGGGGCGGATGAAGCCGCCGGGTACTTGAAGTATGTCGAATTCGTTTCAAAACTCTACAAGTACGAAATGAAGGATTTCATTGACCGAAACATCGATAGTCCATTCGATTTAGTTACCCCAGACCTGGCGAAACTCGTTGCTCTTGGTGGATTTCGAAAACTCGCTCCCAAAGTGCGCGATTACCTCAAAGACCCTCGCACCGAGCGCATCTACTCCTTTCAGGCGATGTACGCCGGCCTCTCCCCATACGACGCTCTAGCCATCTATGCGGTAATCGCATATATGGATTCGGTCGCGGGGGTTTACTTCCCTAAAGGCGGCATGCACGCGCTGCCCGTTGCGATGGCTGCGGCCTGCGAAAAACACGGGGTAACAATCAGATACGGCACTACGGTAAATTCGGTCGAAACCAAAGATGACCGCGCTATCGCGGTGAGAACAGCCGATGGTGAACGAATCCAGGCTGATGTAGTTGTCCTAAATCCGGATCTTCCGGTGGCCTACCGAGATCTGCTCGGCAAGGTGCCTTGGTCGGTCCGCCGCCTTGACTACTCACCATCTTGCTTCGTCATGCTCGCGGGATCAACCGCTGAATACAGCAAGATTGCTCATCACAATATTCACTTCGGCCGAAGTTGGCGCGGAGTATTCGATGAACTAATTGACAAGAAGCAACTTATGAGTGACCCGAGTGTGCTTGTCACCAACCCGACTCACTCAGACCCATCGCTAGCACCAGATGGCAAACAGATTTATTACGTGTTGTTCCCCACTCCAAATCTTGATGCCGATATTGATTGGCGATCCGTCGGCCCGCGCTATCGCGATGAGGTGGTACGGGTGCTCGAAGAACGGGGATACCGCGGATTCGGCGACGCAATTGAGGTTGAGAACATCACCACTCCGCTGGACTGGCAAGATCGCGGCATGGAACGTGGGGCACCATTTGCGTCCGCTCACTCGTTCATGCAGACCGGGCCTTTTCGGCCAGGCAATCTTTGGGGTGAGAATGTCGTTTTCACCGGCTCAGGGACCCAGCCAGGTGTTGGTGTGCCCATGGTGCTCATCTCGGGCCGGCTGGCAGCTGAACGAGTCCTCGGCAAGGACCAAAACTACCGCTCACGGGCGCGCAGGAGTTGAATGTGAGTGCTAGCGACCTCGATGCAGCCGGTATTATTAACCCGGATTTACGCGCCTCCTATGAGTTTTGTCGCCGGCTAAACGCAACTCACGGTAAGACCTACTACCTCGCAACCTTATTGCTTCCGCCCGGCAAGCGACCTTACGTCCATGCCCTTTACGGCTTTGCCCGATACGCCGATGAAATAGTCGATGACCTCGCTTCAACTTTCACTGCGCAAGAAAAAGCCGACTGGCTGCTGACATGGGGTCAAACATTTCTTGACGACCTCGATCGCGGTCACTCAAGTGACACCGTTTGCCGCGCCGTTATCGACACCGTGCAACGTTGGGATATCCCAAAAAGTCACTTTGAGTCCTTCTTGTGCTCAATGCACATGGATTTAACTACTACCCACTACCAAACCTACGAGGATCTATATGAATATGTTTATGGCTCTGCGGCCGTAATCGGCTTGCAGATCGTTCCAATTCTAGAGCCGACTTCACCGGCGGCCGCAGAAAAAGCCAAAGATCTCGGGGTCGCATTTCAACTTGCCAACTTTGTCCGCGATGTCGGAGAAGATCTTGACCGTGGACGTGTCTATCTACCACTTGATGACCTGGCAAAGTTTGGAGTCACTCGCGCAGAATTGCAGG
This sequence comes from Actinomycetota bacterium, assembly GCA_002737125.1. GTDB lineage: Bacteria > Actinomycetota > Actinomycetes > S36-B12 > S36-B12. Next base: position 33,483 of record NSHP01000001.1, on the reverse strand, counting down.
CGCGGATCGCCACACCGCAAATTAAGGACGCCTTACGATATCAAATCACGCGAGTGCGGGATTTGGAAGAACGATCGCGCTCTGGAATAACCCTGCTGCACCCCTCCTCACGAGACTGCATTGAAGCAGCCCGGGTGCTCTATTGCGGAATCGTCGATGAGGTCGAGAAAATTGACTACGAGGTGTTTGCAAAACGTGCATCGGTGCCTTTAGCCCGAAGGCTCAGAATTGCCGGGCCAGCATGGGTTCGAGCTAGCCGAGCACGTCGAAAGTTTGGATCAGGGCACGTACGTGGCCTGCACCAGCCCACCGGCTAACGCCGCCAAATAGGTGGACCGGCCTTTGGTTTTCGTTGCACGCCATTTCTTCCGAGCCATACCCAACAAACCAGCGTCATCAGCACAAGGGCGAACCCAAATAGCAAATCCTCTACCGGCGCAAAAACCAACCTGCCATCGCCGATAAACGGCGGCGGGCCAAACTCGGGTGAACTTCCGCCAATAATAGCGTCCTCGTGGTAACGAACAATCCCAAACCCGGTGAACATGCCATTGGTAATCAGCTGGAAAAACACGGTGATGGCATATGACACCCAGAAGACTTTGCGCGTAACCAGGTGGGTGCGGAGGAGGAAGAGGTCAAGTGCGACTGCGAGAATAACAGCCAGAACACCAAGTTGCGTATATGTCATGGTGCGCCGTCCTCATCGCCGACATTCCATCCCTTGACAGCTCGCACGGCTTCCAAAGTCAAAATTGCGGCAATCGGAATAACGATGAAAAACAACACTTCATCAACCGGTACCCCACCTGGTAGGTACCAACCAAGAACTCGATCGGCAGCAAACCACCAGTGCCCGTTAGCGATTGCGTAAGCGTCCCAAATGAAGAACAAAACTACCGCAGGAACAATGCTGAGGGCCAACCGCTTAGCCCGGATGAAGACCCGGGTTCGACACGTTACCTCCAGCCATGCACTGCCAGCTAATACGAAAACAAGTATCCCTACATATGACAAATTTGCCGGCACGGTCATATACTCTCGTAACACAACTAAACACGCACGGGAGCTCCTGCCTAATGGAGCTGAGAGGGCGACAGCACGGCGTCGCCGACCGTTCGAACCTGTCCGGGTAATGCCGGCGAAGGGAGGAGCCAAATGTCGATATTTATGAACGTGGCTTTCAGCGCCTGGAACTATGACGTCACCGTGCTCGAGCTACTTGCCGTAATCACTGCGCTTATCGGGATAGGCCTAGCGATTCGCGGAACCAGATGGGCGTGGCCATTCTATTTCCTATCCAGCGCACTTTATGGCTGGTTACTGTGGGAGTACGCGCTCTATGGCACCGCGGCATTGCAATTGGTCTTCATCGCTGCGGCAATTTGGGGCTGGTTTGGGTGGGGTCCCAAATCCATCGTCCCCAGCACGGTAAGTAATCGCACTCGCCTAATTCTACTGAGTGGCTCCCTGGCCGCCTGGCTCGCACTCGTACCGGTGCTAGCGGCAATCGGTGACCCGGCACCGTGGCCCGATACTTTCGTCTTTGTCGGAAGCGTCGTGGCACAGGTGTTGATGGTTCGTGAATACGCGGATTCCTGGGTGCTTTGGATAGTAGTGAATGTGGTGGGAGCGGTTCTCTACGCCACCCAAAATCTCTGGTTCACCTCGTTGTTCTATGCAGTCTTAATCATTATGGCGGTAATCGGATTACGCAGTTGGCTCGCCAAACGTGAGCCGCAAGTTACCTCGGTTTCTGCATGATAAAAACCATTGGCTTACTCGGTGGTGAATGCACCGGGAAAACCACGCTCGCAAAGGCGCTATGTGACCGCCTTGATGCCGTTTTGGTGCCTGAGTACTTACGCGAATTCGTGGTCTCCATGGGGCGCGCACCCACCGCCCTCGAGCAAGCGGGAATCATGGGGACTCAAATGGCGGCCGAAGCCACCGCCTTAGCGGGTATCGATCCGCAAACACTGGTGGTGTGCGACCCGGCAGCCCTCATGACCGCGATCTACAGCATGGCCTACTTCAATGAGCATTCCTTACTTGAATCGGCCACGCTGCACGCCAGGACGTACGGAACTTTAATTTGGTGTGGCACCGATATCCCGTGGGAGCCCGATGGCGACCAGCGAGATGGTCCCGAATATCGGGCCCAGGTTGATGCCCTGATCGGCGAAGTCGTGCGCGAGACCTTGGAACCAGCCGGTATCACCGTGTACCGAATTGACGGCCCCGTTAGCGACCGGCTGTTGGCAGTTTTGCAATTGCTGGAGCATTAGTTGTCACTAAGCCAACCCCGGCAGGCGTGGCAACAGCACCGGCGCAGCGGGCGTACCTAGAATCGCAAGGTGGAGGCGTCTGTACCGAACCCATTAGTCGGGCAGACTATTGATGGGCGATATTTGGTGCGCGCTCGCTTAGCCAGAGGTGGTATGGCCACCGTCTATGAGGCGGTTGACCTGCGCCTTGACCGAATCGTCGCACTTAAAGTGATGCACCGACACCTAGCTGAAGACCCGGATTTCGTCGCCCGCTTTGAGCGAGAGGCGAAATCGGCTGCACGACTTTCGCACCCCCACGTGGTCGCGGTCTACGATCAAGGGCACGCCGACGGACTCATCTATTTGGCCATGGAGATGGTACCGGGGCGCACCTTACGCGATGTGATGCGCGACTACGGCCCCTTGACACCGGAGCAGGCACTCGTCATTCTTGATCCCGTACTTGAAGGGCTGGCGGCCGCGCATGCAGCGGGCTTCGTACACCGCGACATCAAACCCGAGAACGTACTGCTTGCCGATGACGGCCGCGTCAAAGTGGCAGATTTTGGTTTAGCTAGGGCGGTATCGACTTCAAATACGAGCGCCACCCAAGGGTTAATTATGGGTACCGTCGCCTATCTTTCACCTGAGCAGGTCGAGCGCGGTGAAGCCGACGAACGCTCAGATCTTTATGCGGCCGGAATTCTGCTCTTCGAAATGGTCACCGGCCAAGTGCCACATGCTGGTGATAGTCCGCTGTCGGTCGCCTACGCCCATGTCAACCATGACGTTCCGGCACCGTCATCAATTCGCTCGACTGTCCCACCTGAGATCGATGCACTAGTTGTGCGTGCCACTCGGCGCGATGCCAATTTGCGTTACCAACAAGCAAGTGAGTTTCTCGCAGACGTAAAGCGAATCCGGGCAATGCTGCCCCCACCTAGGCCATTCGTCGAATCACACGACACCGTGGTGGTCGACGCATCTGTAGCGGCTCGACTTGCCGCCGGGCAGCCGGTGGCACCCAATCCGACATCGCTGCCACCAACCGCCACCTCGCACCGCGGTCGGAGTCGAAAAGGGCCATGGATTGCACTCGTCATTGCGATGGTAGTGCTCGGCGCTGGCATTGGCGGGTGGCTGCTCGCCACCGGTAAATCGGTGCCTACTCCAAATATCGTTGGCCAGTCCAAGGCAGCGGCAAAGGCGTCACTATTGGATGTCGGATTGTCTCTCGTTATTACTGAAGAACAATTCAGCGAAGACGTTCCCTTGGATCTAGTTATCAGTAGTGACCCGGCGCCCGGTGACGGTGTGCGCGAAGGAGGTGCGGTCGGCGCCATCGTGTCAAAAGGCCCAGAACGTTACGTGATACCTGATGTCCAAGGGCTTTCAGTGACCGAAGCGACGGCGGCCATCACCTCCGCGGACCTGGTAATTGGCTCGACCACCGAGGTTTTCGACGATCAGGTGCCGGCCGCTGCCGTAGCAGGTACTTCTCCAAAGATTGGTACTGAAGTCAAGCCCGGCACGAGCGTGGATATTGCCGTATCCAAAGGGCCTAAGCCCGTAACTATCCCCCAGGTCGTGGGCAAAAAAACCCAAGTCGCGACGAGCGCCCTTACCGATCTTGGCCTCCTCGTGACAACGAAGGAAAAGTATTCGGAGAAAATCGCCGAGGGCCTGGTGATTGCGATCCGCCCGACCGCGGGCACCGTCGCTTCTTCCGGCACCGCGGTCGAACTCGTTGTCTCGAAGGGACCACCTCCGGTTGAGGTACCAAGTCTCATTGACCTACCGAAAAACAAGGCCATTAGTGTGCTTAAGGGCCTTGGTCTCCAACCGAAAGTCCTCGAGGCCGCCGCGACACCGCTAAATCGCGTCTACTCGCAAGACCCACCGGCTGGCACTATGCTGCCAAAGGGCAGTTCAGTAATTATTCGCATTATCTAGACCCATCAAGTTGCCGATTTTGATGAACGGAACTGCATGTGCGAACTTCCAGATGAGACCCGGCGAGCACTTGATATTCCAGCCGATATCTTGGCGCTGGACCAAGTTCAGATGCGCCGCTTAGGCTACGAGGTCGTTGACCGGGTTGTCGAGCACCTCACCACCATTAGGGATCAACGCGCTCTGACCACCGGCGATTTAGAGATGTTAACCGCGCAATTAGGTGGGCCGATACCCCGCGAAGGCTCGCCAATTTCTGAAAACCTCGCAACCCTCGCCGATATCGCGCTGGCAAATCAACAACATGGTGACCACCCGCGCTATTTCGCACGCGTGCCAGGCCCATCTTCCTACCCGGCGATCCTTGGCGAGTGGCTTGCCACCGGCATGCAGTCGGTTGCGTCGTCTTGGGGCGGCGGATCGGGACCCAGCACCCTAGAGACCATCACCTGTGGCTGGCTTCGAGACGGCATTGGCCTAGCGCCATCTTGTGAAGGGGTGCTGCTATCTGGGGGCTCCATGGCTAATATCACCGCGGTTATCACCGCACGCGCTCACCAGGGCCAGGGAATCATTTATCTCTCAGATCAAACCCATTCGTCCATCAATCGCGGCCTACTGGCGATCGGGCAACCTGCTGAACATATTCGCACTCTGGCCACCGATGAAACGTTTAGGATCAATCCGCTCGAACTCCAAGCCGCTGTCCAAACTGATCTCGAAAATGAATTGCATCCGATGCTAGTGATCGCCACAGTGGGAACCACTAACACCGGTGCGGTTGACGATCTACCGGCGATTGCCAAATTATGTGACTCTTTTAATATGTGGCTGCATGTCGACGGTGCCTATGGCGGCCCGGCGGCGCTTTGCGCCCGCGGTCGATCAGCAATGCCTGGCCTCGAGCACGCTGATTCATTTGTCACCGATCCGCATAAGTGGCTTTTCCAGCCCTATGACATTGCTTGCCTATTTGTGAAAACACCCGGTGCCCTCGAGCGCACCTTTGCTATGTACCCCGAATATCTAAAAGACGTCGCCGGCGGAGCGGTCGAGATGCAGAACCGGAGCCTAGAACTCACGCGCCGCAGTCGCGCCGTAAAACTTTGGCTAACCTTCCGGTCCTATGGACTCGAAACGCTGGCTGCCGCAGTAGAGCGGGGTATCGGGTTGGCCGAATACGCCCAATACGTAGTAGAGCAGAACAAAAGACTTGAAGTAGTTACCCCGGCGGCCTTGGGCATAGTGACTTTCGCTGGAGTAGATTCAAATGCTGATGACCATATGCGGGCTGCCGCGCAACTCAACGAGGATGGATATGCCGCAGTTTCCAGCACTGTCTTAAAGGGCCGCACCGTTTTGCGCCTTTGCACCATCAACCCGAGCACTAGCACCGGCGACATAGGCGGCACGTTGGCACGCCTAGCGCATTTCCTTACTTAAAAGTAGCGCCCTCATGTTTCAGTAAGGCCCGTTTAACATCGAGACCGTAGCCATACCCGCCGATCCCACTTGCGGACACAACGCGATGACAGGGCACGAAGGGTGCCACTAGATTTCCTGAACAAGCGGTGCCAACAGCGCGATAGGCTCTGGGCCTACCCGCGCGTATGGCTAATCCGCCATAAGTATCAGTGGTTCCCGGTTCAATGGTGCGCATTGCACTCCACGCGTCCTGCCGGAACGGGCCCCCGGCTTGGGAAACTTCAACCTCGTCGAGGGCGGTCAGCTCACCCCCGCAGTAGCGCCCTAAAACATCTTTAATCAAGGGTAAGTCAGACCTTTTGTAGGTGAACTCCGGCGAGAGCCTCGAGCGAATATCACTTATACCTCGCAATGACGACGCTACGACTACGCCATTAGCCACTACCACAGCTATTGTTCCGCCCGGTATTTTTGCCGTTGTGTAGCTAAGTGTCGGCATTGCAAAACGATCTTAAGTTATTGGCTAATCAACATGTCGGCGACCAAGAATGCCAGTTCTAGGCTTTGCTCCCGATTCAATCGCGGATCGCAAGCGGTCTCATAACGATCGCCCAGGTTCCCCTCAAGCACTCCGCCCGTGCCGCCAACGCATTCGGTGACATCATCACCGGTCAATTCAATATGAATCCCGCCGGGGAAAGTACCGAGATCTCGATGGACCTCGAAGAAACCTTTAACCTCGTTGATGATGTCATCGAAGACTCTCGTCTTATGCCCGGTTGATGCTTCTCTGGTATTTCCGTGCATTGGATCGCAGATCCACACCACCGGGACTCCACTGGCGTCTACTTTTTGCACGATACCGGGCAATACGTCGTGCACCCGGCCGGCTCCCATTCGGGTTATCAGGGTGATCCGCCCCGGTATGCGATCAGAGTTAAGCCGTTCGGCGATCTCAACTATGTCGTCCGCTGATGCAGTAGGACCGACTTTAACTCCAACCGGATTACGAATCACCGACGCGAATTGCACATGTGCAGCATCGAGTTGCCGGGTTCGTTCACCGATCCACAGGAAGTGGCCCGAGACGTCATAGGGCAGGCCCGTGCGCGAATCAATGCGCGTCATGGCACGTTCGTAGTCAATTGATAGCGCTTCATGCGCAGCAAAGAACTCGACGCGCTTGAACTCATCAGGATTTGCACCGCATGCTTGCATGAAAGAAAGCGCCCGGTCAATTTCGGCGGCCAAGTTTTCGTATCGCTGACCCGCCGTTGAGTCGCGGACGAAATCTTGATTCCAGGCATGTACTTGGCGTAGATCTGCGTAGCCACCCTGAGTGAATGCACGCACAAGGTTTAGTGCCGCACTGGATGCGTTGTAGGCCCTAAGTAGTCGCTGCGCATCTGGGCGACGAGCTTGCTCGGTGAACTCCATTGAGTTCACCGCATCGCCAAGGTAGGAAGTTAACTCAATGCCATCGCGTAACTCGATCAATTTGCTCCGGGGTTTGAAGTACTGCCCAGCAAGACGACCGACTTTAATCACCGGCAGTGAGGCGGCATAAGTCAGAACAACTGACATCTGAAGCACCGTTTGAAGGCGCGCACGAATCGAATCGGCGGTATTTGCTTCGAAAGTCTCGGCGCAATCGCCCCCCATCAAGACAAATGCTTCACCACGTGATGCCGATGCCAAACGCTCCAGCAAAATATCGCATTCGCCGGCGAATACCAGCGGTGGGAGCGTGCGAAGTTCGGCTACCGCTCTGGCAAGTTCATCTGAATCAGGCCATGGGGGCTGCTGATGTGCCGGTAATTCGGGCCACTCAATCACCCGCCCCTTTTGCACCTGAGAGGGGGAAGTAGATGCTGGCATGACCCAAGGGTAGAGCAGCATCAGCCGAAGAAAGCCGACGCCTCAACATATCGGGCCAAAGGCACAGTTTTCAAGACCCCGGTAGCCGCTGCTAGGGGCACTCGAACAATGTCGGTTCCCTGTAAAGCGACCATCTTTCCCCAATCCTTATCCTTAACCGCCCTGATGGCATTAAGCCCAAATCGGGTTGCCAACACCCGGTCGAATGCCGTCGGGGTACCGCCGCGTTGCACGTGGCCGAGCACCGTCGTGCGGGCTTCCTTGCCCGTGCGATGCTCAATCTGGCCCGCCAGCCATTCGCCTATCCCCGAGAGTTTGACGTGACCAAATGAGTCAAGGGTGGCATCTTTGGTGATTAGATCACCTTCCTTGGGTAATGCACCTTCCGAAACGACCAAGATTGGTGAGTAGTGCGATCGAAATCTTGATTCAACCCACCCCATTACTTCATTTAGCTCAAATGGCACTTCAGGAATTAATATGCCGTTGGCGCCCCCGGCCATGCCCGAGTGCAGTGCGATCCAGCCAGCGTGCCGGCCCATCACCTCGCATATCAGCACCCGATGGTGCGACTCGGCAGTCGTGTGTAAGCGGTCAATTGCCTCGGTCGCGATCGTCACGGCCGTATCGAAGCCAAAGGTGTAATCGGTACCACTTAAATCATTGTCAATTGTCTTTGGGACGCCAATTACCGAAATGCCGTGCTCGTTGAGTACCGTTGCCACCCCTAGGGTGTCTTCACCGCCAATTGCGATCAGCGCGTCGATACCGAGGTCGTTTAGATTCTTCTCAATGGCTTCGATTCCACCATCCACTATTAGTGGGTTCGTACGCGATGATCCAATGATGGTGCCACCGCGCGGCAAAATGCCACGAACTGCCGCGATATCCAAAGGCATCGTGACACCTTCGAGTGGGCCTTTCCAGCCATCACGAAAACCTAGGAATGAAAAGCCGTAATCACCAACTCCGCGCCGCACGATTGCGCGGATAACTGCATTTAGCCCTGGGCAGTCCCCGCCGCCGGTCAAGACCCCAATTCGCATGATCCTCGCCCCATTCCCAAGCCGTTATTCGCGCTAGATGTAAACGCTAGCAAGGTCCGATGCCGACCAGTTAGCAGGCCTGAACCGGGTCTTATGTGGTCGCGGCTCTACAGGTCCAAGGGTACCGGAGCCAAGCGAATCACGTGAGGCACCCAGCTCCGACTAAGGTGCTCAGCGTGCACAACTTGTTCAACCAAGGCATCTTGGCTATCGATGCCGGCACCACCGGTGTTACCGCGCTCGTGGTATCAACCGCCGGACAAATTGTGGCCCAGGGGTATTCGGAATTCCCGCAGTACTTCCCGGCCGATGGCCAAGTTGAGCATGACCTCGGTGAAATCTGGTCGGCCACCTTGACCGCCACCCGGGCGGCCCTAGCGAAAACCGACCTGACCATCGGCGCAATCGGTATTACCAATCAGCGCGAGACCATCTGCTTTTGGGACCGTGAGACCTTGGGTGCGGCGCGCCGAGCAATTGTTTGGCAGGACCGTCGAACCGCCGAACTGTGCGAGCAACTTCGCCGCGCCGGCCACGAACCCAAAGTCACCGAATTGACCGGGCTCCGCCTAGACCCATATTTCTCGGCCACCAAACTCGCTTGGGTGCGCGAAAATGATCAGCAAACGTGGGCCCAGGTAATTAGTGGCCGGGTAGCGATCGGCACTATCGATTCTTATCTAATCGCGCGGATCACACGTGGCCTCCAACACGTTACCGATGCCACCAACGCCTCCCGCACTCTGTTGTACGACCTCAAAACCGGAACTTGGGACCGGTGGCTTTGTGATCTTTTCGGGGTGCCAATCGACGCCCTCCCCGAGATCGTCTCCTCATATGGCGTGATCGACAGTAGTGATGCTGCAAGCTTCCTCGGCATCTGCGCTCCGATCGCTGGGATTGCCGGTGACCAACAGGCCGCCCTTGTTGGACAATCCGGATTCACCCCCGGAGCGGCCAAATGTACCTACGGAACCGGCTCGTTCTTACTCGTTCACACCGGCGCCAAGCCTGTTGCGTCAACGCGGGGCCTGCTTACGACAGTTGCCTTGCAACATTTAGACGGTCGACGCGACTTCGCACTCGAGGGCTCGGTATTTGTCACCGGTGCGGCCGTGCAATGGCTCCGCGATGGGCTAGGGATCATTGACAGCGCAGCCGAGGTTGAAGCCCTCGCACGAAGTGTCCCCGATGCTGGTGGCGTTGTTTTTGTGCCGGCACTTACCGGCCTTGGAGCACCCGACTGGGATCCATCGGCGCGCGGGCTAATCATCGGCATCACCCGCGCTACTACAAAGGCCCATATTGCCAGAGCCACTCTGGATGCGATCGCCTACGAAGTTGTTGACCTAGTCGAGCTCATGCGAACCGAAGGTGGGGTGGATCTAAGCGTGTTGGCGGTCGACGGTGGGGCTGCCGCCAATGATTTGCTTTGCCAAATACAGGCCGACACCCTCGGCATCCCCGTCGACCGGTCGGCGCAATTACAGACCACCGGACTCGGTGCCGCATTCTTGGCTGGGCTAGGTACCGGGGTATGGGATTCAACTGACGAACTAATTAACACCCGCCGTAGTTCGGGGATTTTCGTACCGGGTGAAGTAAGCCCAGAAGGCCACGAGAGGTGGCGTGATGCCGTGAAACGAAGTATGAATTGGGCCAGCAACTAGGCGCCAGAATCAGCAACTGACTGCGAGGCGACCAGAGACTGCGAATCAGCCGGATCACCCGTAGCAATTAGTTCCTTGGCCCGAGTCGCATACATGTCGACGTACTCCTGCCCAGATAGCGTCATCAGCTCATACATAACTTCATCGGTAACCGAGCGCAGGATGAACCGGTCGTCCTCAAGGCCCTCGTACCGATCAAAAGTAAGTGGTTTGCCTACGCGAATACCAACTCGACGAAGTCGCGGTTTGATTACTCCGGGCGGTTGAATCTCATAGGTGTTGATCATTGCTACGGGAACGATAGGCACTTTCGCTTCAAGTGCCATTCGCGCCGCTCCGGTGCGCCCGCGATACAAAGTGCCATTAGGCGAGCGGGTGCCTTCAGGGTAAATACCGAGCAGCGCTCCGTCACCAAGTAGTCGGGTTGCGGTTTGGACTACTGATTCGGCACTACGCCCGCCGGAGCGGTCAACCGGCACTTGCCCTACGCCGTTGAAGAAAAGTTTGGTGAAATAGCCCTTTAACCCTCGACCCGTGAAGTAGTCACTTTTCGCAAGGTAGGTAAGGGGGCGGTTTAGCACAACAGCCAAGAAGAAGGAATCCGAAAATGACAGGTGATTACTGGCGAGCATGGCAGCACCGCGATCGGGAAGGTTTTCGCGGCCCTCAACCCACGGGCGAAATAGGACGCGCAGCCACGGGCCGATCACTAAATTCTTAAGTACCCAGTAGAGCACCTGATCTCCTTGGCCGCGCGAATATTCCAACTCCGTGGTGGCAGACTAGTGGCTATGCCCCTGATGCCAGATGCAGAACCGTTCGCAGCCGATGGGCCCGAGTCAAATTCGGTGGCCATTTGCGTCCTCCATGGATTCACCGGATCCCCAAAATCGGTTACCCCCTGGGGGCGCGCCCTAGCCGCGGCCGGCTGGACGGTGCGAGTTCCGCGGCTCCCCGGTCACGGGACCCGCTGGCAGGACATGAACATCACCACTTGGGAAGACTGGTACGCAGAGGCCGACCGCACTGTCTGCGAACTCAAAGCCCATCACGATCAAGTCTTCATCATGGGCCTTTCGATGGGCGGCTCCTTGAGCCTGCGAATTGCCGAGCAGCACGGCCCCGCCATCGCTGGCATAGTCCTGGTCAACCCAGCAGTACATTCAGAACGCGCTGACCGTCATCTGCTACCGCTCATCTCCCGCTTCATACCGTCCTTCCCCGGGGTTTCAAATGACATTGCAAAACCCGGCGTCGATGAAGGTGCCTACGATCGAATGCCACTTAAGGCTGCTTATTCACTGACCAAACTCTGGTCAGCGGTTAAGGCCGATATTGCCAAAGTTACCCAGCCGCTGCTGATTTTCCATAGCGCACAAGATCACGTGGTCGAACCATCTAACACGGCTTGGATTTTGGCTAACGCTCGATCCGCTGATAAGACCGATGTCCTACTAACCCGGTCATTTCATGTTGCCACCATTGACTATGAGGCCGATGTAATAGAAAGCGGCAGCATCGACTTTGTCCGGCGCGTCACCGCAAGCTGATGACATCACCACCTCCTGAACCATCACCTGAACAAAATGATCCGGCTCAAGATGGCGCTTGGGAAGCCATCGTCGCAGATCTATCCGGTGACATGCGCATGGAAATTGGCGACCTCAATAGGCAAATAGCGCCCGAAGTACCAGACCCATTTATTGAAGAACTGTTATCTGAGGGCCACTTCGAGCCACCGGAACCACCCCCTATCCCGATGCCCGACACCATCGGTCGATTCGCTTGGGCTGGCGCTATCGGCGGGCCAATTTTCTTGGTACTCGTTTATGTCCTGGGGCTCGGGAGCTTTTTGACCACGCTGGCGCTCGTTGCCTCGATCGCCGGCTTTATCACCCTTGTCGCCCGCAAGCGCGAGCGTGAAGTCAGCGATGGCGAGCGAGATGATGGTGCCGTTGTCTAGCCCGACTTGTTACACTCCCAGTATGAAAATTCTTGGTTCTAATTCGCGCCGTGTCGCTAGTTGTGTTGCCTCGATCGCGGCTCTCGTATTGGTTTTCGCGCCGGGAGCCGCGGCCGCTAAAGCCGATCTGATTTGGTACCTCGGTTAACCAACTCGCACCGTAATTGACCTTGGATCAACCGGATCAAATGTCGGCGATATCTCAATCTCAACTGGCGATCTGTCGCGTAAGCCTTCCGGGTCCGCGATCGGTTTTTACACGACCAGCCAGATCACAGTGCGCGCTGGGTTACCCGGGGGCCAAGAAAATCGCGATGTAAGTTTGATCATAACCGCGCCGGGCGGCGTGATTTACGCTAAATCTTTAATCGTCGCGACACCCGGCGTGCCACCAAGTGAAACCCAAACTTTCGCCATTACCGGTGGTGCCGGAAAGTGCACGGGGGTGTCCGGTGAATCAATCCACTCAGGTTTTACCAGCGCGGGCTCAAAGATCGCCTTCTACTTCAACGACCACGGAGCTACTGCGAATTAGTACGCGCCAAGTCGGCCGCGCCGATGAGTCCGGCGTTGTTACCTAGCTTGGCCAAGGGGAGCTCCGGTGTCGGGCGTTGCCTCTTGCCGCTCATTTTGTCCGACAAAGTCTGACGGGCGCTCGTGAGCAAGAAGTCACCGGCTTCGGAAACCCCACCGCCAATAACAAACGCCGTTGGGTCCAAAATCGCGGCTAAATCGGCCAACCCCCGGCCGAGCCAAGTACCAACCCCCCTGAAAGCTTCGATGGCAACAAGATCCCCAAGTTCGCAAGCTTTGGCCGAGTGCACACCCTGAACCCCCTCCGGAGTGCCATCGCCGAGTGATAACAAGAGGCCAGCTTCACCGGGTCTACTTGCTGCAAGAGCTCTGGCATCGCGCACGAGCGCGTTACCGCTCGCATATTGCTCCCAGCACCCATTACGACCGCAGGCACACGGTAATCCGTCCGGGATCGCGTTCATATGGCCAATCTCACCGGCCGCACCATGTGCACCGCGCAACAACACCCCATCGATGATGATGATGCCGCCGATGCCCGTGCCTACTGTCACCATGGTTAAGTCTTCAACATCTGCCCCAGCGCCAAAATTGAACTCGCCCCAGGCGGCCGCATTGCCGTCATTTCGACCACAACCGGGAGACCAACAACTTCCTCCAGTAAGGCCCGTGCCGGAACATTCGACCAACCAAGATTCGGGGCGAAGAAAACCGTGGACCTTGCCGAATCCACCGGGCCTGCGACCCCAGGCCAACGCCGACCACCGCCCCGGGGTACGGCACACTTAGTTCGGCTACTACCTCGGCGACCACAGCAAGAGCCTTATTCGCATCATTGCGCGGTGACTCACGTCGCGCCGTGGTGACAATTGCACCGGACTCGTCTACCAAGCCCGCCAAGATTTTAGTTCCGCCAACATCAACGCCAATACTGAAAGTCATATCTTCCGCCTAGGGGTCTTCACGTTTTACTCGAACCCAAGTGACGTCTTCGTCGTTGCCAACAAAAGTTTCATGGTTTTTTAAATTCACCGAAGTGTCTAGATCCCATTCAGTGGCACCGCTGTTTGCCGCTTGGTTCACCAGCGCATCTAGGCCAAGTGCTCGCATCGCACCCATGCCTCGACACACCAAGCACTCGGGGTGCTCATCTACATTTTCGTGTTCGTTGTGCGGGCCAACCACTGTTTGGGCGGCCCAAGTGAACAGTTGATGCAGGCCGCCCGCAATCGCACTTGGGTCAAAGGACCGCTGCTCATCACTCATGATTGCCGCCACAGTGACTCATCGGGTTCGAATGCAATCACAATCTGCTGAGCACGCACTACCGCACCTTGCATAACACACCGGCACAACACCGGCGGGAGTGCCAGTACCCGCCGGGTCGAGCCAACAACAATGATTGCGTTGTCACCAAGCCGGCCAACTTTTATCTCCTGATCGGCCGGATCCAATAGCGGGATCCGCCACTCATAGCCCGCAACTGTTGGCACCACCCCACCCGGCACCCGACTGGTGAACAACGTATCGGCAGGCTTGCGCCTAGTTGATACTGGAAGACTCCGCAGCCCGGACTTACCAATCGGCTCTGCGGTCTTAAACGGCACGGTGATGATCGGCGTCTTGGTGATGTCGGCGCGCAAAGTGCGAACCCGCTTACGTTGCTTCTGCGCCCATTTACGTGGCCAGTTGTCACTGCTTGCCGGGTACCTATTCACAAAGATCGCATCTACGTGGTGACCGAGCAGTGTCAAAGTGGCAAGATGTCGCCGCGTCTCAGCCAATACAACTTTCTCGGGTGTCGCAACAAGGCGCACCACGCTGCCGCTACCAGAAAGCGCCTGCTTGACTCTACGTAAATCAGCGGCTAACTCTTGGAGCGCGGTAAGCACCGTAGCCTCTGCATTGATGGGACCGCGCGCTGCTCTTGCGACCGCGAACGCCGGTTTCATTATAGCTGCCAGTACCTGCTCTAAAGCTTCGGGCAGCGCCAAAAGTCTCGCGGTTTCGGCCGTTGGGCCGCCGTCTACTACAACAATGTCAATTTCTGGGTCATCAAGTAATTCGGTCACGGCAAGAAGCGAAAGTAGTTCGTCAATACCCGGTAGCACCGTTAATTCCGCCGCGTGAATTGGATCAACTCCGGCTTCCGTCAGCAACTCAACCGCAATGGCTTGCAATGAGAGCCATGACCGCGTGCGCTGGATGTGCGCGTCCAAAATGGTCACGGAAAGTCGTTCATTAACTACATTTGAGGTACCCGGCTGCATGGCGATGCCAAGTACATCACCACATGAGTGTGCAGGGTCGGTTGATACCAAGTGCACACGGCGGCCAGTATCGGCTAGTTGAACGGCGGTCGCGGCCGCAAGGGTTGATTTCCCGACGCCGCCTTTGCCGCTAAACAGAACCAGACGAACTTGACTCGACACGTTTCTTTAGCCCTTTGAGTGCGGTGTCGACGATGACGCGTTCGGCCTTCCGCTTGATCATGCCGATCATCGGTATTTTCACATCTACAGCAAGTTGATAATGCACGGTGGTCGTACCATCACCATTTTCTGTCAACGTATAACTGCCATCCATAGCGGTAAGAATTTCGGCCTTCGTCAATGTCCAGGTAACCGATTTATCGTCATCCCAGTCGTACTCAAGTTCATAGGTGTCTTTGATCGGGCCCGATGCCAGACTAAACCGGGCATCGGCTGGGCGTGAGTCCTCCTCATATAGCGAGAGGACTTCAACCGATGAAATGCCATCGCTCCACTGCGGATAAGCCGCAAGATCGGCGATTACCGCCATGATGGCTGCCGGAGCTGCATCTATGACGATGCTCGACTCGGTCTTGTCGCCCATGCAGACTCCCTCACAACAATCGACCGGACAGGGGCCACAGGCTACTACCTAGCCCAGCCCGCCTAGAGGTCGATCACAAAGGGAAGTCTGCGACCGTGAAAATGCCCCACATTTAGACATTCGGTTTTACCGACTCGCGCCCGCGCCCGGAGGGGCTGATGCACGTGGCCGAAGAGGTGGTACGCCGGGGAAAACTCATTTAAGTAATCCAAGGTCGCCTGGCTTCCAGTCTCGAACCGCCGCGCCACCGTGTCGTAGGTCAACTGCGGCACCGCCGGTGGAATATGGGTGAAGAGCACATCTACCGGCCCTAATGCTTGTATTTTTTCGACGTACTGCTCTTCGGTGAGTTCATAGGGCGTGCGCATGGGGCTCGCCAAGCCACCCCCGACGAAACCCATCCGAATCCCATTTATGGTTACTGTCGCACCGTCAACCACTTGGTGCTCTGGCTTTAAGAACTCCGGCCACAAAGCTGGCACATCGACATTGCCGTAGGTAAGTAAGGCCGGAGCTGGCATAGCCTCGAATAGCACTTCGTATTGCTTACGGATCATCACCTCAAGTGAGGCCCAACGATCTGCGTGGTCGAACACCCCTCGGCCGCGCCAAGCAGCAGCGCTGAGCTCACGTGCGTCATCGAATCGATTTGCCGTGCGCGCCTCGATGTAGGCCCGCGTGTGATCAGGTCCAAAAAGATCTGCATAGATACCCTGTGTTGGGTCGTCGTAGTCCAAGAAGAGGATTAAATCGCCCAAGCAGATAAACAGGTCTGAGCCGTCAGCCGCCCGCGCCAAGGCATCGCTGGCACCGTGGACGTCAGAGACAATGTGTACTTTCACCGCGGCTCACCCGGACGCCGATCGCCTTCGAGTTCATCCTTAAGCGCCCACGCTGAGCGTTTCCAAGCCATGGCGTGGCGCTTTCTCAATATGTCGATTTTGCGCCGGCCGGGTAGGGCTGGTTCTGCGCGCAGGTAATAGTGCAACAGCACCCCATCACCGACCTGCTCTAGCCAGATTTCACTTGAGCCGACTAAAGTTCCCGAGATTGACCACCTAATGCCATCCACCCCCCGGTCCATGAAAACAGACATGGTGAACTCTGGCCACCACTGAACCCACCTGGCTCGGTCGGCGACCACCATGGCTAGTAATTCCCGGTCAGCGACCACATAGGTCTCGTCGACGAGATCAAGGCTGGGCATGGGCCTCACAATGCCATGAAAGGGGGTTGCTCACTCTCGTAGGGTAATAAGCATTCCGATTCCGCTCGCCTATGACTCGAAGTTCGGTTACCGTGACGGCTAAAGTTAACGAATGGACCTCCCCAAGACTCAAGAAGGAGCACCACCGTGCTGAAGGAATTCACCGTTCCGGTAATCGTCCCGGCTCCCACCTCAGGAAGTTTGGTCGACCACGTCAGTGAGAACGCCCAGCAGGTGCCGGATCGAGTGATCTTCTCGGTGCCGCGCGGTGCCGCTTGGGTTGGTATCACGGCAAGGCAATTCAATGATGAAGTCCGGGCTATTGCAAAAGGCATCATTGCCAATGGGGTCGAGCCTGGCCAGCGCATTGGCATCCTGTCGCGCACCCGCTATGAATGGGCGCTGGTCGATTACGCGGTTTGGTACGCCGGCGCAGTTAGTGTGCCCATCTACGAGACTTCATCGGCCGAACAGGTGCAGTGGATCCTCAGTGACTCTGGCGCCGTCGCGGTATTCCTTGAGACGCGAAGGCACAAGGCGGTATTTGATCAGGTTGCGGTTGACGTCCCCGAAGTCACTCGTTTGTGGGTATTCGATGACGGCATTATTGACGAGTTGAAGTCAGCCGGTCGCGGGGTGAGCGATGACGAACTCGAATCTCGCCGCGCGACCCTAAACCCGGCTGCTATCGCCACCATCATCTACACCTCCGGAACCACCGGCCGGCCCAAGGGCTGCATGCTCACACACAGCAATTTGATGTTCGAAGTAGACAATGTCGTACAAGGCCTGGACGAGGTTTTCTTGGCCGAAGGGTCCGCAACCCTGCTTTTCTTGCCGGTCGCGCACGTCTTCGGACGACTAATTCAATTGGGCTGCGTGCGGGCTCGGGTGCGCCTTGGTCACACCGCAGATATCAAGGAGCTACTACCAAATCTGCAGACTTTCCAGCCCACCTTCTTCCTCGCGGTGCCCCGAGTGTTCGAAAAGATCTACAACTCCTCGCAGCAAAAAGCGGTTGCCGCCGGTAAGGGACATATTTTCGACACAGCGAGTCAAGTCGCAATCGACTACAGCAAAGCCCTTGATGACGGTGGTCCCGGCATAGCCCTAAAGCTGAAGCATGCCGTTTTTGACCGGTTGGTTTATAAGAAATTGCGTGCGGCGATGGGCGGGAAAATGAAGTGGGCGGTTTCTGGTGGTGCACCTTTGGGCGCACGTCTGGGACACTTCTTCCGCGGGATAGATGTCACGATTTTGGAGGGTTACGGCCTAACCGAAACCAGCGCTGCTACCACGGTCAATCGCCCCCATGCGCTGCGCATCGGCAGCGTAGGGCAGCCACTGCCTGGGGCAAGTGTGAAAGTTGCGGGCGATGGTGAGTTGATGCTCGCGGGCGCTCAGGTATTCGTGGGCTACTGGAACAACGAGGCGGCGACCGCCGAAGCGCTGGATCCGGACGGCTGGTTCCACTCCGGCGATATCGGTGAAATTGACGACAAAGGATTCGTCCGAATCACCGGGCGCAAGAAGGAGTTAATTGTCACCGCCGGCGGCAAGAATGTGGCACCGGCGGTACTCGAGGACCGAATTCGCTCCAACTGGCTGGTCTCTCAGTGCATGGTGGTGGGCGATGCCCAACCGTTTATCGCCGCGCTTGTCACCATTGACCCCGAAGCATTCCCGGCGTGGTGCAAGCAGGCGGGTAAACCCGATTCGGCAACCGTTGCGGACCTAACCACCGATGTCGATCTCAATGCCGCGGTACAGGCAGCAATTGATGAAGGAAACAAGGCGGTATCGCAAGCCGAAGCCATCAAGAAGTTTGTGATCTTGCCACATGACTGGACCGAAGAGGGCGGTCAGATGACACCGTCGCTGAAACTAAAACGGAATGTGGTCATGAAGGAATGCGAAGCTGAAATCCTGGCGCTTTATTCATGAGTTTCTGGCCTAACCGACTACCCGACCCACCCCGGTGAAGCGCTGGGCGTACCAAGGGCTGAGGACACCTGAAACAATTACTCCACTACTGGGGTTAGCGGCATGCACCATCTTGCCGTTACCTATGTATAGGCCAACGTGATGCACGCTACCGCCAAAGTAGAACACTAAGTCACCTGGTTGGGCTTGACTTAGTGGAATTTTGCGCGCTTTTTGATACTGCGAATAGCTGTAGTGGGGCAAAGACACTCCGCCTTGATGCCATGCACTCATCGTGAGGCCAGAGCAGTCGAATGTATTGGGGCCCGTTGCCGCCGCAACATAACGATCACCTACTTGAGACAGCGCATATCTAACTGCAGCAACCGCACGACTGCTAATCGAGTAGCCGCCACCGCTGGTGCTGCTGAACTGCTGCTGAGCAATTGCCGCGGCAGCCAGGGACGCCTGGCGATCGCTGGCCGCCATGGCCGCCAGGCGCTGGCGCTCTGCCGCCTGCAACGAGTTCAAAATTGCCTGTGCGTCTGCCAACCGAGCGTCGGCTTCACGCTTGGAGTCGGCCATTTCACTGCGAACCTGCCGGGCGGCATCCTCCTTTTGCTGCAAAGTCGCTTCGCTCTGGGCCAAGCGCAACCTGGCGGTCTGTGCGGCCCGAAGGGCGTCAGCCTGACCTTTCGCAACTTGATCTAGCGCTGAGGCCTGCGCTAAGAATTGTGCCGGATCATCCGCTAGCAGGACTTGAAGTGAGGCATCTAACCCGCCGCCGGTGTAGGTGGCCCGGGCTAGGTCATCTACCGCCCCTGAAATAGCGTTTAGCTCACGCCGCTCGACCGCAATTTTGTCTTTCAGGGCTACCAGGGAATTTTCCAGAACATTTAAGCGGTCTTGGGCATCATTGAAACGTTCACTGGCGGATTCGGCTTTTACTTCGAGGTCGAACACCTGCTGGCGCACCTCATCGAGATCTCGGGCCGTGGCCGGCTGGGCTACCGCGGTGAGAGTCAGCAGCGCCGCAATGACACCTAACATCGCGCTACGCCAGGTGCAGTGCGGAGAACTTGTTTGAGCTAAACGCACTGACCGGGCTCCCTTCACCTAGCTGGGTACTAATAGGCAGACCAGATGACGGTAACAGACATCCAAGGGTCGCCCAAGCCGGAGCACCTCGCTCCATCCCCTAATTTATGCCCTCTGTTTTATGTCCCCATTTCTGTCCCATTTATGCCCCTAACCCGACAAATCGGGCACTAACCCGGGGAGTCGGAACCAGGCGCAGCGGTGGAATCAGGCCCGAATCGGTCAACACCGCGAGTGCGACCTGGTGGTCATCGGGAATTTGAACCGTGGCCCCGGGCGGGCCTAAGAGCACCGTAACTACACAATCACCGCAGGCAAGGCCCGCAACCTGGCAGGTACCGCAATCAATGATCATGCCTTTAACGATAGTTAGGGGGTCTGACAGTTATCCAAGCTCAGGGTCCGTCATCGCCGGGGCCTTCGGTGCTGGGGCCGCCAAATTCTGGGCGCGGCACGATTTCAATGCGGTCGGCCGCGGCGCACCACCGGCACTTGACTTACGCTATGTCTTCGGCCAGCACCGTGGTTTCTTCAACCACTGGGGCACCGGAGATATCTACGTGCCAGAACTCACTAACCCTGGCCAACCGCACCACATCAAAGCGGGTCAGGTAGCCACAGTGGGCACAGCGAAAACGAGACTTCGAATCCGCAAGGGTCTTTGCCACGGCAGCACCTTACCGGGGTTTGTCAGGCCGGTGCCTTATCGTGCATCACATGCCCAACTTAATCCCGCTCAATACGCAGTTGAGTATCACGGATTTGGGCACCCGGCTGCGTGATGCCACTTTTGTTGTAGTCGATCTTGAGACCACCGGTGGGCGCCCTACCGACGCCGGCATCACCGAATTCGGTGCGGTGAAAGTTCAAGGTGGGCAAGTTATCGGCGAGTTCGCCACCTTGGTAAATCCAGGAGTTCCCATCCCGGCATTTGTCGCGGCCCTAACCGGTATCACCAACTCATTGGTGGCTACCGCACCGCGCCTAGCAGCGGTGCTGCCTACCTTCCTTGAGTTTGCCCGAGGGAGTGTCTTGGTCGCCCATAACGCCCCCTACGACATCGGATTTCTAAAAGGTGCCTGCAAGAAACTAGACCATGAATGGCCTGGTAATCACATCGTTGATACCGCGCGGCTGGCGCGCATCACCCTCCATCGTGACGAAGTCGCCAATTGCAAACTTTCGACACTTGCCACCTATTTTCGGACGGAGGTATCACCAACACACCGAGCTTTTGATGACGCTCGAGCCACCGCCGATGTACTGCACCGGCTCCTTGAGCGAGTTGGCGATCACGGGGTAGAAACCCTTGAGGATCTCGCAGCATTTACCGCGCGTGTTAGCCCAATCCAGCGCACTAAGCGACATTTGGCTGCCGGACTACCGGATGCACCGGGTGTCTACATCTTCCGGGATCCGCAAGGTAACGCCCTTTATGTTGGCACCTCAAAAAACATCCGCAAAAGGGTGCGCACCTACTTCACCGCATCCGAAACTCGTCGTCGAATGACCCAGATGATCACCATCGCAACTTCCGTGGATCCCATCGTCTGCGCGACTGTACTTGAAGCCCGGATTCGCGAACTACGATTAATCGCCACTAAGCAGCCCAGATACAACCGGCAATCAAAGCGGCCGGAGCGTCAAACCTGGCTTAAGCTAACGGCTGAGGCCGCCCCGCGCTTAGCAATTGTCCGCGAAGTTCGCGACGACGTCACCGACGGCGCTTGCTACCTCGGCCCATTTAGGTCAAGTGCCGGCGCCCAAGAGGCCAGTGAAGCACTGCAATTCGCTTTGCCACTTCGGGCATGCACCACAAAATTGGCGCGCACTCCGCGCAGCACCACGGCCGGATGCGCCCTGGCCGAGCTAGGTAAATGCCTAGCGCCGTGCACCGCAGCGGTTGATCATGAGGCTTATGACTCCTTGGTAGCACGCGCGCGCTCAGCAATGTCTGGGGCCATCGGCCCGGTAGCAGAAGCATTGCAAGTGCGCATGCGTGACTTAGCTGACCAAAGTCGTTTCGAAGATGCAGCCCGGTGGCGAGATCGCCTCGCCCACTTCGTCCAAGCCAGTGTTCGCACGCAACGGCTCCTAATGCTGGCACAAATTGAGCAGCTGGTCGCGGGCAAACCAACGCCAGCAGGCGGCTGGGAGGTGCACTGCATTAGTTATGGCACCCTTACCGGTGCAATAACAATCCCAAATGGCGTAGATCCGCTCCCCGCAATAACAGCCCTCATCGCCACCGCTGACCACATCAGCAGTCCAGCACCAGCTCAGGTTGCCGGCCTCACCGAAGAAGCCGAGGCGATCTTGCAGTGGCTCGAATCTGGTGGCGTTCGGTTAGTGCGCACCAGCGAGCCACTGGCCCTGCCAATTGGCTGCGGAGGTGTGCTACTTGCGCAACTTGGTCAGGTGCGCAATGAGATCCGAGCCCAAGAACCCGTTGACTACCAGTGGCTCACCGCGTCGGCTCGCGGCAAAATCGCCACCCGGATCGCTTAGCCAGGTGTCATTTCTTAAGGGATGTGGTTACTTCGATCCAGCGGTCAAGAAGCACCGCACCAGAGCCGGATTCGAGCACCGCGCGGGCCCGCGGCAGCGCCGCATCCAATCGCTCGAGTAGTTCCAACTTTGTGTCACCGACCCCGATGGCAGCGTCATAAGCAACAAGAGCTGCGGCCGCATTCAGCGCAACGGCATCACGAATTGCCGAAATACGCTGGGCATCAGGGTCAGCCGCATTAACCCCACTCAGCGTCTTGCGCAAGAGCTGCGCATTACGTGTCCGATCACCACCTGTTATCAACTGCGCATCAACAAACGCAATACCCAGTTCACGCGGATCGATAACGACCTCACGAATCCCAGCCACTGTTACATCCCAAGCATGTGTTACCGCACTTGCCGATATTTCATCAAGGCCATCAGCTCCGTGTACCACAATCGCCTTCACTCCCCGGCGGGCAAGCACATCGGCCATGACAGGGGCGCGGCTTTTGTCGGCGCAGCCAATTAATGCACTTTGAGCCAGAGCCGGGTTAGTCAACGGCCCCAATAAGTTAAAAACGGTAGGCACACCAAGTTCACGGCGCGCGGTTACGGCATAGCGCATCGCGGGGTGATGAATGGGGGCAAAACAGAATGCAATACCAACATTTTCAGCGCATACCGCAACCAACTCGGGAGGTAAATCAATTATTACTCCGAGCTCTTCTAACACATCAGCGGTACCGGTCGAAGATGAAGCTGCACGATTACCGTGTTTTACGACCGGAGTACCCGCAGCCGCCGCAACAATTGCCGCCATTGTCGAGATATTGACCGAGTGTGAGTTATCACCACCGGTGCCCACCACGTCGAGTACCACCCGGTTTACGTTTACCCGATTCGCATGTGCCAACATCACTTCAACGAGTGCTCGCACTTCGACGGGCGTCTCACCTTTCGCCCGCAGCGCCGTCACGAATCCAGCCACTTGCACATCGGTGGCGTCGCCGGCAAGGATTTGAGTCATCGCCCATGTCGCGCTTTCAGCAGATAAATCCGAACCCGAAAGCAGGGACCGGAGAAGTTGTGGCCAGGTGAGCTGAGGCATCTGGATCAACGCAACTTCAAATTATGGTGAGACAATAATCACGCGGTGGCAATGGCGGATAACTTCGCCATTTTCGGACGCAGTAGACCGGTCACCGCATCGGCAAGCAGCACGGCGTTGATCGGGTGCGAGGACACCGCTTCAGCACGTGACCACGTCGCCAACCAAGCATCCTGCGGTCGGGCGATGAGAACCAAGATCGGCGGGCAATTGAAGATTTCGTCCTTCAACTGCCGGGCCACCCCCATGCCACCCACCGGGGTGGCTTCACCGTCCAAGATCAGCAAATCAAAGCGACCTTTGTCGACGAGCCCAATTAATGCCGGGCCGGTGGCGCACTCGACATAATCCAATTCGGCTAGGTCGGGCGCCGGGCGCTTACCAAGTGCGAACATCACATCGCTGCGCACCGTACGGTCATCGCTGTAGATCAAAACCTTTAGGTTGCTGGTTACCTCGGGGCTCACCTGGTCGCTCACGAGGCCAACCTTAGACCGAGCCGGAGCCGCCTATCGCGTGCGGGGCGCAGATGCCAGCGAGCCCCTCATAGACCGTGACGAAGTTCACGGGGGGTAAACAGGAAACACCGTGGTTCATCTGCCAGACTGCAGTCGTGGCATCAACAACGCAGGTACCGGCTACCTACGCGCACGCCCCGGCCAACCGGCCCAACATGGTGGCTATCGGCACCATAGTTTGGCTTGCCAGCGAGCTGATGTTCTTCGCCGCGCTCTTCGCGATGTATTTCACCCTACGGGCGGTGAACCCCGAAC
Organism: Actinomycetota bacterium; assembly: GCA_002737125.1. Lineage (GTDB taxonomy): Bacteria > Actinomycetota > Actinomycetes > S36-B12 > S36-B12. Next base: position 9,286 of record NSHP01000001.1, on the reverse strand, counting down.
TGTGGGCCGCAGAAACCAAGTTGCTAAATATCCCCTTCGCCAGCTTAAACACCACGGTTTTAGTGCTGTCCAGCGTGACCTGCCAATTGGGAGTCTTCGCGGCCGAGCGGGGCGAGGTCAAAGTACTGCGCCGCTGGTTCATTATCACGTTCTTGATGGGCTCATTCTTTGTCGCCGGCCAGGTCACCGAGTACGTGGCTTTGGTTCACGAAGGTTTGACGCTTTCATCGAATGCCTACGGTTCCGCTTTCTACCTCACAACGGGATTCCATGGCCTGCACGTTACCGGCGGACTAATCGCCTTCCTGCTAGTGCTGGCCACCACCTACGCAACCAAGCGCTTCACCCACGATCAGGCCACCCGCGCCATCGTCGCGTCCTATTACTGGCACTTTGTTGACGTGGTCTGGATTGCCCTTTTCTTCATGATTTACATCCTCAAATAGCGACGAAAGGCTTGCCCGCGTGAAGTTCCTTGCTGCCAGGCGACGTCAACCAGTCGTGGCTTTGGCAATGCTGCTTTTCGCACTGGTTGCGGTCGGTGGGGTTTATGCCGCCGTCGGGACAGTGCGCCCCGCCGAAGCTGCCGGCGCAGCCAGTAGCGAAACCCAGGTGGAAATGGGCAAGCAGCTCTACCTGGAGGGCTGCTCCTCCTGCCATAGCCTGCAAGCTCAGGGTTCCACCAACGGCCCTACTTTGATCGGTGTCGGCGCAGCCGCTGTTGACTTCCAGGTGGCCACGGGGCGCATGCCCCTTGCTGCCCCCGGCGTGCAGGCGGCGGCTGGGCCTCCTCAGTACAACAAGGAGGAGACCGCAGCGTTAGCGGCTTATGTATCTTCGCTAGCACCTGGCCCCGCCATCCCCAACGCTGAGCAGGTTGATTTCGGTAGCGCTGACGTGGCCGAAGGGGGGGTGCTGTTTCGGGTCAACTGCCAACAATGCCACCAAGCCGCAGGTCAAGGTGGAGCACTAACCCAGGGCAAGTACGCACCCAGCTTAATGAACGCCACCCCGGTGCAGATGTACGAAGCCATGATCACCGGGCCCCAAAGTATGCCGGTCTTCAGCGATTCCACGCTTCCCGAAGAGGACAAGAAAGCAATCATCGCCTATGTCGACTATCTGCAAAACGCTGCCGACCCCGGCGGGCTCTCACTCGGCCGACTCGGCCCGGTGACCGAAGGCTTATTTCTGTGGACGGCAGTATTCGGCGCCCTGATCGCAGTGGCTATTTGGGTTGGAATTAAAGCGCGATGACAGAGATTAGTACAGGCCCTGGGACCGGCGCCGGCGAACATGCACCAGCAAAACTTGGCTACTCTCCGGTTGCCGATATCCCGCACCGCCCGCGGGTAGCTGATACTGATCCGAAGGCGGCACGCAGGGCTGAGCGCCAAGTCTCTTCGATGTTCATGTTGTCCATGCTTTTTGTTGTGCTTTTTATCATCGCCTTCGTCGCCATAGACAAGTCCGCGAATGTTTATCTTCCGGTGTTCGGTGTGGTCGGGGCCATGAATATCACCCTTGGATTCACCATGGGTGCAGCGATTTTCCTGATCGGCGCTGGCGCCATTCAGTGGGCCAAAAAATTGATGCCCGATGTAGAAGTAGTCCAAGAGCGACATGACCTATCCTCACCGGCTGAAGCCACCGGCGAAGCTGCGGCGAATTACGAGCGGGGCAAAGAAGAATCTGGTTTTGCGCGCTTCAAGATCATTCGGCGCACCTTGATCGGCGCCATGGTGCTATTCCCAATCCCACTGATCGTCATGCTTCGCGACCTGTGGATCTCACCCCCCGGCAGCCCCAGCCCCTCAGAACTTTTAACCACCACCTTGTGGAAGGACGGCACCCGGGTTGTTACCGATCCCACCTACCTGCCGATCCGCCCCGAAGATATTCCCGTGGGCGGGCTGGTTTCCGCGGCACCAGCAGACCTTGAAGAAGTCCAGATTGCCGAGGGCAACCTAAATGCTCGCGCCAAAGCTGCCATCATCTTGGTGCGCATGGACCCGGCTGACATTGTCTCGCAGCAAGGTGACGGCTGGGATTACCAAGGGATCGTCGCTTACTCCAAGATTTGCACCCACGTGGGCTGCCCGATCGCCCTTTATGAGCAGCGCACCCACCACTTGCTCTGCCCATGCCACCAATCGACATTCGACCTTGCAGACTCTGGCAACGTGGTCTTTGGCCCGGCGGCGCGGCGCATGCCCCAGTTGCCAATTGGCGTAGATGTGGAAGGATTCATAGTGGCGAAGGCACCATTTGCTGAACCGGTTGGACCTAGTTTTTGGGAGCGTGGATGAGCACGACTAATCCAACAGTGTCAAGCCCGATTGAGGCCGCGGGTGAAGGTGTTGCTACCTACGTTGATCAACGTGTGGGCAGCAATAAGTTCCTGTCCCGCAACCTCGGAAAAGTCTTCCCAGATCACTGGTCCTTCATGCTGGGCGAGATTGCCCTTTATAGCTTCATAGTGGTTCTGCTCTCGGGTGTTTACCTGACCTTGTTCTATAAAGCTTCCATGGTTGAGGTCATCTATGACGGCTCGTATGTGCCACTTAAGGGCATCGAGATGTCAGAGGCCTACTCCTCATCTTTGGATATCTCATTCGATGTGCGCGGAGGGCTCTTGATCCGCCAAATGCACCACTGGGCCGCGCTGATCTTTATTGCCGCAATCGCGGTCCACATGTTCAGGGTTTTCTTCACCGGCGCTTTCCGCAAACCCCGTGAGTTCAACTGGATCATCGGGGTAGGTCTAGCCACTTTGGCACTGGCTGCTGGATTCTCCGGGTACTCGCTGCCCGATGATCTGCTTTCGGGCACCGGGCTCCAGATTGCCCGTGGAATTGTGCAGTCCATCCCTATTGTTGGAACGTGGGGTGCCTTCTTACTCTTCGGGGGCGAGTACCCCGGCACGGACTTCATCTCGAGGCTCTATGGCATCCATATCTTGTTAGTGCCCGGGCTAATCCTTGCTTTGGTAACGGTGCACCTGATGTTGGTCTGGACCCAAAAGCACACCCAGTTCCCCGGCCCCGGGCGGACCAACAGCAACGTGGTTGGGTACCCGCTTATGCCGGTATACATGGCAAAGGCTGGCGGCTTCTTCTTTATCGTGTTCGGCGTCTGCACACTGATCGCCGGCCTGGTAACACTTAACCCGATTTGGATTTTCGGCCCCTACACCCCCGACCAAGTTAGTGCCGGTTCACAGCCTGACTGGTATATCGGATGGCTCGATGGGGCACTACGGATTATGCCGAATATTGAGACATATTTATTCGGCTACACCATCTCATGGAACATTTTGATCCCTGCCGTAATCATGCCCGGCATTGTATTCACCGCACTTGCCCTCTACCCGTTCTTAGAGGCTTGGGTCACCGGCGACAAGCGTGAGCATCACCTACTTGACCGGCCGCGCAATAACCCGACACGCACCGGTATTGGGGTAATGGCAATAACTTTCTACGGATTACTCTGGATTGGTGGCGGCAACGACATCATTGCAACGAGTTTCAATCTAACTATCAACTCAATTACCTGGTTCCTACGTTTGACAATTTTCGTGCTACCTCCGATTGCCTTCGTGGTAACCAGGCGCATTTGCTTGGCTCTGCAGCGCCGCGATCGTGATAAATTGCTGCACGGTTACGAGACCGGCCGGGTACTGCGCCTGCCGCATGGTGAGTTCATCGAGGTGCACGAGCCAATCAACTACAAGGAAATGGCAGTAATCACCTCGAAGACCGACATCACGCCACTGCCGGCGCCGGTAAAAGTAGATGCTGACGGAGTTGCAAATCCCTATTACCGGCTCAAATCAATGCGGGCCAAGCTCAGCCACTTCTTCTACGCCGAAAACATCGCCAAGCCAACCGCTGCCGAGATCGAGGCCGCACAGCACCACGTTGCCCACGATGCCGCACTCGAGGCGCCGCTACATGCCTACGAGGACGCTGACGAGCTTCGCAATGGTCACGGCGGGGTGCTGCATCACCTAGGCATGGCCGATACCAACTCCAAGCAGTTTGCCGAGCGCACCGAACAATAAGTGGCTCAGTTCGCAAACCCGCTTTTAGTGCCCTCGCTAGATCATGAGCGCGCCTGCCGAGGAGCTGGTCAACCGCTCATCCCATGACTGGTTCCAGTTGTTCAACCCAGTGCCAAGATCTTGATCCACACCCGTGGCTGACATTCGCCTGACCTTGGGACCGGACCGACCATGGGGCGGCGTGCAAGAACTCCCCGCTGTAGGTAACCCGCATCGCGTACTCGACGAGAAGCCGGTAGTACTAAGGGTCTTTATTATCGGCACCACCGGTTGCGGCATCCATTGTTCGGGTGCGCTCTTTACTCAAAATCACTTCCATCCCGGATCGGGTTTCAAAACCCGCCTTACCCGTGGTGATGGGGATAACCCTAAGTTTCACGTTATTTCGATAAACAGTAGCTTGGTAACTTTGGGCATTTACTCGAGTCACCATTGCCGGCCCGAATCTCACCACGCTCTAGATATCACCAGACCTGTAAATCCCCGGCTTGGCCTGCACTCCTGTCAGGTTTAGCGACACGGTGGCGGTGATATCTCCCGGCCAGTAATACCGCGGGCGAAACACAACTACTTTGTCCGTGAGCCACGCCCAGGCACCCTCAATCGGCACAGAGGTAGTTATTACCAACGCCCGCTGCACCGCGGCCCTGTCGCTCACACTTTTATCGAAAGTGACGGCTATCGGTGTGCCGATGCCAACTGCCGTATCCGGCAGCGGGGAAACCGAACCGGTGAAGAACTTCTCCGGGGATACAGTCGTGAAATCATCGGTCTCCGTATTGGCAACCCCACGTGAATCCACCGCCTTGGCTGATATGCGGTAGGTGGTGCCATAGGCCAACTCAGTCGACTCGGCTATCCAAACCCCAGAGCCATCGGCGCTCATCTGCCCTGCGAGGGGACCTGTCGGCCCGAGAACGGCCACCTCAGCCAACCTGCCGTGTTCGGCTGTCACAAATATTGGCTGGGTGATTTCAACCGGCATAGTTGCTGCGGGCTCAGCCAAGATGACTACCCGAGAGACCGGAGGAATCGGTGTGGTCTTAAGGCTCAACGTGGGGGCGGTAGCGCAAGCGGTCAAGCCCAGAACAAAAAATCCGGCCGACACGAGCGGCGACCATTTCACCATCTACACTAAATCAGTAGCGCACCCGAACTACCGGATCAGCCGTAGCCGTTGCACTCAGTGCGCGAATTCGCCCCGGTAGTACTCAAATAGCCAACCAACCAAGGCGACGATCAGCAACGTGAAGGCAAACACCAAAAGCCACACCGCGAATATCAGTCCGAGAACAACTAAGAAGGCCGAAAAGCCAAGCACTAGCGGCCACCACGAATGCGGGCTGAAGAACCCGTACTCCGGGTCGGCTTCGTCGATATTGCCATCGAGTCGATCCTCGGGCCTTGGATAAACCCGTTTGGCTGTATAGAGCACATAGAAGGCGACCAAGAAGGCCAAAGCCCCAGAAAGGGCTAACGCGGTGGTCCCGATGGGATCGTGAGATAGGTACCAGTAGGCGAATGCCGTTATTGGAAAGAAAATGGCACCTAAGCCAAATATTCGGCCTTCAACTTTCACGACTTTATTCCTTCGACCGCAGGCTGCTGAGTAGTGATCGCCAGTTCTGGGTGATGCAAATCAAATGCGGGACGCTCAGACCGGATCTTCGGAATCGAGACAAAGTTGTGTCGCGGTGGCGGACATGAAGTTGCCCACTCGAGGGAACCACCCCAACCCCAAGGGTCATCAACACCAACCATCGGCGCAGTGCGAGAAGTCTTAATTACATTCCAGATGAAGAAAAGCGTTGAAATACCCAAAATTGCTGCTCCCACGGTAGAAACCGCATTGAGGGTTGAGAAACCATCCGAGGGCAGGTAGTCACCGTACCGCCGTGGCATCCCTTGTACACCCAGCCAGTGCTGCACCAAGAAAGTCGTCTGGAAACCAATAAAAAGCAGCCAAAAATGGATCTTGCCCAGGCGTTCATTAAGCATTTTGCCGGTCATTTTTGGCCACCAGAAGTACAGCCCCGCGAAGAACATGAACACCACGGTTCCAAAGACGGTGTAGTGAAAATGAGCAACAACGAAATAGCTGTCTGAAAGGTGGAAGTCAAGGGGGGGCGCCGACAAGATGATGCCGGTGAGCCCACCGAATAAGAACGTGAACATGAAGCCCATGGTCCAGAGCATCGGGGTATCAAATGAGACCGATCCGCGCCACATCGTGCCAATCCAGTTAAAGAATTTGACACCCGTTGGCACCGCGATCAGCATCGTCATGAAAGCAAAGAATGGCAGATAAACCGACCCGGTGACATAAAGGTGATGTGCCCACACCGCCATCGATAGGGCGCCGATCCCCAAAGTTGCGTAGATCAAGCCTTTGTATCCAAAGACCGGCTTACGTGAAAAGACCGGGATGATTTCGCTGGCGATACCAAAGAAAGGCAAAGCCAAAATGTAGACTTCCGGGTGCCCGAAGAACCAGAAAAGGTGCTCCCACAGCATGGCTCCACCGTTTTCCGGTGCGAACACCACCGCCCCATAATTACGGTCAATGAAGGCAAGTGCAAGGGCAGCGGCCAATACCGGGAAAGCAAGCAGAGCCAGCACGCTGGTGGTAAAAATCGTCCAGGTGAAAATAGGCATCCGGAACATGGTCATACCGGGAGCCCTCATACAGAAAATGGTTGTCACGAAGTTGACAGAACCGAGGATGGTACCTAGCCCGCCCATCGCCAACCCCAGCAACCACAGGTCGCCCCCTACCTCGGGTGAGTAAAAAGCGTTGCTGAGCGGTGCGTAGGCGAACCACCCAAAGGCGGCGGCGCCACCAGGGGTAATGAAACCCGCCGCCACGACCATGCCGCCGAAGGCAAAAAGCCAGAATCCCAACATGTTGAGGCGTGGGAAGGCGACGTCAGGTGAGCCGATCTGCAGCGGCATGATGACGTTCGCGTAGCCGACGAACAGCGGGGTTGCGAACAAGAACAACATGATTGTCCCGTGCATCGTGAACAGCTGGTTGTACTGCTCGAGTGAAACGAATTGCAGCCCCGGGATGGCGAGCTCGGCTCGGACAACCAATGCCATCGCACCAGCAGCGAAGAACCAAAATGTCGCCAGGATTAGGTACATATAACCGATCACCTTGTGGTCGGTTGAGGTCAACCAAGACACCACCATCAAGCCGGGGCTCTTTTTCTTGCGCTGCGGTAATTGCGGTCCCTGATCCGACGAAACGACGCGGTCGCTGAGCATTGTCATAGTGCTGTCTCCCCTGGCATTTGACCTTCGTCGGTGCTACGACCGGTGTCGAGCAGGCCTGACTGACCCTGTGTTTTCAGTTGCTCGACATAAGCGTCGAATTCAGCGCGCTCGACAACTTTGACCGAGAAAAGCATCTGCGAATGCTCCACTCCGCACAACTCGGCGCAGCGACCTACATAAGTGCCGATTTTGTCGGGCGTCAACTCAAATGCGTTGGTCTTGCCCGGAATGACATCCATCTTAAAGAGGAAATCCGGCACCCAGAAGGAATGGATCACGTCAGGTGAAGTGAGTTCGAAGCGCACTTTTTCGTTTACCGGCAGGACTAATACCGAGTTTTGGGCGGGGGTACCGACCGTATAAACATCTTCATCTAGGTAGTTAAAGCCCCAGTTCCAGCGGTAGGCCACCACGTTGACCGTTTGAACTTGATCGTTCTCCATGGTCAGAAGTTCACTTTGGTCTCTGGCGGTGAACCAGAAGAGACCGAGGATCATGATCAGCGGGACAACCGTGTAAAGCAGTTCAAGAGGCATGTTGTAGGTGGTCTGCTCCGGAACTTCATCCTTATGCCGGCGGCGATACGCAACGGCGGCCCACAGCATCAAGCCCCAGGTGACAATGCCAACCCCCCAGGCGGCGATCCAAGAGCCATTCCATAAATTCAAAATAGTGTGGGCTTCTTTGGTCGCAGGCTCGGGCATATCGAAGAAGAAAGCCTCATTGGCTGTGCACCCGCTCAACAGTGTCGTGGCGGCAACCGCGCCAATAACGATTAAAAACACGCGCGGGCGGCGCAGTTGCGCAGCCACCTCGGTCAAACCCACGAAATACCCTTCTTCAGAAACCTGAACTGCCCCTAGGCTATCGCATTCTTATGGGGTAACGCCCCCTCGCCCGGGGCGAATTGCTATGAGGGATTCACCACACCGGGGGCCGACCACTAACGTGCGTTCCATGGTTGGCATTTGGTACCCACCGGCGGGCCTCCTGGATGGCATGGGCGGCCAGCCACTCCCTGCAGTTGTAGCGACCGCGATGGCGGCGGCGGCGGTACAAGGCTGGGCTGATCCAAGGCGGCTGCACCACGCGGGCCGGCAAGCCGGAGCCCTACTTGACGCAGCCCGAAGCAGCATCGCAACCAGCCTGTCTTTGGCCGCGGGCATGACGATTACCACCGAGGAGATTTACTTCACATCCGGTGTCGCTGCAGCACAAACTTTTGCCCTTGACGGCTACCCGGGGGCGCTGGCCTTGAGTTCGGTAGAAACCGCGGCGCTGCTGGATTTAGGCGAAGTGCGCCCGGCCACGCAAATAGTGGGAGTCGATGCCTACGGCCGCATTGACGCTGAGGCTTTTCAGCGCGCCTCAGCAAGTGCCGCAATTGGCGCTTTACAGGTGGCCAATACCGAAGTCGGCACCTGCCAGCCCATCGAACTAGTCGCAGCCACCGACCCCGACCTACCGATCTTGATGGATGCCAGCCAAGCCATTGGGCGGATCCCATTGCCCCAGGGGTGGTCCATGCTCACGGCCGGGGCTCGTGACTGGGCCGGCCCGGCCGGGGTCGCAATTTTGGTGGTGCGGCGTGAAGTGCGCTGGCTGCCCCCGATAAGCGCAGACCGCGGTTGGCTCGGTGGGTTCCCCGACATCGCTGGCGCGGTGGGAGCCGCAACCGCACTGGAAGCCTTGATGAATGAGCAGGTCACTTTGGCCCAACAAGCCCACGCCGATATCGAACTACTGCGCGCTGGCATTGGCAACGGGCTTACCGATGTCGAGGTACTAGGTGATCCAGTTTGGCGCCTACCCCACATTCTTAACTTCTCCGTGCTCTATGCCTCGGGCGAAGCACTCGTTACCGAACTCGATAAACGAGGATTTGCCGTTGCCAGCGGATCAGCTTGTGTTGCAGACTATGCGCGACCCAGCCATGTTTTGGCTGCC